>JAJEBR010000047.1 GCA_022822445.1 Gemmatimonadota bacterium | reverse complement strand
CCGTTTGGTCCCGGCTTTCCCGCTTCTACGGGACTGCGGAACCAAGTGTAGTCCATCGGCGAGAAACGCAGATCGTGCAGTCCTGATTGACTTTAGGTGACTTCTCGCCGTCATTGGGGCTTCAGGTGCTCTGCCGGGCCGACGCCCCGGTTGCGCCGCCCGCTCCGGTTCGTTCTGAAGCCATCACGTTCTTGCCCCGGTCGGAGCTGGCCGACTCCAGGGTGTCGGGGAGGGCCGTATCGTGGTGGGCGAGCGGACGGTCGGGTATCAGGCCCACGCGGCGGTTCGTCTGATCCTCGGCGATCTGGAGGTTCAGGACGCGGTCCGCAGGGCCCTCGTAGGGGGCTCGGGCCAGCGGTCCCAATAGGCGCTGGAACCGGAGCGGCAGCGGGCCCTTGTCGCGTCGCCGGGCTCGGTGTGTCCCGCAACGGGCAGCAAGTAGTATCATCCTCTGATACTGAATGATACTATACTGCGATCCACGGACTCCTGCGTGGAGTCGGTATCGGTTTGGGAGAAACGGCCCGGGGTTGCGGGCGCGGTTCGACGGCCCGAGGTTGCGCCACTTGCCGAGATCTGCCCGAACCTGGCCGGTTGCCCCCGTATCGCCGCGGCCCAGTCCCATGCCTGTGACACCCCCCCCACCCCCCCTCTGGACCCCCTCGCGGGAACGCGCCGACGCCCCCGGCCTCGTCCGCTTCACGGCCTCGCTGGCCGCGCGGGGGCACGATATCGGCGAGGGCTACCATCCCCTCTGGCGCTGGTCGATCGCCGAACAATCGGCCTTCTGGGCCGCGCTGTGGGACTTCTGCGGCGTCGTCGGCGAGCGCGGCGGCCGCGTCCTCGTCGACGGCGACCGCATGCCCGGCGCCCGCTACTTCCCGGACGCGCGCCTCAACTTCGCCGAGAACCTCCTGCGCCGCCGCACCGACGACCCGGCCATCATCGCCTGGTCCGAGGACGGCGCGCGCCGGGTGGTGAGCTGGCGGGAGCTGCACGACCTCACCTCGCGCCTCGCCCAGGCCATGCGCGACGCGGGCATCGGCCCCGGCGACCGGGTCGCCGCGCTGCTCCCCAACGTGCCCGAGGCCATCGTGATCCTCCTCGCGGCGGCCTCGATCGGCGCGGTCCTCTCCACCGCGTCGCCCGACTTCGGCGCCCGCGGCGTGATCGACCGCTTCGGCCAGGTCGAGCCCCGTCTTCTCTTCGTCACGGACGGCTACAGCTACCGCGGCAAGCGCTACGACACGCTGGGGCGCCTGGCGCGCATCCTGGAAGGGCTGCCGACCGTGGAGCGGACGGTGATCGTAGCGAACCCCGCTGCGGGCGGCGGCGCACACCCGGGCCCAGCGGCACGATCCGGCGATCCGGCGGCAGCGGGCACCCGGCAGGGGCCGACTTCTGCGGCCGCGCCGACCGGACCAGCTCCCGCGGCCGCCGCCGGCCCTGACACCGCTCGAATCACCGCCCCCATCCCCTTCGACGACTTCATCGCCCCCCACCCCCCCGCCGACATCCCCTTCAACCGCCTCCCCTTCGACCACCCCCTCTGCATCCTCTTCTCATCCGGCACCACCGGCGTGCCCAAGTGCATCGTTCACCGCGCGGGCGGCGTCCTCCTCCAGCACCTCAAGGAACACCGGCTCCACTGCGATGTCCGCACCGGCGACCGCGTCTTCCAATACACGACCCTCGGCTGGATGATGTGGAACTGGCTCGCCTCGGCGCTCGCGTCGGAAGCGACCGTCCTCCTCTACGACGGCTCCCCCGTCCACCCCGGCAACGGCGCGCTCTTCGACTTTGCCGAGGCCACCGGCATGACCCTGTTCGGCACCTCGCCCGGCTACCTTGACGCGCTGCGCAAGTCCGGCTTCCGCCCCCGCGAGTCGCACGACCTGGGTTCGCTGCGGACCGTCATCTCCACCGGCTCGCCCCTCTCGGCGGAGGGCTTCGAGTACGTCTACGAGCACGTCAGGCCGGATGTCCACCTGGCGTCCGTCTCCGGCGGCACCGACCTCTGCGCCTGCTTCGTGGGCGGCATCCCGACGCGGCCCGTCCGCGCCGGCGAGATCCAGGGCCCGACCCTCGGGATGGCCGTGGATGTCTTCGCCGACGACGGCACCCCGCTCGCAGCGGGCAAGGGCGAGCTGGTCTGCACGCGGCCCTTCCCGTCGCTGCCGCTCGGGTTCGTGGGCGACGACGACGGCTCCCGCTACCGCGCCACCTACTTCGACCGCTTCCCGGGCGTGTGGTGCCACGGCGACTACGCGGAGAAGACGGCGTCGGGCGGCTACGTCATCCACGGCCGTTCGGACGCGACGCTGAACGTGCACGGGGTGCGGATCGGCACGGCGGAGGTCTACCGCCCGGTCGAGGCGATGGATGAGGTGGCGGAGGCGCTCTCGATCGCGCAGCTGTGGGGGGCCGGCGAGCGCATGCTGCTCTTCGTGCGGCTGGCGCCCGAAGTGCGGCTCGACGAGGAGCTGGAGCGCCGGATCCGGGCCGTGCTGAGGACGCAGGCGAGCCCGCGCCACGTGCCCGCCAGGGTGTTTCAGGTCCCGGATATTCCGCGCACGAGGAGCGGGAAGATCGTGGAGCTGGCGGTGCGGGCGGTGGTGCACGGGGAGCCGGTGCGGAATGTGGGGGCGCTGGCGAACCCCGAGGCGCTGGAGTGGTTCAGGGGGGTGGGGGAGGGGGGTAGAGCGATGTGTACCAGAAGGGAGCAAAGGCGTGGCGAGAGTAGCTGACCGGAGGACTGCAAGCCCGGTCGGCCGGGCGACGGCGGTCGTCTGCCTGGTCGCGCTCGTGGCTTTTCCAGCACGTGACGGTACTGCCGAGCAAGCGACTGATCTACGTGTGGATACGCTTGACGGACGCGTGTACGTATCCAACCCGGACCTGGCCACCGCCGACCGCGCCGGTGCTCTGACACTCACCGAGGAGTTGCGCATCGGAGCGGTCACCGGGGATTCCTCAACGGATCCTGCGGTGTTCGGCGATGTGATCGGCCTGGCAGTGGATGATCTGGGCAGAATCTACGTTGCCGACGGCCAGTGGCATGAAATCCGGGTGTTCGACTCGGAGGGCGGGTTCCTCAGGCGCTTCGGCCGGAGGGGGGAAGGTCCCGGCGAGTTCGCCGAGCTGGGGGGCATCCTGTGGCACCCGACGGGACTGTGGGCCATGGACCGCCGGGCCAGGAGGCTCACGGTCTTCAACTCGCTCGGCAATGTCCTCGCGACTGCTCCGCACCACGACGAGGTACTCAATTCGCGGTCCTGGGAGCCGATCGTGACTTCTGCCGGGGTTCTGTTTGAAGAAGACTGGGGACCCCCGCCGTGGGCTCCGCGCATCTTCAAGGTTGAGATTCGGAACCTGGGTGTGTCAGTGGTCGATACCCTGGCGCTGGCGGCGGTGTCGCCTCCGACTCGCACGGTTGAGTCGCGAGGGCCGGGCGGGCTGCGGGGCATGCAGATGGTTACGGCCCCGAGTGGCGCCCGCCCGCGCTGGTCCGCTGACCGGGAAGGAAACCTCTGGTTCGGAAACTCGGGGGAATTCCGGCTTCACAAGGTGAACCCGGCGGGCGACACCGTGCTCACTGTGGAACTGCGGCGACCCCCGGTCGCCCTGGAGCGGCGCCAGCTGGACAGCCTGTCAGAGGCGACGGGTTTCCGCGTGGCCGACCTTCCGAAACACAGGGACGTACTGGGATCCATAAATGTCGCCCGCGACGGGCGCATCTGGATCCTTGATCCGCTGTGGCAGCGTCGGCCGACTGTGCGAGTCTCGACCGGGTGGGATGTCTTCTCCTCCGACGGATTCCACCTGGGGAGAGTCGAGCCGCCGGTCCCGTTCCTCAGCTTCCCGCGGCCAGTCTTCGGCGATGGCGTGATCACCGGGGTCGCCCAGGACGAGTTGGGGATCCAGTACGTCGTCCGCTTGAGGGTGGGGGAAGAGCTGAGGTGAGGTGGGACGCTATCTATCAGCGGGCGTCGTTCGGCACGGCGACGACACTGAGAGACGGCGTCGGGCGGCTACATCATTCACGGTGCCATCGTGCACGGTGAGCCAGTCCGCAACACTGAGGCGGGTGGAACACTTCGAGGGTCGGGGACTCGAAGGGGATGTAAAGGCGACTTTACTATTGGTAAAGCCTGGCTTACGGAAGCCGCGTGTCACCCGATCGGCGTAGTGCCGTGGCTAATCGCTTTTGGGCTTCTGGTCGCTAATCCGTCCGGCGAACCAGAACGATATGATGGAAGCGGCGACCGGGAGAACTGCCTGGAACAGGTCGATCGCCTTGTCGACTCTGCCGTTGCTTGGGTCCCCGTTTCCCGTGACGACCAGGTAGCCGATCAACAGTGCCCCACCGAGAAACAGGAACAGAGTAGCACTGTGTGTGACCATAGTCCGCACTCTGCTTCGACGAATCATGAGCTTCTCGTCAACTTCGAGATCATGTCCGAGGGCGCGGGCCAGGAATCCGGGTGGGGGTGTCTTGGGCTCTTCTGACATGGGTGAGATCCTCCGTTACCGAACGTTTTGACTGTTGTTGCCGACCGGGCGAGTGGGTCAAACTAATCGAAACGAACCTCACGAGGCTATTCTGGCGAATCAGTTGTGGGTGTTGGACGGCAAACTTGCCGTCCAACTACTTGACTTCCCGCAAACCACCCCACATCTTGTCCCTCATGCCCAATACCATCGCCACCCTCCCCCGCAACTCCACCATGGAGCGCGCGGGCTTCCGCTTCGGTCCGCGCGGCACGCACGGGAGTCGCACGATCATGCTCCGCGAGCTTTCGGAGCTCTTCGCGGCGCTCCCTCCCACCGCCACGCGGGAGGATTACAAGACGGCCATCGTAGAGGAAAACGTCCTCGGGAAACGGACCTACGCGACTCGCCTCAGCTCGCGTCAGAGGCTGACCGAGATGTACGGGCTCGATCCGAGGCTGGCCCTTTTTCGGGTCCTTCGGCACGTCTGGCCGATCGACCCGCTGGGGCAACCAATGCTCGCCATTCTCAGCGCACTGGCCCGGGATCCTCTTCTCCGCACCACCGCCCACCCCGTGCTGACCCTGGAGCCGGGCGAAGAACTCATCCGGTCACGATTTGCGGCCGCCATTCGCGGTTCAGTGGGTTCACGCATGAATGACGCCGTGCTCGACAAGGTGGCGCGCAATGCGGCAAGCTCATGGGCCCAATCCGGGCACCTGGAAGGCCGCGTCCGCAAGATTCGCCGCCGGGTCGCCCCCACCGCCGCCGCCGCCGCCATGGCGCTTTGGCTGGGCCAGCAGGAAGGACGCGCGGGCCTGTCCCTGCTCGACTCCGACTGGGCGGCCGTGCTGGATTCTCGCGGCCGCGCCCTCCTCCCTCCCGCCCTCGATGCCAAGCGGTTCGGGTTGATTCGGGCTCGCGTGGCGGGCAGTGTGGTTGAGATCGACACGCGGCAGCTTGATCCCGGGACCTTTGCCCCATGAACCAGATCACCAAACTGGCAACCATCTACCGGCGCCACATCGGCGTGCCTTGGCAGCGGACCATGGCGGGGGCCCAGCGTGTCATGATCGTCGTGTACGCCAAGGAGCGGGAGCGCGCGCTTAGGAACCGGCTCGGCGAGTTCGAGGAGGCCACGCGCAACGCCGGGCACGGCTGGCGCCTGGTCAACGCCACCCCGTGGTTCGCGGAGTGGATGGCAAGCGACGAATACCGCGACGCCTACTTCGAGGAGCCGGAGCTTCTGGACATGAAGCTGGAGGGCGAATTCAGGGAGGAGGCGGCCGGACGTCTTTCGTCAGAGCTGGAGAAGGCGGACGAGAACACGGTTGTCGCTCTGCTCGGCGCCGCGTCCCTATACGGATTCCTGCGCGTCTCCGAGCTGATCCAGTCCGTGGAGCCGTCGATCCGCGGACGCTTGGCCGTGTTCTTCCCCGGCACCAAGAACGACGACAACTATCGCCTGCTCGACGCGCGCGACGGGTGGAGCTACCTCGCGCAGCCGATCACCCTCCACGAGGCCTGGGTGCCGTAGCCACAGGAACCCGCGGACGCCATTGAAGATCCACCAGACGCTCGACCGCGACCCTCTCGAGGTCCGGCTGGCCAACAACGGCCAGGCCCGGATCACCCGGGGGGCCGACCCCGGGGAGATACACGAGATCCGCGCCGAGCTCGAGACCTTCGTGTGCAGGGGGAAGTTCGCCGACGCGCTGCAGCGTATCCTCGAACGCTATCTGGCCAACCTGGACGCGTCACGCCAGGACGCGGTGTGGGTGAGCGGGTTCTTCGGAAGCGGCAAGTCGCACCTGCTCAAGATGCTGCAGCACCTCTGGGTGGATACGAAGTTCGACGACGGGGCCACGGCGCGGGGGCTGGTCAGCGGACGGCTGCCTTCGGAAGTCGGCGAGGCCCTGCGGGAGCTGGAGGTCCGGTCGCGCCGCCTGCGGGCTCCGCTCGTGGCGGCCGCCGGGTCGCTGCTCGGAGGGAACGTCGGCCATGTCCGTCTATCGGTTCTGTCGGTCCTGCTGGCCGCCTGCGGGCTCCCCGAACAGTACGCCCAGGCCCGCTTCTGCTTCTGGCTGCGCGAGAACGGGTTGCTCGACCGGGTGCGTGGGGCGGTCGAGGCCGCCGGGCGCGACTGGGTGCGCGAGCTTCATAACCTCTACGTCAGCCCGGTCATCGCGAAGGCGCTCATCGAGGCGGAACCGACCTTCGCGGACGACGTCAAGGCGGCGAGACAGCTCCTCTTCAACCAGTTCCCTCAGCCGAGGACCGACATCACGACCGAGCAGTTCGTCACCGCAGCCAGACAGGCGCTGGCGCCGGACGGCGAGATCCCGCTCACCATCCTCGTGCTGGACGAGGTTCAGCAGTACATCAACGAAGCGCAGGACCGCTCGGCCACCATCACCGAACTGGCCGAGGCCCTTCAGGTCCAGTTCGACAGCCGGGTGCTTCTCGTGGCATCGGGACAGTCGGCGCTGTCGGCGGGCACCCCGGCGCTGCAATGGCTAAGCGACCGCTTCCGGATCGCCGTCCAACTCTCCGACGCCGAGGTCGAGGCGGTCACGCGCGAAGTGCTGCTCCGCAAGAAGGCCAGCGCCACGCCGGAGATCGAGAAGCTGCTCGCGGACCACGCGGGCGAAGTGTCGAGGCACCTTCGGGGGACGCGCTTGGCCGTGCGCCCGGAGGACGAGGCGCTCGCCGTCGGCGACTATCCCCTGCTCCGCACCCGCCGGCGGTTCTGGGAGGCGTGCTTTCAGACGGCCGACCCGTCGGGTACCCAGAGCCAGTTGCGGTCCCAGCTGAGGATCCTCCATGACTCGCTGCGGGCGATCGCCGGGGAGCCGCTCGGAACCGTTATCCCCGCGAGCGACCTCTTCCGCGCCCTGGCCGCCGACCTGGTCGGTTCCGACGTGCTCCTGAACGAGATCAACACCCGCATCGCCAAGCTGGACGACGGCACCGAAGAGGGTACGCTGCGGGCCGACTTGTGCGGGGTGGTCTTCCTGATCGGGAAGCTACCCCGGCAGGACGCAGTGGATCTCGGGGTGCGGGCGGATTCCCGGACCCTGGCCGATCTGCTTGTGAAAGACATCACAAGCGACTCCGGTCCATTCCGCAACCGCGTGGCGGGCGAACTGGAGAAGCTGGCCGCCGAGGGCGTCCTGATGAAGGTGGCGGACGAGTACCGGATCCAGACCACCGAGGGCGCCGACTGGGAGCGGGCCTTTCGGGAGCAGCGGACGGCGCTGGCGCGGAGCGAGGTGGAGATCGCCGCGCGGCGGGACCAGCTGCTGAGCGGTGCGGTCGAGGAGGTTGTGAGCCGCGTGCGGCCGGTGCAGGGCGCGGCCAAGGTGCGGCGGAAGGTGGCGCTACATGTGGGCACCGACCCCGACTCGGCCGAGGGCGACGCCGTGCGCGTGTGGCTGCGCGACGAATGGTCGGGCTCGTGGGCTCAGGTGCGTGCCGAGGCGCAACGGCGCGGGATCGAGGACGCCGTCCTGCACGTGCACCTGCCGAAGAGGAGCGCCGAGGAGCTGCGTAGACATATCGTGAGCGTGGAGGCCGCCGAGAGAGTACTCGACCGCCGCGGCAACCCCGCGTCGAAGGAAGGACGGGAAGCGCGCGAGAGCATGAAGGGCAGGCTCGCCGGGGCCGAGGCAGCCCGCGACGCAATTGTCCGCGTCATCGTGCGGGCCGCGAGGGTGCTGCAGGGCGGTGGCAACGAGATCCACGGCGCCGACCTGTTGGCGAAGCTCGAAAAGGGTGCCGTCGCATCGCTCGCCCGGCTCTTCCCGAGGTTCCCGGAGGCCGACCATCGCGCCTGGCACGTAGCTTCCAAGCGGGCGCGGGAGGGTTCGGGGCAGCCGTTCGCCGTTGTGGGATGGGACGGGCGCGTGTCCGACCACGAGGTTTCCAAGGAGGTACTGCATGTGGTCGGAGCCGGCGCCCGGGGCTCCAGGGTGCGGAGGACGCTGGAGGCGGCGCCCTACGGATGGCCGCGAGACGCCGTGGACGCCGCGCTGGTGGCGCTCCACCGCAACGGTCACCTCAAGGCGCAGCGCAACGGTCGTCCAGTCGCTACCGACGATCTCGACCAGACGGCGATCGCCAAGTCCGATTTCCGGCCCGAGAAGGTGCGCTTGACCGCTCGGCAGCGCGTCGCGCTCCGCGGGCTGTTCGGAAAGCTCGGGGTGCGCGCCAGGACCGGTGAGGAGGAGCTGCGGGCGGCGGAGTTTCTTAGGGAACTGACGGGGCTGGCGGAGGGGGCGGGGGGGGATGCGCCGTTGCCGGCCGTTCCCGATACGCGGTTCGTGGACGAGCTGTCGCACCGGACGGGGAGCGAGCAACTGGCGGCCATCCTTGAGGCCAAGCCGGAGATCGAGGCCGCGATCGAAGGGTGGAAAGGGCTTGGGGAGCGGGTGGCGGGGCGGTTGGGGGCGTGGGAGCTGGCCGTGTCTTTGCGTGCGCACGGTGATGGGGAGGTTGTGGTGGCGGGGGAGGTGGGGAAGGAGCTGGCGGCGATTGAGCGGCAGCGGTCGCTGCTCGATGAGACCGACCACGTTGCACCGTGCCTCGCGAAGGTGGCGGGGGCGCTCCGGGGAGAGCTGGCGGAGCGGCATCGGGTGCTAGGGGAGGCGGTGGAGGGGGCCGTTGAACGGCTTTCGGGCGACGCGACTTGGGCCAAGCTGGACGAGGCGGTTCGGCGGGCGGTTCTGGAGGAGGTCGGGCTGGTGGCGCCCGCGCCGCTGTCGGTCGAGACGGACAAGGCGCTGAAGCGGGCGCTGGACGCACGGAGCCTGGCGGCGTGGCGGTCGGAGATCGATGCGGTCGCGGCGCGCGTGGCGAAGGCGCTGGAGGAGGCGGGGAGGCGGTTGGGGGAGGGGGAGCCGGAGGTGAGCTGCGTGAAGGTGCGGTTGGGGACGCTCGAGGACGAGGACGCGGTGCGGCGCTGGGTGACGGAGCATGAGAGGAAGTTGACGGAGGCGGTCCGCGAGGGGCCGGTGATCGTGCGGTGAGGGCTGGTCGATGGTCCATCCCGGCGCACGACCGAGCCGTCATGCGGGGGTGTGTATATGTTGTATATTTTGTAGACATCGTAAACACCGGGTCACCCCGAGAAGGGAGGGAACATCCATGACCAGAGTTGCCGCCACCAAGCTACGCACCACGATATCGGACCTCCTCGACCGCGTGGTCCACCATGGCGAGCGGGTCGCGGTCGAGCGGTATGGAAAGCCGGTTGCGGCCCTCGTCAGCCCGGAGGACCTCGAGCTGCTCGAAGCGATCGAGGACCGGATGGACATCGAGGCGGCCCGGCAAGCGCTCGGGGAACCAGGGCGGCGGAGCTGGGACGAGATAAGGGCGGAGCTCGCTCTGCAGGACGACCGTGCGGTTTGACCGACGTTGCGCGATACACCGTCTACCTGAAGCCCGCGGCCGAACGGGCGCTCAGGAAGATCGTCGATCGGACCGCAGGCCGCCGCATCGTCCGGGCGATCGACGGACTTGCAACGGCCCCGCGACCGCCCCAGGCCGTAAGGCTCCAGGGTTCCGAAGGGCTGCTTCGCATCCGGACCGGCGACTACCGGATCATCTACACCATCGAGGACGCCACTCGCACCGTGCTCATCGCTGCTATCGGCCACCGCCGCGAGGTGTATCGGCGATGAAGAGGGAGGCTCCAGTGAACGCCGTCGTCCACCGCGACTACGTGGAGTGCGGGACGCAGATCCTGCTCGAGGTGTTCAGCGACCGGATCGAGGTGACGAGCTCGGGAGCGCTGCCGGACGACATGACGGTTCACTACGTGCGAAGGACGTGTCGCTCCAACTCGGGGCGCTCTTGGCGACGTGTGGCTTATGGGTGGGCTGGAGGCGAATCCATGATCTCATATTCCGGCGGTCCGCGATGTAATGTTCACGTGACATTATGTCAACTGTGCTTTACTTCGTGCTCTTGCGGGAGGACCCGGTGATCGTGCAAGCAAGCGCAGTCCGGGGGAGGCGCTCCGACGACAGACCGGGAGGCGGATCGAAAATGACTGACGACCGAGCGAAGCGCCTCGATAGGTCGGGAATCGCCTCGCACAACACCACCGCAACCTTGCTGGTTTGCGATACGCGACCGGACAGCCGCTACCAATCCATCTCAACTCTCCCTCGGAGGACGACATGAGAACCCATCACCTCTTCATCAGCCATTCTTGGACCTATTCGGATGAGTATGACCGGCTCGTGGCGCTCCTCAGGAAGAGATCATACTTCCGGTTCCGCAACTACTCCGTTCCGCGCTACGACCCCATTCACCAGGCTCCGAGCAAGAGCGCGCTTCGGGCGGCAATTCGCCAACAGATGATGCCCTGCGGAGTCGTGCTCGTCCTCGCGGGTGTGTACGCGACGTACAGCAAATGGATCGATATCGAGATCGATCTGGCGTCGTCTGGATTCGCCAAGCGGAAACCGATCATCGCGATCCTGCCTCGGGGGAGTCAGCGGACATCCGTTCCGGTGAAACATGCGGCTGATCGAATCGTTCGCTGGAACACCCAGAGCATTGTCGACGCGATTCGGGAATTGGACTGATGGAGAAACGTGAGGAACTCATGGAGATATACAAGCTGCACGCGACACTTGCGGACCAGGTGAGCCAGCGACGGCTCGCTGCCAATCGTCTGTACGTCAGCCTTCTTGTCGCCCTGATGGTGTTCTGTGGAGCTCTACTACGGATAGATGGGGAGGCGGAGTACGTCGGTCCCGTTCTCTGTCTCGCCGGAGTGGTCGGTGTTCTTCTGGCGGTATCGTGGCGTTCGGTGCTTCGATCGCACAGACAACTCAATTCTGGAAAGTTCAAGGCGCTACGAGAGCTTGAAGCGAAGTTGTCATATCGGTTCTTCGATCGCGAATGGGAGCTATTGGGTGAGGGCCGTGATCGGCGTAGGTACCGGCGGCTTAGCATGGTTGAGGAATCTGTGCCGTGGGTGTTCTTCGGAATCTCACTCGTAGTACTCGGGTGCGGTGCATGGCTCTGGGGGTCCACCCCATGACCCTCCCTATCTACGCGGAATGTTCTTCCCCCGAAATCCGAGTAGAGCCATAGCCCATGACCCCCCTCCCCCCCGACCTCCGCACCCGGCTGGCCCGCGTGATCCAGCAGGCCCGCCGCACCGCCGAAGCGGGCGCCCGCCAGTCGCTGGAGTCCCTCGCGGTCCACCTTGGCCGCCCGTTCGACTCCTCGACAGATTCCGAGCAGTCCCTCCGAAACCGCCTACGCAACCGCGCCCACCAGCTCGGCGACCGCCACGACCGCGAGTCCGGCACCCAGGAGATCTCGCGACTCGCCCACGAAGTCGCCTACGAGCACTGGCACCGGATGCTCTTCGCCCGATTTCTCGCCGAGAACGGGCTCCTCATCGAACCCGAGTCCGGCGCCGAGATCTCTCTGGACGATTGCCGCGAGCTCGCCCGCGACGAGGGGCTGGATCCGTGGGGGTTCGCCGGACGATGCGCACAGGAGATGCTGCCCCGCATCTTCGACCGGGACGATCCGGTGCTGGACCTGAAGCTGCCCCCGGAGACCCAGCAGGCGCTCGAGGGACACGTCGAATCCCTGCCGGAGGCCGTCTTCACCGCCTCTGACTCGCTCGGCTGGACCTACCAGTTCTGGCAAGCCGAGCGGAAGGACGAGGTCAACAGGAGCGGTGCGAAGATCGGTGCCGACGAGCTTCCGGCGGTCACCCAGCTCTTCACCGAGCGCTACATGGTTCGCTTCCTGCTGCACAACACCATAGGCGCCTGGCGGGCGGGGAAGGTCCTCGCGGGTCGCCGGGATCTGGCCGACGACGCGGACGACGAGGAGGAGCTGCGGCGGGCCGTCGAGCTGGAACCGGGTGGCTACCGGTTCGAGTACCTGCGCTTCGTGCGGGGTGCGCGTGAGAGGGACGCGGATGGTGAGCGGACGGGTCCCTGGCGTCCTGCGGCGGGCGCCTTTCCCGAGTGGCCGGGTTCGGCCGCGGAGCTTCGCGTTCTGGACCCCTGTTGCGGAAGCGGCCATTTCCTCGTGGAGGCGTTCGAGCTCCTCGTCCATCTGCGCGTGGCCGAAGAGCGCGTTTCGGTCGGCGAGGCCATCCGTCTCGTTCTGCGCGACAACCTCTACGGGCTCGAAATCGACCCGCGCTGCACGCAGATCGCGGCGTTCAACCTGGCGCTGGCGGCTTGGCGCATGGCGGGAGACCCGGTCGAGTTGCCGCGACTGAACATCGCGTGTTCGGGCCTGGCTCCGAACGCATCGGAGGCGGAGTGGATTCAGGTGGCCGAGCGAGCCGAGGGCTCATCGGGCTTGGCCGCCGATCCCGACCTGTTCGGACGGGATCCGTCCCTCGCGACCGGTCCCGTGCGTCAGGCGATGGTGGGGCTCCACAAGCTCTTCAGCCAAGCTCCCGAACTGGGCTCGCTGCTGGACCCGGGATCTCTGGTCGGCGACGACCTCTTTCAGGCCGATCTGAGTTCGCTGCGGAAATCGCTCGTCGCCGCCATCCGGCACGAGAGAGGGTCTAGGAGCCGGGACGAGAGGGTAATGGCGGCCGCCGGGATGGCGAGGGCGGCCGAGATCCTGCAGGGCGAGTACACGCTTGTCGTGACCAACGTGCCGTTCCTGGCGCGCGGAAAGCAGGGGGCCGCGCTACGGACGTTCGCGGAGACGCATCACGGCGACGCCAGGGGGGACATCGCGACCGTCTTCGTGTCACGGATCTTCAGATGGCTGGGCCGCAACGGCACGATGGCGGTCGTGTCGCCGCAGAACTGGCTGTTCCTGAAGACGTACCGGAAGCTGCGCGAGAGGATGCTGACGGGGCGGACATGGAATGTGGTGGCGCGGTTGGGGCCGGGTGCGTTCGAGACGATCAGCGGTCATGTGGTCAACGTCGCGCTCGACGTCATTTCGGAAGGGCGCCCGGTTCGTGACTGGGAAATGGCGGGGGTGGACGTGTCGGCGCCGAGTGGCCGCCGCCCGATAAAGGCGGCCGAGAAGGCGAAGCTGTTGCGCGGGCGTGCTGAGGTCGTGATGTCGAAGCAGGGTGAGCAGGTGAGGAATCCGGATTCGGCGGTGTTGGTAGTTCCACTTCCACCACATCCTCCTTTGAGTGATTACGCCAGCAGTTACCATGGAATATCTACCACCGACTATGCGCGATTCGGTCGAGCCTTCTGGGAGTTGGCGAACGTCGGCAATAAGTGGATATGGCAGCAGAGCACGGTAGCGTCCACGGTAACGTTCGGTGGCCGCAGGAATGTGCTGCTGTGGGAGCGAGGTGCTGGGCAACTCCATGAACTCAAGAAGACCGGCGTCCCCATTGTGATTACGGGGCTGGAAGCTTGGGGACGTGTCGGAATCGCCGTGAGTCAAATCGGACAAATCCCTGTAACATTGTACAGCGGAGAGAGTTTTGACGATAATACAAGCATCCTCATACCCAATGACGCACGTCAGCTGCCGGCCATCTATTCGTTTTGCACGTCCAGACGGTATGGTCAGCTTTTGCGCATGTTGGATCAATCGCTGAAAGTAACCTATCCCACTCTTGTCAAGGTTCCTTTTGACTTTGATCATTGGAACAAGATCGCTACCGAGCAATACCCCCACGGCCTCCCGGAACCCTATACCGACGATCCCACCCAATGGATCTTCCATGGCGACCCTTGCCGCAGCGTCACTTGGGACGAAACCGCTAAGACTACGGCTCATGCCCCCCCACGCATCGACGGCAACGTCCTTCAGGTCGCCGTCGCGCGTCTACTCGGCTACCGCTGGCCAGCCGAGCTCGATCCCGACATGCGCCTCGCGCCGGAGCAGCGGATCGTCGCGGATGATTGCCGGGCATTCGACGATTTCGCGGACAACGACGGCATCGTCTGCCTTCCCGTCGCTCGCGGAGAAGCCAGCGCATCCGACCGCCTCCGCGCACTACTGGCCGCGGCCTACGGGGACCAATGGTCTGCCGCCACCGAACGCGCCCTCCTCGACGCCACCCCCTCCAAGGGCAAGCCACCGAAATCCTTGGAGATCTGGCTCCGCGACGACTTCTTCCGTGAGCATTGCCCGCTCTTCCACAACCGTCCGTTCATCTGGCATGTCTGGGACGGCCGCCCAGACGGATTCCACGCGCTCGTCAACTACCACCGTTTGGCCGGACTCGACGGGGTAGGACGCCGCACCCTCGAATCGCTCAACTTCGCCTACTTGGGAGAGTGGATTGACCGCCAACGGACCGAGCAGAGCGAGGGCGTACCCGGCGCGGACGCACGTCTCGCAGCGGCGCTTGACCTGCAGGAGCAGCTCGGTCTCATCCTCACGGGCGAACCTCCATACGACATCTTCGTCAGGTGGCGGCCGCTGCACGGGCAGGCCGTTGGCTGGGAGCCGAACATCGACGACGGCATACGGCTGAACATCCGCCCCTTCATGCGGGCGTCGCTGCGGAGAGGGGGACGGGCGGGTGCGGGCATTCTGCGGTGGAAGCCGAACATCACCTGGAAGAAGGACAGGGGGAAGGAGCCCGAGGAGCTGCGGCCGCGCGAGGACTTCCCGTGGTTCTGGGGGTCTCCGGGTGACGGAAGCGTAGACCAACGGACTGACTTCATGGCGGCGCCGGAAGCGGAATTCGACGGCAATCGCTGGAATGGCCTGCACTACACGACATCATGCAAGAGAGCGGCTCGATGTCGCGTCCGAAACCAAGGGGATACAGCATGACGGTTCCAGACCAGCGTCATATCAACAAGGTTCGCAAGGCCCTTTGGCAGCCCGCAGGTGCCGGTGCATCGGTCATGGTGGGAAGTGGGTTTAGTCGAAATGCCCGAGGACTCCAAGAGCACTGCAAGCCGCTCCCCATGTTGGACGACATTGCGGGCGTCCTGCACATCGAGCTCTATCCCGAACGAGACATCAGGAAAGATGTAGACCCACAAACCAGAAAGCTGCCGCCGGAGCGGATCCTGAGGTTGGCCGAAGAATACGAGGGTACATTTGGCGTAAAGGACTTGCAGCACACGCTGAGAAAGCTCGTGCCCGACGATGACTTCAGGCCGGGAGAAGCCCACAAGCGACTGCTCCGCCTTCCGTGGGCCGATGTCTTCACCACAAACTGGGACAGGTTGCTGGAACGGACACGTGAACATGCCTCAGATCGCGCGTACACGGTTGTGAGGAGTAAGGAGGACATACCCTTTAGTGCACGACCTCGCATTGTCAAGTTGCATGGGTCATTGCGGCACTCGCGCCTCATTCTGACCGACGAAGACTATCGTCGGTATCCGTCCCTCTTCGCGCCGCTCGTCAGCACTGTCCAACAGGCAATGATGGAGACGGTTTTCTTCCTGATCGGCTTTTCCGGCAATGATCCCAACTTCCTCCAATGGTCAGGCTGGGTGCGCGATAATCTGGGTGAGGCTGCACCGCTGATCTATCTGGCTGGCTACTTGGATCTCTCAGAGCCGACACGCCGGATGCTGCAGGAGCGCAAGGTCATTGCCATCGATCTCGCCAAACACCCACGAGCCGAGGAATGGCCACACGATCCTGACCTCCGACACGCCTACGCTACGGAATGGATACTCTCGACGCTGGAGTGCGGACAGCCCTACGAGGTGTCTGAGTGGCCCTCTCCACGAGGTGACGGGTTCTGCCCCGAGCGGAATCCAGCTCTTCAACCGATAGTTGCCAACGTGTCTACTGAACCGCGGAAGGAGTCTATTGAGCCTTCCGCAAAGGCTTCCACAGCCGATCGTCTGCGGGTTGCCACGGAGACGCTGGGTGTTTGGGCTCACAACCGGGAATGCTATCCTGGTTGGCTAGTTGCGCCTTCCGGTACGCGGCGAGACCTGCGAATCTCGACCGAGCGCTGGACCCCGTTCATCTTGGAGCAGCTGTCGGGCATAGAAGCGAGTGACCGCCTAGCTGCCGTCCGCGAGATCATCTGGCGGCATGAGCTCGTCCTCATGAGATTGCCGGACGACCTGGTTGCAGCCGCGCAGGAGGTTCTCAACGCAGTCGACTACCAGGAGCGAACCGTTTACGGCGATCGTGTCAAGGACGCTGACTGGCCATTGATCCAGCGCTCATGGTGCAACGTGTCGATGGCTCTGGTGACAGAGGCGAGGTATCGGCTTGACGCGGCCGAATTTGAGGACCGAATCACTTCTCTTGAGCCGTTCTGCGGTGACGATCCAAACATCAAGCACCGGATGTGCCACGAACGGGGTCTGTGGGCGGCGTGGTCGCTGGATTATGAAGCACTGTCGCAACTTCTGGACGAATGGCATACGACAGAATGTGATCCCGCTTGGATGATGCGAAAGAGTGGTTTGCTCAGGGAAGTGGGACGGGACGACGAAGCCGTCCTACTTGTCGAACGGGCGCTCAGCGAGATCAGGGCGATGCCGCACAGCACCGGAGATGTCACACGGCCCTCGCGGGAAGGGTGGGCCTTATGGAGCATGGCGAACCGGGCCGGGATTGCCAATGTTCAGGACCGCTGGAGCCAACTCTCGTCGGTGAATTGCGATCCCTCCATGGAGCTTCACTATCTTCGCAATGCGCTGGCACGGAATCGTCGCGATGAGGCGACGCCGCAGTTTGATCTGGGGATGCCGCCCAAGAAGCCACCGCGCCGCACGGAGAGACAGCTAAGGGAGGCGGCCTACCGTAGCATCAGGCTATCGGAAGTGGCGGGCCTGCCCCTCTTCATCGGAAGACGATGGTCTATCGATAGCACTGACATCTCGGCTCATCTGATCAAGCTGGCATCGGAACGCTTGGCGACATCTGATCCGGCGGTGGCGATGCGTCAACTGCTGCGCGTTGCGCGATATGACAAAGATGAAGCTCTCTTGCGGGTCTTGGCCAGGGATCGCGTGGCGGCACTATCAGTGCAATCGTCCCGCGAGCTTGCCGCTGCCTCCAGAAGATTGCTGGCCTACGCACATCCTCGCATCGAGGCGCCCGCACCGGAGCGTGACATGCAGGGTACCGAGCAGACTCGTGTGGCGATGGAAGCGCTGTCACGATTTGCTCTTCGGCTGGACGGTGGCGACGCGGAAGGGCTCTTTCACGACGCGCTCGCGCTTTATACGGACGCGACGATTGTGTCTGAAATACTGGTTCATGAGGCACTAGGGAATATGCTGAGGCGATGTTGGGCGAGTCTCTCCGACGAGCAACGGACCGATCACATTCTCGACATGCTTGACGCGCCTATTGCTGGGATGGATGGCCCCGCGACCGAAAGGCAGTGGTTCCCTGAGCCCGCGGACATTCTGTCGTCGAGCGATGTGCCACCGCCGAGATCGCACGACAACGAGGAACGCTGGAGGGCGGTGGTTGAGATAGTGATTAGGAGCTTGGGTGCCGAGGGCATGGCGCGGGAGCGTGCGGCGAAAAGGCTGTTCATCCTCACAATGGGGGATCGCTTGACCGAGAGCGAGGCGACGCGCGCGGCCATAGTCCTGTGGGAAAAGGACGGCGTTAGGAGTAGTGAGTTGCCTTTGAAGACTTCGCTACACGACTTCGTGTTCATGGTTCTCCCGGAGCCGTCCGTGGACATTGCCACAGAGCGTTTCCGACACAAGTGGCTTCGGGGTGACCCCAAGAAGCTGCGCCTAACGAACATGCATTACTCCGGTGCAGTCGGGCTGTCTGTGATTCACAATGATCCTCAGCAGGCCGACGACATCTTGTGGCAGTTGGGGGCGAGCATCCCGTTCCTCAGGCGCCACGGGAGGGCGCTTGAACTGACAGAAAGGGAGAAGGCCTATCTCACCGGCGTGATTGGCCGATGGGCTGAGACGAACGTACGGATTCCGCCATCGTCACTCGACATAGATGGTTTGAGGCAGTCGGTGTTCAAGCAGTCGCTTGGTGGTGCTTGCTATGGCTTGTCTTGGATCCTTACGGAGGTAGAGCTTCCCTCATCGCGCGCAGAACAGCTCTACGAGAAGGTAGGTGACCTGAACGACATTGGTGTTCCGGCCTACGGAATACTACCGGGCATCGCCAATGCGCTCCCGGCGAGACGCGATGAGATCAGCCTGTTGATGTCCACCGCGCTAGTGTCGGATGACGTCAAGATAGCCGGAAGTGCCGTCCATTCCTTGCGCCGATGGATTGTGTGGGCGGGTGATCCCGACATTGCGTTTGCGGCTCCTCCAGAGCACCTGATCCGGGAAATCGGGGTTTCGATTGCGACGCGACGGCAAGCGATTCTGGCCGAGGCCCTGTACGCTGCCAAGTGGATCTTCGAACGCGGCATCGACCATCAGAAGGATATTATTCGGGAGTTGGTATGCCAGGGTCTGGGCTACTTGGCCGAGGAACTTCGTTACGACCGGGAGGTCGCAGCGGAAGGCGGTCTAGACATTCCCTTGGTTCGCTGGCGATGCATCCAGGTCGCTAAGGTCTTGGCACATGGGGGGTGGGACGGAGAGCCAGCCGTACGGCGGTGGCTGGAGATCGGCCGGGACGATCCGTTGCCGGAGGTACGACATGTGGCCGACCGGTGGTATCGGGAGGAGAACAGGTCGGAGTACGGCGCCCGTAACGGTAAGGAATCTCCTGAATCTGGTGAGAGTGAGGCCTCGTGAATATGCCGCCCAAGGCGAAGACCCGGATCAAGGAACTAATGGACCAGTCGGTGTTCGGTGCTGAAATCGGCGGAGCGGTGTCCCCATGACCCCTCCCCTCTTCTCCACCTCGGAACTACAGACGATCCTCTCCCGCGGCGAGGGCCAGTTCGTAGAATTCAAGTCGGCATGGGACCGCAGCTCCACATCGCCCAGACCCCTCCCGCGTCGAGTTGTCCGGGACAAGATCGCGGACGTGGTCGCCGCCTTCGCGAACGCGGACGGCGGCCTCCTGCTTGTAGGCGTGGACGACGACGGTACCGCGACCGGCCACGGCTACCCGGACCATGTCGTGGACACCTTCTTCGAGGTGCCCCACCGCAGGCTCACCCCCGCCGTCCACTGTCGCAGCGCGCGCCTCACCCACGACTGCCACGAGATCCTCGCGTTCGAGGTCCCCATTTCCCCCGAAGCCGTCATGATCGACGGGAACGGATTTCCTTACCGGGTCGGAGCCCGGATCGTCCGCGAGCCGCAGGAGACCATCAACCAGCGCAAGCAGGCGTACCGTGTCATCGGCTACGAGAAACGCTTCCGGCCGGAGGCCACCGTGGACCACCTGGACTTGCGGCTTGCCGAGTCCTTCCTGAAGGAGACGCCGGTGGGCGGCCGTCCCGTCATCGAGGCCCTCGACTACTACGGCCTCATCGAGCGTGACGCCCGCGACTGGAGGGTGACCAACGCCGCTCTCCTGCTCTTCGCCCGCCGCCCCGCGCTACGCTGGCACCCACGCGCCGGGCTGCGAGTGTTCCGCGTCGCGGGAACGGAGATGGAGTACGGGCGCAGACGGAACGTGACGCAGATCGGACGGGCGGATCCTCCGCTGGCCTCGGCCATCTACGAGATCAAGGATCTGGTGCGCCACCAGGTCCGCAGGACCGAAAAGCTCACGGGCCTCCTCTTCGAGGACACGCCCGAGTATCCCGACTTCGCGTGGCAGGAGGCGGTCGTGAACGCCGTCGCCCACCGCGACTACGAAATGCAGGGCCGGGAGACCGAGATCTGGTTCTACGAGGACCGCCTAGAGGTCTCCAGCCCGGGT
Source organism: Gemmatimonadota bacterium (assembly GCA_022822445.1). Classification (GTDB taxonomy): domain Bacteria; phylum Gemmatimonadota; class Gemmatimonadetes; order Longimicrobiales; family Gaopeijiaceae; genus Bin94. Next base: position 28,444 of record JAJEBR010000047.1, on the reverse strand, counting down.
GAGCTGGTCCCACCCGTCACCATTGACGCGCTGCGCGAGGGACGCCGCGCCCACGCCAGCCGCAACCCTATGCTGGTGCGCGTGCTCGCCGACGCGGAAATCATGCGGGACGAGGGGGAGGGGATCGGACGCGTGTTCCGTGAAATGGAGAACGGCTTCCTGCACGAGCCGCGAATCGCGTCCGAGTCCGGCCTGTTCACGATCACGCTCCTGAACAAACCCGTGTACGAAACCGCGAACCCGGACTGGCGCCGAGAGGTTCGAGAGCTTCCGGTCGCCGACGACCAGGAGAGAATCCTGATCGCGCGTCCCGACGGCTTCACCTATGAAGACTACCAGAGAATCAACGCGGTGGGCGAACATGAAGCCCGCGACCGGATATCGGACCTCGTGGACAAGGGCATTGTGGTCCCCGTCGAAACCGATCTCCGTAGACCGCCTCTCTTCCGGATCGCGCCGGACCTCGAGGCCGCGCGGCAGGTGCTTGAGGGGCGTCTCCCGAGACTCCGTGAGTACTTCCGAGGTCGTCCGTCCCTGAAGAACGCCGACTACCGAGAGCTCTTCACCGTCGATCGGCTCACCGCGCTGAACGAGCTTCGGTTCCTCGTCGAGCATGGCTATCTCCGGGTCGAAGGCGAGCGCCGCGGGACCCGGTACCTTCCGACCGCCGTTCTGGGAGAATGAAATTGTTTTTTGCGCGCCGAGAATCCCGTTATGAAATCACTATGCGACTCCGTAAATCGTTTTTCAGCATGGAGTTGGAAAACATATGAATTGGAAATCGCGAGATATGAAACCAAAATTGATAGGAACGGACCGTTTTTCCGGCTCGTTCCTTCCCCGATCACTTATGAATCTCTCAAGGCGCAATATGAAGTCGTCTTCTGGAATCGTAAATCATTGTTGTCCAACGACTTCAGAAATAAATGAACTGGAATCGCCCGGTTATGACCGACCATAGTCGGATTCCCCCGACTCCCGGCGGCGGCCCCACCCCCCTCGACCACCTCGCCCGCTCCCTGCGCGCCCGCGCCTCGGTCCCGAGCGGCCAGGACGGCCCGGCCGCCATCCTGTGGACCGACCCCGGCACCGAATGGCGCGCGCTCATCCCGGCCGCCCTTCCCCGCATCCCCGAACTGCTCGTCCTCGGCGACTATCGCCCCGAACACCGCACCGGTCCCGCCATCTGGCTGCGCTGCGTGGTGGACCGCGCCATCGATGTTCCCGACCTCCCCCACGACCGCCCGCCGATCATCTACCTTCCCGGCGTCGAACGCGGCCAGCTGCGTGCCGGCGAGGACTGCCCCGGCGAGCTCAGGCCGCTTGTCGAGCTCATGTACCGTGGTGCCCTCTGGCATCACCCCAACGGCCGCGAATGGACGGTGGCGGCGTTCTTGCGCTCCCCCAAGGGCCCCAGCCTCGACATCGCCACCGACCGGGGAACCAACGCGGCCTTGCTGGGCGCGCTCGACCAGGTCGCGCTGGCTCCGGCCCAGCGGCTCAAGGGCCGCCGCCTCGATGCGGCCGACTTCAACCGCATGGCCGGCGTGGACGTATCGCGCGACATCCTGCGCTGGATGGGCAACCCGGAGCTCATGCGGTTCCGGCTGGACGACAACCGCTGGAACGCCTTCCGAACCGAGTGCCAGAACGAACTCGGGTTCGATCCGGAGACGGAGGCGGATGTGTCCGCCGGCGCCCTCCTCGGCCGGGGGGAGGGGCGCTGGGCCGATGTGTGGGAGCGCTTCAGCGAGGCGCCCGGGGTGTTCCGGGGAGTGCCCGACGTGCTCGAGCGAAGCCGTCCCGCGGGCGTGCTGCAGTTCGACCGCGAGCGCTGGCCGGACCTCAACGACGAGGAGGAGCAGTCGGTGGGAGACGCGCTGGCCCTGGTTCCGGGACTCTCCCACGCGGACGGTTGCGACGAGGTTGCCCGGCTCGAGGAGGAGCACCGCCATCGCCGCGACTGGGTGTGGGCGCACCTGGGCCGCTCCCCGCTCGCGGCGGTGCTGGAGCCCCTGGCCCGGCTGGCGGAGTCGGCCCGAACCGCGATCGGCGGCGCGACTCCCGACGATGCGGCCGAAGCCTACGCCGACCGCGGCTGGCCGGCGGACGCAAGCGCCCGGGAAGCCCTCGCCCTGGCCCCCGCCGAGCACGAGGAGACGATCTCCGCCGCCGTCCACCACCTGATCGCGCCCTGGCTGGATGACTCCGCGCGCGCCCTGCAGTCGGCCATCGACCGCACACCGCTTCCGGCCGCCGCCAGCCAGCCCGAGGTGACCGCCGGCGAGGATGAGTGCATCGTCTTCGTCGACGGACTCCGCTACGAGCTCGGCCGCCGCCTGGCCGAACGGCTGGAGGCACTCGAGTGCGCCGCCGCCGTCCATCATCGCTGGGCCGCGACGCCGACCGTGACGGCCACCGCCAAACCCGCCGTCACTCCCGTCGCCGGACACATCGCAGGCGAGCGGCTCGGCGCCGACTTCCGCCCGACCATGAAGGACTCCGGCCGTCCCGCCCGTGCAAAGGACCTCCGCGACGCCATGGCGGAGCGCGGCTATCAGATCCTCGGTTCGGGCACCCTGGACATCCCGTTGAGCGCCGGCGCCCGAGGCTGGCTGGAGACCGGCGAGATCGACAGGCACGGCCACCACCACGGCGCGGCCGCGTTCGCCCGCCTGGTCGAAGTTGAGCTGGACCGACTCGCCGACCGCATCACCGGTCTTCTCGACGCCGGCTGGCGTTCCGTCCGCGTTGTCACCGACCACGGCTGGCTCCTCCTGCCCAGCGGACTGCCCATGGTCACGCTTCCCGGGCACCTGACCGAGTCCAAGTGGGCGCGTTCGGCGGTCGTCGCCCCCGGCTCCACGCCCGACGCGCCCCTGCATCCCTGGCACTGGAACCCCGCGGAACACTTCGCCACCCCGCCCGGAATCGCCTGCTTCAGCCAGACACCGGAGTACGCGCACGGCGGCCTCAGTATCCAGGAATGCCTCATCCCCGACATCCGGGTAGAGCGGACAGCTGGCCACCGGGTGACCGCCACCATCCGCTCCGTCTCCTGGCGCCGCTTCCGCTGCCACATCGCCGTCCGCGTCCGGGGCGCCCCCGCCACCTCCGACCCGCCACCCCTCACCGCCGACCTCCGCCTCAACACCCCCGCCGGCAAATCCGTCGTCTCATCCCCCAAGCCGATCGACGCCGACGGCCTCGCCAGCCTCGTCCTGGCGGACGACCGGTACGAGGACGCCGACCTGGTCCTCGTCGTGACCGATGCCGATGGCCGCGTCCTCGCCCAACAACCGACCCGCAAGGGAGAGAAGATATGAATTCGCCGGAGTTCCGGATGGACGCGCTGGACCAAAAGGCCAACGAGGCTTTCCCCGGCTACCTGGTCCGGAAGGACCTTGTTCGGCGCTACGCCCGCCAGTATCCCGTCCCCACCTACGTCGTCGAGTTCCTGCTGGGCCGCTACTGCGCGAGCGTCGAGCAGGAGGAGATCGACGAAGGCCTCGAAATCGTGAAGAACCAGCTCGAGGGGCGCACCGTGCGCGCCGCGGAGCAGGAGATCTTCAAGTCGCGGGCCCGGGAGGAAGGTTCCGTCCGCCTCATCGACATCCTGCGCGCACGCCTGGATGCCAAGAACGATTGCTACCTGGCTGAACTTCCGAGCCTCGGTCTCCGGGACATCCGCATCGAGACCGAGTTCGTCACCGACCATCAGCGGATGCTCGCCGACGGGCTCTACGCTGAGGCGACGCTGGAGTACGACCCGGTGATCGCCCAGGAAAAGCAGGGACGCCCGTTCAGCATCGCGGCGATGCGCCCGATCCAGATGTCGAGCCCGTCGGTCCTCAAGGTCCTGGCTGAGGGGCGACGGAGCTTCGAAACCGCCGAGTGGATGGACTTCCTCCTCCGTTCGACCGGCCTGGAGCCTTCCGCACTGGACGAACGGGCCAAGCGGGTCGCACTGCTACGTCTGATCCCCTTCGTCGAGCGCAACTACAACCTCGTCGAACTCGGTCCCCGCGGGACGGGCAAGAGTCACGTCTACCAGCAGCTGTCCCCGCACTCGCACCTGCTTTCGGGCGGCAAGGCCACCGTCGCGAAGATGTTCGTGAACATGGCCAACGGGCAGCGCGGGCTGGTCTGCCAGTACGACGTCGTGTGTTTCGACGAGGTCGCCGGCATCTCCTTCGACCAGAAGGACGGCGTCAACATCATGAAGGGGTACATGGCGTCGGGCGAGTTCAGCCGCGGCAAGGAGAGCATCCGCGCGGAAGGGTCGCTGGTCCTGGTCGGCAACTTCGATGTGTCGGTGGAACAGCAGCAGCGGATCGGCCACCTCCTGAGCCCGCTGCCGAAGCAGATGCGGGACGACACCGCCTTCCACGACCGGATCCACGGCTACGCCCCCGGCTGGGACTTTCCGAAACTGAACCCCGGCGAGCACCTCACCGACCACTTCGGCTTGGTGAACGACTTCCTCAGCGCGTGCTGGACCAAGCTGCGGGATACGACGCGCCTCCCGATCCTGCAGAACCGGGTATTCTGGGGCGGCGCGCTCTCCGGACGGGACATCGAGGCGGTCCACAAGACGGTCTCGGGGCTCATCAAGCTGCTCTTCCCGGATTCCGAGATGGAGGTGGACGACGAAGATCTGGAATCGATGGTGCGCCTGGCCCTGGAGTCGCGCCGCCGTGTGAAGGAACAGCAGAAGCGGTGTCTGAAGGCGGAGTTCCGGAGCACCCACTTCTCGTACACGCTCGGCGTGGACGGGACGGAGCAGTTCGTCGCGACCCCCGAGCTGCGGAGCGACGAGGCGATCGACAGCGACCCGCTGCCCCCGGGACAGGTGTGGGCGATCGGGCCGGGGGTGGAGGGTACCGGGCCGGGGCTCTACCGGATCGAGGTGGTGGTGGGGCCGGGGGCCGGTGGTGCCAAGATTCTGAACCAGCCAGTGCCGCCGGCGTTTCGGGAGAGTGTCCGGGTCGGCGAGCAGAACCTGTACACGGGTGGGAAAGCGCTGGTGGGGGATCGCGACGCACGCGCGCACCAGTACACCGTCCAGATGCAGCCGCGGGACAACGACAAGTCGGGAACGGGGCTGGGGCTGCCGGTGCTGGCGGCGATGGTGGGGGGATTGCTGGACCGGAAGACGCGCGGAGCGACCATCATCGTGGGGCCGCTCAACCTGGGCGGATCGCTGGAGCGGATCGCGGATCCGGTGGCGATGGCGGAGCTGGCCGTGGACAAGCAGGCGACGGTGCTGCTGATGCCGGTGGGGGCGCGGCGGGAGCTGATGAACCTCGATGACGACGTGTGGACGAAGGTGAATATCGAGTTCTACCGGGACGCGCAGGACGGGGTGTTCAAGGTGCTGGAGTGAGGGGGGACGGCCATAGCTCCGCGCCACACTTGTTGGTCTTCGGCAACGTCGCCCGTGAGGATTGGTCCGCACGAGGCGAAGGAGGCGGAGCGGGGCTCAGTCGGACCTCTCCTGCCGCCGCCGCCACGGATCGACCGCTCTGACGCCGGTATCCCGGAAGTCCCTTGTGTTTCGGGTCACCACGGCGAGCCCCCGGCTGATTGCCGACCCGGCGAGCATGGCATCCGGAAGATGGTCGTCCAGCGGTTCGCCCCGCCGGCGCCGGACTTCCATGATGCGGGCGCATTCGAGGGCATCGCGGGCCGTCCAATCGAGGACCCGGTCTTCGAAGAGATCGTTCAGGATGCCTTCGAACCGCCACTCCAGTTCGTCGCGCCGCGCCGAGTCGTCAAGTCGACGGATGCCGTCGTGGATTTCCCAGACCGTGATCGCGCTGACGTGCAGTCCGTGGGTTGCGATGCCGTCGAGGAAGCGCGCGACCCGGGGTTCGGGGTGCGGACGCATCATCTCGGAGACGACGTTGGTGTCGAGCAGCCAGGACACCGGCCGGCTACTCCACGTCCCGGAACTCGACGGGTTTGTAGCGGTAGCGCTCCCGTGGCGGCAGCTCGACTCCGTGGTCGGGGCCGAAGTAGCGGCGGAAAGCCTCCGAAGGACGGGTTTGGCACCGCGCCGCATCCCGTCGGTCGCGGATCAGGCGACGCACGAACTCCTCCATGGACACACCGCTCAGACGCGCCTGGCTCTTCAACCAGGCTTTGTCAGCGGGATGGATACGCCGAACCGTGATCGTGCCGCTCATCGTGAACAGAATTCTCCTTCGCCCCTGATGGACGCGAAGCGTGAGGTTGACTCACTTGACGCTATCAGACTAATGCTAGCATTTTCCGCTGTCAATTTGCCCGCTCTTCTTCACCCTTCCATCGCGCTCACATGACCGCCGAAGCCGGACCTGCCAGCGGTACCTCGTCGAGACAGACCACTCCAACGGTCCGTACACCTGCAGAACCGCGTCTTCCGGGGCGGTGCGCTGTCCGGACGGGACATCGAGGCGGTCCACAAGACGGTCTCCGGGCTCATCAAGCTGCTGTTCGCGGATTCCGATATGGAGAATGAGGGAGCGGCAAGCCCCGTGAGCGCCCAAAAGGGGACATCGGACTTCTTCAAGGACCTCACCGCCCGGATCCTGGCGGCTCTCAGGGAGGGCGTGGTTCCGTGGCGGCGGCCATGGCGTTCGTTGGTGCCGACCCGGTATACCGGGCTCCCCTTCACCGGAACCAACAGTCTCGTGCTGTCGCTTGCGGCCGACGCGAGGGGCTACTCGAATCCGTTCTGGCTGACCGAGGCCCAGGGCCGCAGGTGCGGCGCGAAGGTCCTGGACGGCGAGGAGGGCATGCCGGTGCTGCGGCCGCTCCCGTTCGCGGTCCCGGACCGCGGGAGGGGGGCCCGCCACCGTCCACCCATCCCCATCATGGAACGCTATGAAGTGTTCAACGGCGAACAGTTCGACCGGCTGCCGCCCAGGTTCCGGGTCGATGAGGGGAGTCCGGCTCCCGGTCCGGAAGACAGGATCGCCGCGGCCGAGGACTTCTTCGGGGCGGTCGGCGCGAAGGTCGTGCGGGGCGGCGACCGCGCGGCGTACAGTCCCGCCCATGACATCATCAGAATGCCCGTTCTCGGAAGGTTCCACGATCCGGTCCGCTACTACTCCACGCTCGCGCACGAGGCCATCCACTGGACCGGCCACCGCAGCCGGATGCGCCGCCGGTTCGGCGCCCGCTTCGGCGACCTGGCCTATGCCTTCGAGGAGATCGTCGCCGAGCTCGGCGCGTCCTTCGTCATGGGCCGCCTCGGCCTGCCCTGCCTCGTCGAACGGGATCACGCGCCGTACATCGGCAGCTGGATAGCGGTGCTGGAGAATGACGAGAGGGCGATCCACCACGCCGCCTCCCACGCGCAGAGGGCCGCCGACTATCTGGTCATCGCCACGGCTTCAGGACGCGTGCGGGAGCTCGCGGAGCGGCCTCTGGGCGACCGCGCCTGGATCGTGGTCTACCTGGACGTTGTGGAGATCGGGGAGCATCCGCTGGTCGGCGCGGTCGGATTGGACACGGATGGAGCCAAGCGCGTGCTGGGGCTGCACCCGGCCGGCAGCGACCCGGAGGACCGGTCGGCCGCGGCCGAAGAGCTGCTGCGGGACATTGCGCGCCGGGGCGTCCGCCCGGACCGGCGGCGCCTCGTCGTGACCGACGGATCCGCGCAGCTCAGGGACGCAGCCGTCCGGGTGTTCGGCGGTGACACGTACGTGCAGGCCTGCCGGCTGCACCGCGAGCGCGAGGTCCTGTCGCGAGTGCGGGCCAGGGAGGAGCGCGGCAAGGCCGGGAAATCGCTGCGGGAGGCGTGGGAGGGCGGGGCGGACGAGGGACCGCGGCTGTTGGAGCGGCTGGCGGGACGACTCGACCGGGATGGGTGGGAAGGCGCGGCGGACCGGCTCCGCGCCGGATCCAGCGACCTCTTCACCGTGGACCGGTTCGAACTGGACTCCGGACTGGCCCGGAGCCTCGTAACCACGGGCGTGATCGATTCCGCGAGTTCCGGGCTGCGGCGCCAGATCTGCGGCGTGCCGAACTGGGGCGACGGCGAGGTGGCGCTCAGATGGGCGGCCGCATCGTTCCTCGAGACGGAGCAGGGTTACATGAGGATCCGCGGCCACCGGCGCATTCAGTTCCTCAAGGACCACCTTGCCCAGATCGAGATGCCGTTCGGGCCGTAGACGAGCCCGTCGAATAGCTCCCCGCTGCTTTCGGCCGGCGATGCATGCGCGCTGGCCGCGGTGCTCACCGCCCCGTCAGCGACCACCGGCGCTGCGCCTCAGTAGAACGTAGAATGCGCCCTGGCCCCCGTGCCTGCCGCGCGCGGGAACGCACGCAAGGACCAGCGGGCGGGTGGCGGGCTCGTTCAGCCAGGCTTCGAGCTCGCGGCGCAGCACGCCCCGGGCGTCGGCGAGCGGGTCGCTTCTACCCTGCCCGGTGATTACCAGAACGCAACGCAGACCCCGATGGGCGGACTGGGTCAGGAACGCCGCGACCTTCCGCGCAGCATCCCCGCGTGTGAATCCGTGCAGGTCCAGCCGGGCGTCGATCGCAATCCCGCCACGACGCAGCGCGACCGCCTGACGCCGGTTCAGCCCATCGAGCGCACCGATCCGGATCCGTTTGGGCGCGGAACCGGCCTGACTTCCCTTCCAGCGGGGCCGGCGGGCGCCCACACCCTCCCTGACGACTGCCTCCTCGACCAGGCGCTCTCGATCCGGAAGCCGCTCCACATCGGCCATCCGCCGCTCGAAATCATCCTGTCCCGCTTCGTCCGGATCGGTGCGCGTCTTCACGTCATTCAGACTAACACGGGATCGAGGTCTGCGCCGATGTTTCGGATTCGCGACCCGCTCCTGCTCTCCAGGCATGGTGGACATTCTCCGGACGGGAAGGGCGGAAGCACCGGGGAAGCAGTGGGGAGGGTTGCTCAACGCCCCGAACCCCCCAATTGTCCCTGTAGTACTGCCACACCAGCACGAGCGCGCGCACCCACGCGAGCATCATCAAGCCCAGGCGCGCAACACATCTTCCAGGGGGGAGACACCCATGAGACCACTTCTCGCCGCACCGGCGGCCCGCGTCCTCGGGCTGCTGGGCCTCACCCTTTCACTGGCCTCCGGCGCCGACGCCCAGCAGGCGTCGCGCACCGAGCCGGTCACCGGCATCCGCGACAACGGCACGGGGTATCACGCCCTGGTCGGCGCCCGGGTGGTGACGGGGCCGGGGCAGGTCATGGAAAACGCCACGATCGTGATCCGCGACGGGCTCATCCAGCGGGTGGGCCGGGGCGGGGACGCGCCCGCGGGCGCCCGCGTCTGGGACATGACGGGACTCACCGTCTATCCGGGCTTCATCGATGCCCACGCCGACCTCGGGATGGACGCCGTGCCCGAGGGGGGCGATGTGGGGCCGACCCACTGGAATCCCCAGGTCCGCGCGTGGTTCAGCACCACTTCCAACCTGCAGGACGATGAGGGTCGCCGCTCCGCGCTGCGCTCGCAGGGCTTCGGAACGGCGCTCGCGGTTCCCAGGCAGGGGATCTTCCGGGGGACCGCATCGGTCGTGAACCTCGGGGAGGAGGGTGTCCGGGAACGAGTGCTGCGGCCCGACATCGCGCAGTCGGTCGGCTTCCAGCGCTCCTTCCAGCTCGGCGGGCGCTATCCGAACTCCGCCATGGGGGTGATCGCCCTCATGAAGCAGACCTGGATGGACACGGAGTGGTACGCCCGGGCGTGGGATGCGTATGAATCGAGCGGCCGCGCCTTCCTGCCTCCCGAGACGAGCGAGGCGCTCGCCGCGCTGCAGGACGCCGCCGTGGGCGCCCAGCCGGTCCTCTTCGAGGCGAACAGCGAGGAGGACTACCTGCGGGCCCACAAGCTGGCCTCGGAGTTCGGGCTGGACCCGTGGTTCCGGGGGAGCGGCCTGGAATACCGGCTGATCGACGTGCTGCGCGGCCGCACTCAGCCTCTCATCGTTCCGCTCGACTTCCCGGATGCGCCCGATGTGGGCACGCCGGCGGAGGCGCTCGACGCCTCGCTCGCCCAGCTCCGCCACTGGTACCTGGCGCCGACCAGCCCGGCCCAGCTGGCCGAGGCCGGTGTCCCCTTCGCCATCACCGCGGACGGGCTCTCGTCGCTGAACGAGTTCCTGCCCAACCTGCGGGTCGCGGTGGCGCGGGGGCTGTCGGCGGACGACGCCCTGGCGGCGCTGACGACCACGCCGGCGTCCTGGCTCGGGATCGACCGCACGCACGGAACCATCGCCGACGGCAAGGTCGCGAACCTCGTGGTCACCGAGGGCGACCTCTTCACCGAGGAAGCCACGGTTCGCGACGTATGGGTGCAGGGAAGGGTCTACGGGATCACCCGCCCGACCCAGATCGACGTCCGGGGAAGCTGGGAGATCGCCTCGGAGGACGAGTGGGGATTCGACGCCATGCTCGTCCTGGAGGGTACGATGAACCGCCTGCGCGGCTACCTCGACGTGGCCGCCACCGGGCCCGACCTTCCCGGCGGCGCGCGGGTCGATCTCGTGTCGGCCACGGCGGTCGCGGAAACCGGCCGCATCGACGCGCGCTTCGACGGCAACGCGCTCGGCTACCAGGGAACGGCGCTCCTCTCGGGCTCGATCCGCGGGGACGAGTTCTACGGCTGGGCTTCGCTTCCGAACGGGGCGGATCCGTCCTTCCAGGGCACCCGCGTGGAGCCCTTCGAGGGGTCGGAACGCGGTACGGCGGCGGCGGAGGTCCCCGAGATCGACCTCCCCTTCATCCGGCCGATGATGGAATACGGCCGGTCCTCCCTGCCGGAGCAGCCGGCGGCGGTGGTCGTGCGCAACGCCACCGTGTGGACGCAGGGCGCGCAGGGCCGCATGGAGAACGCCGACCTCCTCGTCGAGGCCGGCAGTGTGGTCGCGGTGGGCCGTGACCTCGATGCTCCCCAGGGCGCGGTGGAGATCGACGCCACCGGCAAGCACGTGACGCCGGGGCTCATCGACCCGCACATCCACTCGGGCGTCAGCTCCGTGAACGAGAGCGGATTCGCGATCGTTCCCGAGGTGCAGATGGGCGATGTGGTCACCCACAACAACATCTGGATGTACCGGCAGCTCGCCGGCGGGCTTACGAGCGCCCACATCAAGCACGGTTCCGCCAACCCGATCGGCGGCGAGAACGTGATCGTGAAGATGCGCTGGGGCGCGCTGCCCGAGGACCTCAAGATCGAAGATTCGCCACGCACCGTGAAGTTCGCGCTCGGCGAGAACCCGAAGCGGAGCCAGAACCGGTATCCCGACACCCGCATGGGGACGCAGGAGATCATCCGCGACCACTTCATGGCCGCCCGCGACTACGAGCGCGAGTGGCAGCGCTGGGAGGCGGAAGGGGAGGGGATTCCGCCGCGCCGAGATCTGCGCATGGAGGCGATCCTCGACATCCTCGGCCAGGAGCTCCTGATCTCGTCGCACGGCTACAGGGCGGACGAATTCCTCGCGCTGGTGCGGCTCGCCGAGGAGTTCGGCTTCCGGGTGCAGACCCTCCAGCACGGCGTCGAGGCGTACAAGATCGCCTCCGAGCTGGCCGAGTCGGGCGTCGCGGCGGTGGTGTGGAGCGATTGGGGCGCCTTCAAGCTCGAGGCCTACGACGCCACCGTGTACAACGCCCGCATCCTCATCGAGGCCGGGGTGACGACATCGCTGCACTCCGACAACAGCCAGATCGCCAGCCGCATGAACTGGGAGGCGGGCAAGCTGCTGCGCACCGGACTCACCGAGGAACAGGCCCTCTCGACCGTGACCAACGGCGCGGCGAAGGCCATCGCCATCGATGACCGGGTGGGCTCGCTGGAGTCGGGGAAGGACGGCGACTTCGTCATCTGGAACGGCAATCCGCTGTCCCAGTTCACCCGCGCGGAGCAGACCTGGGTCGACGGGCGGCGCTACTTCTCCCTGGAGGAGGACGCCGTCATGCGGGACCGGATCGAAAGCGAACGCAACCAGCTCATACAGGCCGTCCTCGCGGCCGGAGGGAGATAACCGACAATGACAACGACGAAGCGAGGAGCCATGAAAAGCGGTATCCTGTCCCGAGCAGGGGGCGCAGTCGCCCCGATGCTTCCCGCCAGAGCGCTGGTATCCGCGGCGGCCACCCTGGTCCTGGCCGTTTTGCTGGGCGCGTTCACACCTTCGCAAGCGGACGCCCAGGTGCGCATGACCGTGCCCCCCCAGACCCAGGCCGTGGCGCTCCAGGGCGCGACGATCCACACGGTCACCCAGGGCGTCATCGAGAACGGCACGATCGTCTTCGAGAACGGGGTGATCACCGCCATCGGGACCGATGTCGAAATCCCGGCGGGGGCCCAGGTGGTGGACGCCACGGGCAAGCACATCTACCCCGGCCTGATCGACGCCTACAGCGCGGTCGGGATCGCCGAGATCGGGTCGGTCGATGTCTCCAACGACCTCAACGAGATCGGCGACTTCAATCCCAACATCCGCGCCGATGTCGCGGTCAACGCCGAAAGCCGCCACATCGGAACGACCCGTTCCGCGGGCGTGCTCGTGACGCTCACGACCCCGGGCGGAGGAATGGTCTCGGGGATGTCGTCGGCGATGAACCTGGAGGGATGGAGCTGGGAGGAGATGTCGATGGAGTCGGCCGCCGCCCTGAACGTGAACTGGCCCAACCCGCGCGGAGGCAGGTTCCGCGGCTTCGGGGGGCGCAGACCGGCCAACCTCCCTGAAGGACTCGAGATGCCGGAGAGGCCGACCTACGAGGGGCAGGTGCAGGAGCTGAAGGACTTCTTCGCCGAGGCGCGCGCCTACCGGGACGCCCTCGCGGCCGGCGAGGAGGTGCTCAGCGACTCCCGCTACCTGGCCATGATCCCGGCGCTCAACGGGGAGATCCCCGTGGTGGTTTCGGCCGAGAGCGCGGCCCAGATCAACGACGCCGTCACCTGGGGCCAGGAAGAGGGGCTGCGGATCGTGATTCGCGGAGGCCGCGACGCCATCCACGTCGCCGATCGCCTGGTGGCCAACGACATCCCGGTCATCCTGACCTCCACGATGTCCGGTCCCAGCCGGCAGTACGAGGGATACGACGGCGCCTACACGATGCCCGCGCGGCTGCACGAAGCCGGGGTTCGCTTCGCCATCTCCGGCGGCTCGGGTTCGCTCTACTCCAACCGGCTGCCCTGGGAGGCCGGCGTCGCGGTGGCGTTCGGGCTGCCCGAGGAGGAGGCGCTCAAGGCGGTGACCATCAACGCGGCCGAGTTCATGGGGATCGACGACCGGGTCGGCTCACTCGAGCCCGGCAAGCAGGCCACCCTGCTGATCACCACCGGAACCCCCCTGGACCTGACCAGCGATATCGAGCAGGCCTACATCCAGGGCCGCGAGCTCGACATGATGGACATCCAGAAGCACTTCTTCGAGAAGTACATGACGAAGCTGATGCAAAGGATGCGGGTGATCAGCTAGTAGTCGACCGGCCTGGCGGCCCGTGGGCGAATCCCGTCAGCTGCTTCCGGCGGGGGCCACGGGTTGCCGGGCCGCTCGGCAGAATCGTCTTGCGATATCCAGTCTGACGACAGGGTCGTCTTGCGCAATCGTGTTTGATCGCAGGACCGTCTTGCGCAATCGCATTTGATCGTAGAATCGTCTTGCAGTATACTGTTTGATCGTCAAATCGTCTTGCGGATGCTCCGGGGAGGACAACGATGTCAATCGTCACGATTTCCGCCCGCTATCAGGTCGTGATCCCGCGTGACGTCCGGGAACACCTTCAGCTGCAGCCGGGACAGAAACTGCAGGCGCTGCCTTTCAAGGGTCGCGTGGAGCTGATTCCGCTGGCGCCGATCGAGAGCGCGCGCGGATTTGTGCGTGGCCTGGATACTTCGGTGCCACGCGATGGCGACCGGGTATGAACGTCGTTGATTCTTCAGCCTGGCTGGAGTACTTCGCCGATGGAGACAACGCGGGGGATTTCGCGGAGCCGATCGCCGACATCGACCGACTGGTCGTGCCGAGCATCACCCTTTTCGAAGTCTTCAAGCGGATCCGAATGTAGCGCGACCTGGCGTCGGCGCTTTACGCCGTTGCCCAGATGCGGCGCGGGCGCGTTGTGGCGCTGGGCGCCGACCTTGCCGTGGCGGCGGCTGAACTGAGCGCCGACTCCGGACTCCCGTTTGCCGATTCGGTCATTCTCGCGACCGCACGCGCCGAAGACGCGACCCTGTGGACGCAGGATGCGGACTTCGAGGGGATGGAAGGGGTGGAGTACCGAAGGCGGCGGTAGCGACAGCCGCATCCTACCCCGGCCCGCCGACCACCTCCGCCGCCGCCAGCAGCAGCGCCGACGACTCCGACATCTCCCGGTAGTATGCCACGAACCTTTGCGTCTCGGGCGCGTCGTACGGCGCCAGGTTCTCCGCCCACCGGTAGCCGATCGGCTGGAACCAGAGTTCGGCGACGACCGTGAACGGCCCCGCCGCCGGGTCCACTGCCACCGAGTAGCGCACCGCGTCGGAGCCGGCCGTGAAATCCGGGTCTGAAGTGGCGCCGCCGACCGGCTGCACGCGCGCGTCGGCGCGGGCCGCGTCGAAGCCGTCGGGGAGGATGCGGTTGTCCTTCACCCAGCGCGCGGCCGACATGAGGCCGGTGGTGACGGTGCCTGACGCATCGACCATCACGCCCTGGTAGACCTGGACCTGGTCCGGGGACTCGATGGTGGTGTGATGGGGCTCGTAGCCGGCGCCGTTCTCGTCGTGGTCGTCGCCGGTGACGCTGCCGTCCGGGTTGAGCGCGCCGGACTCGAAGACGAGGCGGCCGGCGGCGTCGGTCACCGCCACGCGCAGCCAGGCGCGCCGGGACGGGTAGGCGGTCGGGAACTTGTGGCCGGCCTGGTTGCGGACGGTGACGGTGGCCGTGAGACGGTTGCCGTTTACCACGGGGTCGCCGATCTCGATGGTGGCGGTCGCCGTGCGGAGGTGGTCCGCGGTGCGTTCGGCGGCGAGCTCCAGCTCCTGGGGGAGCGCGGTGACGCCGAGTTCGGCCCGGTAGCGGTTCAGCATGCGCAGCATGAAGAAGTTGCCGCCGCGGAAGACGTGCCGGGAGACCTCGGGGCGGGCCTGTCCGAGCACGCGGGTAACGGGGACGTCTTCGCCGACCTCGGGCATGTGGCAGTCCTGGCAGCTGTGCTCCCGCGGCCCGCCGTCGGCGTAGTCGCTCGCCTGCCACTCCAGGAAGGGGGCCTGCTCGGGGAAGGGAGGCCCGGATCCGCCGTCCTGAACCGCGTGAGTGATGACGGTATGGCACGACGCGCACAGCCCCGACGAGGTGACGTGCTCGCCCAGCGTGGGGCGGAAGCCGGTGGCGGAATGCATGATGCCGACACCGCCCTCGTCCGGCTCGAAGGGACCGAAGACGGCGCGGCCCTCGGCGGGCGTCTCGGCGGCGATCTGGAATCGCGCGGTGAAGGTCTCTTCGCTGCCGAGGCCGTCCGGCTGGATCTGGTGGCAGAGCGCACAGGACACGCCATCGGCCGCGAGATCCGCGTACGGTCCCTCGGCGTCACCGATCGGCAGGTTCGCGAACACCGCGCCGGAACCCCCGTCCTGCATCGCAGCCACGGTAGCCATCGGCATGTGGCAGCGGGCGCACTCGCCTTCGATGGCGGCCGCCGCCTCCGGATGGTCCATGATCTCGCGCCGCACGGCCGCGTGGAAATACGGGTCACGCGCGCTGTTCGCCATCATCGAGGCGCGCCAGTCGAAGCCGATCGAGACATCGGTGCCATCCTCGGCGGCGACCCCCTTGTGGCAGGCGATGCAGCGGTCGGCGGTATGGAAGTTGTCGGCGGCGTCGGCGTCGGCGTCGGCTGGTAGGACGGTTGCGTGAGGCACGGACTCGGTCGGGCGGCGGAACTGCGCGAGTGGCAGGGGTCCCCCAAGCGCGTTCACGGGCAACGCTCCCACCGAGGACGGCGCATCCCCAACGGAAGTCACACCCGCCGTGGACGCCGCACCCGCCGCGGGCAACGTCCTCACCGAGGACTCCGCACCCGCCGGAGACGGCACGTTGCCAGCAATAAACATCCCGCCCACGAGGGGACAGCCGATCACCCCGGCGATCCAAAGTCCGCGTCTCGTCATCGTCACCATCCCTCGAAGAAGCCGCCGTCGAACCAGTCGAGGAGCACGTACGCGACCAGGCGCATCGGCCGCGCCGGCTCGTTCGCGCCGCTCCCAACCGGCACCAGCACGCCGATGTTGCCCAGCACGTGCTGGCGCGTGTTCAGGGCGACCTGCACCTGGGGGACGAGGTCGAAGAGCGTCTCCGCCCCCGATTCCATCTCCCGCTTCGCCTGCACCTCCACCATCGGGGTCCAGGCGCGGCCCCACTGCCCCTCCGTGAAGGTCGCGCCCAGAACGAAGCGACCGAACACTTCGTTGGCGGCATCTTCGTAGAGCGGCGCTTCAAGGCCCCCCTGGGCCTGGATGAACGCGTCGTTGGGAAGGATCTGCCCGAACGAAGCGTATCCCTCCAGCTTGTTGCCGGGGGCGCCCAGCCCCGCCTCCGCGTCGCCGGTGGCCACGAACACCTCGCCGCCGAGCGAGAAGATCGTGCCGGACGAGGCACTGTGGTACAGCGCATGCTTCACGCCCAGCACGATGTCGCCCAGCCCGTGGCGCGCCCCCTCGCTCTCTTCCACACCGTTGTGGTCGTGGTCATGGTCGTGCGAGTCCGCGTGTCCCCGCCGCCAGCCGTAAGGGATGATCACCTCGACCTGGCTGCGGGGACCGTAGCGCCGCTCGTAGACATACGCCCCCATCGCGGCCCCGTCCCCCTCCAGGTCGACCCCCGCCTCCACCACCCACTCGTCCTCGGGGTACGCCTTCTCGGTGATCAGCGCGCGCGGCAGGTTGAGTTCCCCGCGCGGCCAGTTGTCGTCGGTGCACAGCGAGCGGATGTAGCCCATCACGCGCTCCAGCTGCTCCTCGGTGAGCGCGCCGCGAAACGCCGGCATCATCTCGCTGAAACCGCGTACCGGCCCGCCCTCGTGCGCCACCGCGATCCAGTCCCCATCGGGCTCGCGCGCGGCGAAGTCGCAGTCGGTGAAGTCGGGCATCTCCTCTTCGAAGGCCAGCAGGGAGGGCTCGACCCCGGTGCCGTCGAGACCGTGGCAGTTCGCGCAGGAGTTGGCGTAGATGGCTTCGCCGGATGCGTCGGCGAGGTCGGCGCCGTTGACTGCGGAGGGAAGCTGGGCGGATGCGGGGTGGGCGAGGCAGATCTGCAGGGCCACGAGCGTGAACGCGCCAAGCCGGAGGGACGGAACCGACGAACCCGCCACAGCAATGACTCCGTCCGCCTTGATTCCCCTCATCGCGCCTCCGGTTTGGATCGGCTCAGCCCTTACCGGCCCCGGCAGACCGGCACATGACGGATATGGTACGTCAGATCTTGGACCGAAGCCAGTCGAGAATGAAGCGCACGATGCGCTTGAGGATATTTGCCATGGGGTCCGTCCCTTCGGTCTCGAGTCTTCCAGGCGGGGCTCCGGGTTCCGGGCCCCATTTGAATTAATGGGCCTACGAGGGGCACCGCGTCAAAAGTTGCGGCGCCCCGGCCCGGCGAATCCGCTGACGCCGCACGTGGCGGATTGGTGGCAACCAAGGGCCTCGGCGCTCCTACGATCGCCCGACCTTCCGCGCCATCGCGTCGAAGAACCCGCCGTGCGCCGCAAGAATGCGATCCGTCTGCCGGGCGTCGGGTTGCAGGGTCTCCTCGCCGCGGTCGAAGGTTCCGCCGAGCAGAACGCCATCGGCCCGGGGGAACATGTACTGGCTGCCGCCGCGAGTGAAGCGTCCGCCCCCGATGGTCAGATAATCGAGCTCCCTTTGGGGACGCAGCACCACGAGCTGCCCCTTCACGGGCACCAGCCCATCGTCTTCGAAGAGGTCCCGGGCTCCGAGCCCGGTGCAGTTGACGATCACCGGCTCGGCCAGTGCGGCCAGCTGCTGCCGGTCGGCGATCTCTCCCACGATCACCCGTCCCCCGGCGACGCGGAAGTCGCGCATCAGCGCCCGCAGGTAGCGCGTCGGCTCGATGAACATGGTCACGACGCGGCGGGCGAAGCGGGTGGGGAAGGGGTGCTCGTCGCCCTCGAGGTCCTCCAGCTCGGGGTAGAGGTCGCGAATGCGGGCCATGTAGCCGGGGATGCCGAGCGGACGTTCCGAGAGGAAGTAGTTGTCGATCCAGCGCACGCCGTAGTCTGGGCCGACCAGGTTCTGGAAGAGGCGGTGGGCGCGCCTGGCCGCGTCCTCGAACTGGATGCCGAAGGGGCCGTCCAGGGAATCCGCGACGGAGGTGGGGGACCACTGCGCGCCGGCGATGTTCGATGTGGTGTTCGGCGGCAGATCGCGGGCGTAGACCGTGACCGCGCGGCCCCGGCGCTGCAGCAGGCGGGCCGTCGCGAGGCCCACGGCGCCGGCGCCGAGCACAGCCACATCTCCCTCTCGCCCGGAGCCCGCGCCACCGCCCCCGGCACGCCCGCCGCCGGTCACCAGGTCGGCGGCCATGTCGGCCGTCCCCCACGACAGCGTGACCCCGCCGCCCCCGTGCCCGTAGTTGTGCACCAGCAGCTTGCCCGCGAACGGTTCCGCCCGCACCACGAACCCCTCGGACCGGTAGGGCCTCAGGCCGGCGACCACCCGGATCACCCGTTCGGGCGAAATCCGCGCGGGGAGGATGCCGGCGGCGGTGTCCTCCCATCTCCGCCCGCCCGGCAGCGAGACGCACCCCGCCGCCCAGCTCCCGGCCAGCGCGGTCGCGGTCAGCCCCAGCCAGCGGCGGCGGTCCATCGTCGGCCTGTCGGCCGGCAGCGTCGGCCGGCTGCGGCGGTCCGTCATCGCCGGACCGGACCCATAGGGCCGCCGGTCACCGCTTCGCTCACGCCTTCGCCCCGCCCGGCGCGTCGGCTGGCGCCGCCCGCCTACAGAATCGCCAGCTCCGTCGTGATTTCGATGCATTGGTGAAGCGTCCGGTACACCGGACAGCGCATGGGGTGAAGGTCGAAGGCCCGGCCGATCGCATCCTCATCCGCCCCCGCCGCCCGCAGCAGGTACCTCACGTGAATCCGGCGAACGACCAGCACCCCCTCCTCCTTCCCGACCCCGCCCTTCACTTCCGCCGTCAGGCTGCCGCCCGACGCGTCGATCCCGCGTGCCTCCAGCACGCCTCCGAAGGTGCCGACGAGTCAGCCGCCGGTCGCGGCGATCACGTAGTCGAGGGTGGTGGTGGTCTCGGTCTTGAGCCGGACGCCGTAGTGCTCCGCGATCGCCCCGTGCACGCCGAACTCGACGGGTCCTTCGTGGGCCGGAAGCCAGGCGAGCCGGTGGGGACCACGGGTCCGCTCGATGCGGATGTCCGCTTCGTAGACGATGTCGCTCATGGGGGAGTCACTCCGATTCGATGGATGGGCGCCCAGAGGGCGGAAAGGGTACCATTGAAGTGCTTCCGCGCTGCAGGTTGGAGGTCCCGGCGCGGCACAGGGCCGGACGCCCCGGCCGCAGGCGACTGGCCCGGACCGGTGTGGCACAATAGTGTGGCCGGTGGTAGCGGGCCAGTTTCAGGGGACCGGAAGCCTGGATTGGCCCGGTGACCGGCGGTGGAAGCTGCGCGGTTCGCGCCGGATGACGCCATACGAAAATCTGTAAGGAACACATTACAAAATGTCGTGTTTACATTACAAGCGGATCGACGTTTTCCTTTTCGCAATGACGGTCCTGCTTCCCGCGGCCGCCGGCCTCCCGGCTCCCGCGGCCGCCCAGACCGACCCTCGCGTGCTGGAGATCATCGACGGAGTCGACCGCCTCATGCGCGGCGAGTCCAGCTCCGGCCGCATGCGGATGGAGATCGACACCGAGAACTGGTCGCGCACGCTCGAGATGCGCATCTGGTCGCTGGGGACGGAGCATTCGCTGGTGCGGGTGGAAAGCCCGGCGCGGGAAGCGGGCACCGCGACCCTGAAGGTCGAAAACGAGATCTGGAACTACTTCCCCCGTGCCGACCGCACGATGAAGCTTCCGCCATCGATGATGCTGGGTTCCTGGATGGGCTCGCACTTCACCAACGACGACCTGATCAAGGAGAGCCGGATCATCGAGGACTACGATATCGTGATCTCCTTCGAAGGCGACCGCGACGGCGAGGAGGTGTGGGAGTTCACGATGACACCCAAGCCGGAGGCACCGGTGATCTGGGGGCGGATCGAGCAGCGGATCCGCAAGCGCGACCGCATGCCGATCCGGGCGCGCTACTACGACGAGGACGGCGCGCTGTCCCGCACCTTCACCTTCTCGGAATTCGGTCCGCTCGGCGGCCGCACCGTGCCGGCGCGCATTGTGATCGAACCGGCCGACGGGGAAGGGCGCACGGTCGTGACCTACCTCGAGCTCGAATTCGACGTGGGGCTCGGCGAGGACTTCTTCAGCCTGCGCAATCTGCGGGCGCGTCGATGAGGGAACGGGACGGCCGCGGGCAGGCGGCGGGCGCGCGGATGACGGGATGGGACGGCCGCGCGCGGACCGCGGGCCGCGGACGGGAGAAGCGATGAGGCGCGCCTCCGGCCGCATCTGGTGGCGGATCGCATGGCGGAACCTGGGACGCAACCGCCGCCGCACCGCGCTGACCGCGTCGGCGCTGTCCTTCGGATTCGTGGCCTCGGTCCTGATGATCGGGTACATGCACGGGATGATGGAGGAGCTCGTCTCCAACGGGACCCGGGTGGCTACCGGGCAGGTGCAGATCCACGCCGAGGAATACGAACCCGAGCGGAGCATCCACGAAACGCTCGGGGGGCGGGAGGGGCTGGACGTGGGTGCTCTGCTGGACGCGGTCGAGGCGCAGGACGGGGTGGCGGGGGCGGCGCCGCGGCTGTATGGGGGCGGGCTGGTCAGCACCGGTGACGAGACGGTCGGGGGGATCCTGATGGGGGTCGACCCCGTCCGCGAGGAGGTGGTCAGCCGCTTCGGGAGCTCGCTGGTGGCGGGGCGGATGCCGGGGCCGGGCGAGATCGCGCTGGGCGATGAAATGGCTGAATCGGTCGCGGCCGGGGTGGGCGACGAGGTGGTGCTGGTGGCTCCCGCGGCGGACGGGTCGACGGGGAACGATCTCTTCACCGTGTCGGGGATCTTCAGCGTGGGCGTGGGGGCGTTCGACGACAGCTACGCCCTGGTCGAGCTGGGGACACTCGGCGAACTCATGGCGATGGACCCCGGCCGAATCCACGAGGTGGCGGTGTCGGTGGATCGCGTCCGCGAGGCGGAGCCGGCCGCGGACCTGATCAGGGAGGCCGCGGCCGCGGTCGCGCCTGGGCTGCGCACGGAGCCGTGGTCGGTGCTTCAGCCGCAGCTCTTCTTCATCGTCACCTACGCCAACTCGATGAACTGGGTCGTGGCCGCGTTCATATTCGGGATGGCGGCCTTCGGCGTCGCGAACGCGATGCTTCTGGCGACCTTCGAGCGCCGGCGCGAATTCGGGGTTGCGCGGGCGCTGGGTACGTCGGGCCTGGCTATCGGGAGGATTGTCGTCTACGAAGGGATCCTGCTGGGGCTGTTGTCGCTGGCTGCGGGGCTGGTGCTCGCGGTCCCCCTCATGGTCTTCATCCACGAGAACCCCATCGACCTGAGCAGGTTCGTCGACACCTGGTCCTTCGGGGGCTCTGCGGTCCGTCCCCTGCTCACGGTCGAGTACTCCGTGGTGGGGCCGCTGGTCAGCGCGATCGCCCTGGTGATCACCGGCATCGCGGCGGCGCTTCTCCCTGCCTGGCGGGCGGTGCGCGTGCCGCCGGCCGACTCGCTCGCCAACCGTTAGCCGATGGAAGGCCGCCAGATGGTTCGCTTCCGCACCCTCGCCTGGCTCGCCCTGCGCAACCTTGGGCGGGAGCTGCGCCGAAGCGCCCTGACAGCCGCCGCGATGGCGATCGGACTCGCGCTCCTGATCCTCTCCCGCACGCTCGCGGACGGGGCCCATGAGGACTGGATCGACTCCGGAGTGCGGCTCGGGGCCGGGCACGTCACCATCAACGCGCCCGGACACCGGGACAGCGAGAGCCTGGACGACCGCCTCACGGCGGCTCAGCTGCAGGCGTCACTGGCCGCGGTCGCCGACGGTCCGACCCCCGATCCCCCGCTGGCTTCCGTGCGGGTGTCCACGCGGGGCCTGGCGTCGTCGCCCGAAGGTGCGTTGCCGGCGTGGATCGTAGGGGTGGACCCCGCCGTCGAGCTGGCGTTCTCGAGGCTGGGCGAGGAGGTGGTGGACGGGCGCTATCTGGAGGACGGCGACCGGCTCCACGCCTACATCGGCGAGGGGATGGCGGAGCGGCTCGGCGTACGGACCCGTTCACGCATGGTTCTGACCGCGCAGGCCGCGTCGGGCGACATCGAGGGGCAGCTGGTGCGCGTCGCCGGGATCTACCGCACGGGCGTGGAGGCGCTGGACCAGTCGCTCGTCCACATCCCGCTCGGCACCGCGCGGTCCTGGCTGGGGGTGGAGGGGGCCACCAGCGTGGCCGTGCTTCTGGCGCATTCGTCGTACACGGACGAGGTGGTGGAGGGTGTGCGGGACAGCGCGGATCCGGCGGACATCGAGGTTGTGGGCTGGCCCGATACCCACCCGGACCTCTATTCGGCGCTGAAGCTCGATGACGGGGGCGACTGGGCCTTCCATTTCATCCTCTTCGCGATCGTGGCGCTGGCCATCCTCAACGCGGTCTTCATGTCGGTGCTGCACCGGCAGCGCGAGATGGGCCTGCTCCGGGCCCTCGGGCTGAGCGGCAGGGAAACGGGGCTGGTCGTCCTCATCGAAGGGATCCTGTTGACCCTCGCCAGCGGGATCGTCGGGGTGGTGCTCGGACTGGCTGTGGTATGGTTCTTCTTCCGGGACGGCTTGGACCTCTCGGGATTGTGGCCCCAGGACTTCAACTTCGGGGGCGTCGCGTTCGACCCGGTGCTTTACCCGGTCATCGAAGTGAAGCACGTCGTCCAGAGCGTGATAATGACCGTGGCGATCGGCCTGTCGGCTTCCGCCTACCCGGCCTGGCAGGCGGGGCGCCTGGACCCTGCTGAATCCGTAAAGGTGGAATAATGGGAGAGAATTCGAATTCGGGAACGGTGCCGGACGCCGTGCACGCGGGACGGTCGACGGAAGACGCGGTCCAGCCGCAGGGCCACGCGGTGCGGACGGCGAACCTGTGGAAGATCTATCCGCAGGAACCGCGCCCGGTGGAGGCCGTGCGAGGCGTCGACCTGGTCGTCGAGAACGGCGAGTTCGTCGCCATGGCCGGTCCGTCCGGCTCGGGAAAGACGACCGTGCTGAACCTGCTCGGCGGTCTCACCGGCCCGACCGAGGGAACCGTCCGGATCGGCGGCCAGGAGATCACCGCGCTCTCCGATCGCGAACTCGCGCGGGTGAGGCTCAAGCGGATCGGCTTCGTCTTCCAGTCGTACAATCTCCTGCCGATGCTGACAGCGCAGGAGAATGCCGAGTTCACGCTGTTGCTGCGGGGAGTGCCGGCGAGGGAACGCCGGGAACGGGTCCGCAACCTCTTCGACGAGATCGGTCTGGAGGGGATGGAGGACCGGTTTCCCCTCAAGCTCTCCGGGGGCCAGCAGCAGAGGGTGGCGGTAGCGAGGGCGGTGCTCGGCGAGCCCGACCTCGTTCTGGCCGACGAACCCACCGCGAATCTGGACTCGGCGACGGCGGAGGCGCTGCTCGATGTGATGGAACAGCTCAACCGGACGCGGGGGACCACCTTCGTCTTCTCGACCCACGACCCGCGCGTCATGGAGCGGGCCGGCAGGCTGATCCGGCTCGTGGATGGCCGGATCGCGGACGAATCGACGCCGGACGGGGCGTGAGAGTTCCGGGGTGAACGGAGCCTTGAGGACGACATCTGTAAGGCGGACACGACATAATGTAAAGCCGACCTTACACTTGTCCGCCACGCTGTTCGCGGCCGCCGTTCTGCACTGTTATCAGCCGCTGCTGGCCGTGGCACAGCCGTCTGCGCTTTCAGGCTACTACCTGAACCTCTGGACGCGCGTGGGGAGCAGCCCGCTCGGAGGTCCATCGAACGGTTCGGCCTTCCAGCGGCTGCGCCTCATGTGGGACGGAGGATCCGGGCCTGCGCTCGTGGATCTGGCCTATGAACATGCACTGACCTTTCGTGAACCGGGAACGCTCGGCGCGCAGCTCTTCACCGCCGCTGCCGGCTCCGCGTCGGGGGGCGACTGGCTGATGCTGGACGACCAGATCGACGCCGGCGAGGGCGCGCTCTGGCGCCACCGAATCGACCGCCTGAGCCTTCGATTCGACCTGGGCCCCGACGCCGACCTGGTCGTCGGGCGCCAGCCCATCTCGTGGGCGACCACACTCATGCTCACGCCCGCCGACCCCTTTTCCCCCTTCGACCCCGCCGATCCCTTCCGCGAATACCGCATCGGCGTGGACGCGGCGCGGCTCCGCTACTACGCGGGCGCCTTCACCCAGTTCGAGCTGGTTGCCCGCCCGGCGCGCGCCGGTCCCAACGGCGAGTCCACCCTCACCCTGCTGGCGCGTGCCACGACCAACCATCGCGGCTGGGACCTCGGGGCGTGGGCCGGCACCGTCCACGACACCTTCGGGGCGGCTGCATTCCTGACCGGGACGGTGGGCCTGTGGGCGGCGCGCACCGAGGTTGCGGTGCGGCGAATCGACGATCGCAGCGCTCTTCGCGGAAGCCTGGGCGTCGACCGGACCTTCTCGCTGCACGGGCGCGAGGTATACACCATCATCGAATACCGGCATGACCAGCTCGGCGCGGCCTCCCGGGACGAGCTGCTATCCGTCGCCACGAGCCGCGCCTTCGCCCAGGGAGAGATGCAGGCACTGGGACGCGATGTCGGCGCGCTCCAGCTGTCCTGCCAGCTCCACCCGCTCCTCTCGGCGAGCAACCTGGTGCTGGCCAGCCTGCGCGACGGCTCCTTCCTGCTTGGCCCGGGCCTCGGCTACTCGGCCAGCGAAAGCGTCGGCGTGCGGCTCGGCGCGTTCCTGGGGGTGGGGGAGGGCGCGGCGCTGGAGGGCTTCACGCCCCGCCCGGGCTCGGAGTTCGGCGCGATTCCGCGGGTGATCTTCCTGTCGACGAACTTCTTCTTCTGAGTTGCAGCGGGGAACCTTCCTTTTGCCCCGCTGTACGTAAGGAACACAGTGGCCACCGCGGGAGTGTTGGAGCTATAATGGCACACTGCACAACCGGCTACCGGGCAATGGCCGATTGCTTGGTCAGTTGATTGCCGTCGAGTTTTTTCGGGCAGGAAAGAGGTGAAGTGAAGCATGAGTCCGACTATTCCAACCCGGCGGGATTGCGCCGGAGACGCGCAAATCCCACCGGCGCAACCGAGATTTGCCTTCCACTTGTCGATGGTGGCTGCTGTTGTCGCCGTCCTCTCCTGCGGTGGCGATGACACGACCACGCCGCCGACTCCCCCGGCGGATCCTTCGCGTCCCACCACCATCGCCCTGGACCCCGATACGTTCTTCGTCACCGCGGGTGACACCGTGCGTCTGAAGAGCATCGTCGAGGATCAGCGGGGCAAGCTCATGTTCAATGTCGAGCTCACCTGGGCGAGCAGCGATCCAGCGATCGCGACGGTCGATACGGCCGGCCTCGTGACCGGGGTCCGGGAGGGGAAGGCCGCGGTCACCGTCACTGTAGCGTAGCCACATCCAGTAGCGTCCAAGGATGTTCCGGGAAATATTTTATATCATTGCTGTTCATGGGTTTATACCTACACATGCCCGCGCTCGGGCTCCCGCCACGTTCCTTGACTTCCGATCCGATCCCACATATTATGAGGTAATGAATGACGTAACCCGCACACCCTCGCCGACCCGGAAAACCAAGCCGAAGGGCCGCCACCCCCACAAGCGGCTCTCGGCTGCCTTCGTGCGCTCCGCACGTCCCGGGAGGCACTGCGACGGCAATGGACTCTATCTCTACGTTCAGCCGAGCGGTGCGCGGAGCTGGGTGCAGCGGCTTGTCATTCGCGGCCGCCGCCGCGACTTCGGACTCGGCAGCGTCGCGCTCGTGTCGCTGGCCGAGGCCCGCGAGAAGGCGAGGGCCAACCGGAAGCTCGCCCGAGAGGGCGGCGATCCGCTCGCCGAGAGACGGCGGGCAAGGGGTGTTCCCAGCTTCGCCGAGGCGACCGAGCGCGTCCTGAAGCAGAAGCAGGCCGGATGGCGCAGCAAGCGGCACGGAAGGGAGTGGCTATCGACTCTGCGGCGCTACGCCTTCCCCCGGATCGGCGACATGGCGGTATCGGAGGTGGCGACGGCCGACGTGCTGGAGATCCTGACCCCGATCTGGCACTCGAAGGGGTCCACGGCGCAGTCGGTGCAACAGCGCATGCGCTCGGTGTTCGAGTGGGCCGTGGCGATGGAGTACCGGACCGACAACCCGTGCGACCGGGTCCGCTCGGTGCTCGGGCCGCAGAACCGGGTCGTGAAGCACATGAAGGCGCTCCCTCACCGGGAGGTTGGAGCGGCAATCGGGAAGGCGAGGACGACGGACGAAATGCCGGTGGCCCGGCTGGCCTTCGAGTTTCTGGTGCTGACGGCGGCGAGGTGGGGCGAGGTGCGTTGGGCCGAATGGTCCGAGATCGACTTGGGCGAACGTGTGTGGACGGTGCCCGCCACGCGCATGAAGGCGAAGCGGGAGCATCGGGTGCCGCTGTGCCGCCGCGCCTTGGAGATCCTTGCGGAGGCCCGGAAGATGGGCGGAGAGGACAGCCGGTTGGTGTTCACGCGGTCGAACGGGCGGCCCCTCATCGAACAGCGGTTGCGCCAGTTGATCCGCAAGCACCGGATCTCGGCGGTGCCGCACGGGTTCCGGTCGTCGTTCCGGGACTGGGCCGCCGAGGAAACGGACCATCCCCGGGAGGTCGTCGAGGCTGCGCTGGCGCATGTGGTTCAGAACAAGGTGGAGGCCGCGTACCGGCGTACCGACCTGTTCGAGCGGAGGCGTCGGCTCATGGACGACTGGGCGGCGTATCTGGCGGGGAGAGCGGGCGGCGAGACCTGACCCTGACCCCCGAAACCGGGCTCGGAAGCCGTTTCGGGCCACTCCGGGGGCGTTTCGGGTAATCTACGGGCCGCAGGAGCGCCTCTGACGCACGATCGCCGGTCCCCGAGGGGTAAGGGTAGGCCGAAACCGCTTGACCAGCGGCAGGGTCCGGTGTTCGCGTTCAGTCCGTGATGGCAGACCGGCAACCGCCCGCGAGCGGAGGTGATTGCGCTTGTCCCTGAGATACTCCTGCTGCGTCGATCTCCATCTGATCCTTCGCCGCCATCGACAGGTCTTGCTCGGACGACGGATCGGGACCGGGTTCGCGGATGGAATGTACGGCGTGCCATCGGGACACTTGGAGGACGGTGAAGCCGTCACCGCCGGATTGATCCGGGAAGCCGCCGAGGAGACGGGTGTCGTCGTCGAGGCCGCCGATCTGAGATTCGTGCACGCCATGCACCACCACACCGACGAAGGGCGCATCGCCCTGTTCTTCGAGGCGTGGAAGTGGACCGGAGACATCCTGAACCGCGAGCTGGACAAGTGCGCCGGCTGGCGATGGTTCGACCTCCGCGGGCTCCCCGGTCCGATCGTCACCTACCTGGCCGAAGTGCTCCTCAAGATCGCGGAAGGCATCCCGTATTCGGAGAGAGGTTGGGAGTGACTTGGATGTGCGGTCCGGCGATGCCGTTGGGGGTTGCCCGCGACGGCCCGGTGGACGCTGCTCCGGGATCGTGCTCTGAGAGGCGGTTTCGGCGGCTCCGCCGAGGGCTGGCTTTCGACTGTTAAGGTCGGTAAGCCAGCGTACCCCGTGTATAACACGGAGGCTGCCGAGGGGTGGCTCGCGCCCCCCCTTCGATCCCCCCCAAATCGGCGCTCCCGCCAAGGTCGCGGGCCGGAGCTTTCCGGCATCTCGGGCCGCCCATCCGACCGGATGCCGACGGTTCCCAGCGGTTGGCCGACGCACTCGCGCACCGGCTCCGGGCATGCGCCCATCCCCGGAGCGCCAGCCTTCTCAGGACGGACTTCGTTCGGCTGGCGCGATTCGGGCACGAACGACGTAGTTCACGTCGAACTCGTCCGTCACGACCAGCCATGCCGAGTCGCCCCGCACAACCGGATCGACCTGGTCCGAGAAGGTGAGGCCCGGTCCCAAGCTGGCCGTGCCGAGATGGCCGCCGTCCCCCGAGTGAACATCGAACAGGACTCCGCCGTCCGCTGTCGGCGTCCGGACCCACAGGTTGCCCTCGACCGACTCGAATACGCCCTCGACGGCGGGTTTGACGGTGGGGATCCGGGACCAGTCCCACTGGCCGCTCACACCCATGTCCGCGAGCATCTGCCGCATCGCGGCGATCACCGAGT
>JAJEBR010000091.1 GCA_022822445.1 Gemmatimonadota bacterium | reverse complement strand
TGCCATCCTCACCGGCTGCGTCCAGGCAGGCCTCTTCTCCCGCGTGAACGCGGCTACCGAGCGGGTGCTGAGAGCCAACGGCTACGAGGTCGTTTACGCGCCCGGCCAGGGGTGCTGCGGCGCCCTCCATTCGCACGGCGGCGACCTGGATGCGGCCCGCGCCCTCGCCCGACGCAACATCGAGGCGTTCGACGCCGCGGGAGCCGATTTCATCGTCATGAACTCGTCGGGCTGCGGGGCTGCGATGACCGCCTACGCGAATCTGTTCGCCCGGGACGATGCAATGGCCGAACGGGCGGCAGCGGTGGCCGCGCGCGTGCGGGATGTCTCGGAGCTGCTGGCCGATGAGGGTCCCCGGGAGGGCGGGGAAGTTCAACTCAGGATTACCTTTGATCCGCCATGCCATCTCCTCCACGCCCAGGGCGTGTCCGAGCCGCCCGAGAAGGTCCTGCAAGCCGTGCCGGGCCTCGAAGTCGTACCCCTCCCCGGGGCGAGCGAATGCTGCGGCGGGGCGGGCATCTACGGACTCACGCACCGGGAGCTGGGCGGCCGGATCGGCGGGGACAAGGTGCAAAGCGCCATCGCGACCGGAGCCGACGCCGTCGTCACCGCCAATCCGGGGTGCATGATGCAGATCGGAGCGGGCCTGCGCATGGCGGGACGCCGCACACCGGTCCTTCACCTCGTCGAACTCCTCGACGAGAGCTACCGTCGGAGCGGCGTCTACGACTCGCCCGTCCCCCGCACGGAGCCGATCCGCCCATGAATCGTCACCCGTTGACCCGTCGGAGCGAACTCGACGACCCGCCCGCTTCCGCCCCCGAGCCAGGCCCATCATGAATCAACCCACCGTCACCCTCGCGGAGGCGCAGTCCCGCACCGCCGACTGCGTGGAGCTGCTGCGCACCCTCGTGGAGATTGAATCGCCCACCGGCGACGTGGACGCGAACCTCGGAATCGCCCGTGTACTGGAGGAGGAGATCGAGGCTGTGGGCGGCACGGTCGAGCGCTTCCCCGCGCCCGGCCTCGGCGTTCACCTGATCGGACGCTTCTCCGGGCGGCGTGCCGGCGGACGCGACCCCATCCTTGTGCTCGCACACATGGACACCGTGCACAACGTGGGCACACTCGACCGGCTCCCCTTTTCGATCCGGGAGGGGAGGATATACGGACCGGGCATCTACGACATGAAGGGAGGCGTCGCGGCCACGCTCGTCGCCTTGCGGCTCCTTTCCGAAAAGGGAAGCGGGCTGGCGTCCGGTCTTTCGTTCCTGATCACCTGTGACGAAGAACGCGGTTCCCCGAGTTCGCGGGAGTTGATCGAAGACGAGGCGAAGTCGTCCCGCGCCGCCCTGGTGGTGGAACCGTCGGTACCGGGTGGTGCGGCGAAGTGCCGCCGCAAGGGTGTCGCCGCCTACGAACTGACGATTCAGGGCAAACCTGCACACGCGGGCATCGAACCGGAGCGCGGCGCAAGCGCCGTCCGTGAACTTGTGAAACAGATCGACCGGGTGTACGAACTGGCCAGCGCCGATGCCGGTACAACCATCAACGTCGGGGTCATGGCCGGCGGGACCAGGGAGAATGTTGTAGCCGAATTCGCCCATTGCACCATCGATGTCCGCTTTTGGACCAGGGCCGAAGCCGAGCGCGTAA
Organism: Gemmatimonadota bacterium; assembly: GCA_022822445.1. Taxonomy (GTDB): domain Bacteria; phylum Gemmatimonadota; class Gemmatimonadetes; order Longimicrobiales; family Gaopeijiaceae; genus Bin94. Next base: position 5,130 of record JAJEBR010000091.1, on the reverse strand, counting down.
ACGCGGCGCTGTTCGGAGCCAGGCCGTTCGACGAGCGTTGTACACTGTCACTTGCGGGCGGCGTAAACCGGTGGGCGCTCGAGGAGACCGCGGAGTCCAGGAGACTGTTCGACGCAGCCCGCTCCGTCGCGGCGGAGCTGGGTTTTTCCATCGGCGCGGGCGAATCCGGCGGAGCGAGCGATGGCAACATCGCAGCGGCGGCCGGCTGTCCCACCCTGGACGGGCTCGGTCCCGACGGCGACGGCGCACATACGCTCGAAGAGTACATCCTCCTGGACGACCTGCCGCGGCGGATAGCTCTGATGGCCAGGCTCTTCGAGGTACTTTGACGGGGTGGCAGACCGAGCTTGGCTTACCGTCGCCAACTTCGTCGCCAGCCGGGCAGGGCCGAGCCCCGATTCCGGGCCTGTAGCGCCGGAATCAACGCCGGGGAGCTTGTCTTCATTCGTGTCGCCTCTTATTATCCGACGGGATGCCGGGTGTTGACCTCCCGGCAATTTCATTCACCGGATCAAGGCGAGGGAGAGGGAAACGATTCATGAACGACGCAACGACAAGCAGCTATGCGGCCGCCCTCAAACAGGCAGAGGCAGAGCTTGCGGCGCACGATGAGCGTGGTCAGGCGTTACGCAACACCGTCGAGAGCCTGAGGGCGCTGCTGGCCTTCGGCGCGCCGGAACCGGCGCCCGCTGCGCGTCCGGCAAGAAAGGTCAAAGTGCCGCAAAAGGCCAAAAAGCCGCGAAAGACCAAAAAGGCGCGAACGGCCACAACGGCCCGCAAGATGCCGAGACTGAAAAAGCCGCGCGGGAGCGCGGGCGCCGGCCACCCGTCGGTTCCCGCCAACCACTACCAGGGGATGGGTCCGACCGCCGCGTACCGCAAGTTCATTGCGGAATTCGGTCAAAGCTACAGCGTGCCCCAGATCCGCGATGCGTTGGTGGTGGGCGGCGTACAGTCGAAATCTTCCACTTCCCTCCTCACGGGCCTGCACTCGGTGCGCCGCCGCGACGAAGCAAAGGCGAAGGCGGCCCCGCCGGAGGATGCTACCGACAAGGCCGGGTCCGAGTAGCTCCGTTTTAGCGTCAGCCGCCCTTCTGCCGGCCGGATAAGCCGCATGTGGCTGTATTGCCTTGTGCAGAGTGGGCAAACGGTGGCCGCTGTCCGCACAGCGCGTTGTCAGAGGGCGTGAGAATCACGAGGGCGGTCCTGCGCGAGGTGCCTCTGCGGCTGAAGGAGTTCTTCGAGATCAGCAGCGGGGGCACACAGGCCCGACGCGTGCTCCTGCTTACGCTGGAGGCGGACGGCGTTGAGGGTTGGTCGGAGTGTGTGGCCGGCGAAACGCCCGGCTATTCGTACGAAACAACGCAAACGGCCTGGCATGTACTGACGCGCTGGCTCCTGCCGGAGCTGACGGGCAGCGAGCTGGAGGACGGCCGCGACCTGTGCCCTGCACCCTGGCTGCGCGGTCACCCCATGGCGCGGGCGGCCATCGAGATGGCGGGATGGGATCTGGAGGCGAAGCGGCGGGGAATACCGCTGCGCAAGCTTCTGGGCGGCCAGGCCGAGGCGGTTCCCGTGGGCGTGTCCATCGGCCTGCAAAAGACCGACGCGGAGCTGTTGCGCCGGGTGGACGGCTACATGGCGGAGGGGTATCGCAAGATCAAGTTGAAGATCAAGCCGGGCCGTGATGTGGAAATGATGAGGGCCGTGAGGGACCGATTTCCTGATGCGCCGGTGATGGCCGATGCCAACTCGGCGTATTCCCTCGCGCGCGACCTGCCGCGCCTGCGTGAAATGGATGGCCTGGGGCTGATGATGATCGAGCAGCCGCTCCACCACGAGGATCTGCTCGATCACGCGGCGCTGCAGCGCGAGATCGACACGCCCGTCTGCCTCGACGAGTCCATCCGCTCGCCGGGAGACGCCAGGCTCGCGCTGCACCTGCGGGCGGGCCGGATCGTGAACATCAAGCCGGGCAGGGTCGGGGGTCTGCACGCGTCGGTGGCCATCCATGATGCCTGTCGGGCGGCGGGATGGCCGGTCTGGTGCGGGGGCATGCTGGAGTCGGGCATCGGGCGGGCCCACAACGTGGCGCTGGCGACCCTCGCGGGCTTCACGGTTCCCGGGGACATCTCCAACTCGAGCCGCTACTGGGAGGAGGACATCGTCCGTCCCGAATTCGAGATGGCGGACGGGATGATGCCGGTCCCGGACGGGCCCGGGATCGGGGTGGAGCCGCGCATCGGCCGGATCGAGGAGCTCACGACACGGATGGAGGTCTTCGAGGGGTAGTCTGTCCGGCCGCGGCTGGCGCTTGCGGGCCACCGTCCAGTCGGGCCTCCATGTGGCTGCGGCTGGATGGGCGCGAGCCGGCATCCGGTTTGCGCGATCATCCCCCCTGGGCGGCGCGCAGACACGACGGGCAGTAGCGCCAGCGGCGGTCGAGTGGATCGCCGCAGGCGCAGACGTGGACGCGCGGCCGTCCACACATGGGGCAGCCCACGGCGCCGGGTGGCAGCGGCGCGTCGCAGCTCTCGCAGTTCGGAGCGGCACCGCGGGTGAGCGCGATGATCTGACCCGCCTCGTGGGGCGTCGTCACCCCCTGGGCGACCTGGCGCATGGCGTCACGGGCCATCGAACCCATCCCGCCCCGGCGCGCCAGGGTGCGCAGCGAGGTCAGCGACGAGCCCGCGTTGATGGCCGTGCGCAGGTCGTCGTCGACCGTCAGGACCTCGAAGACGCCGCTTCGGCCCCGGTAGCCGTTGGAGCAGACGGTGCAGTGGTCGCCCCCGCGGCCCCCGCACCGCGAACACAGCCTGCGCACCAGCCGCTGGGCGACCACCCCGGCCAGCCCTCCCGCCACGAGAAAGCGCGGCACCCCGATTTCGAGGAGCCGCACCACCGCGCTCGGAGCGTCCACCGTGTGAATCGTCGTCAGCACGAGGTGGCCGGTCACCGCCGCCGACATCGCGATCTCCGCAGTCTCCCGGTCGCGAATCTCCCCAACCAGGATCACGTCGGGGTCCTGCCGCAGGATCGCACGGAAAGTCCACTCCCGCCTTGTTGTCGATCTCCATCTGGGCCACACCCGGGAACCGGTATTCGATGGGGTCCTCCAGGGTGACGATGTTGATCTTCGCGCCGGCGAGCTCGGCCACCGCCGCGGAGAGGGTCGTCGTCTTGCCGCAGCCGGTGGGGCCGGCCGCGAGGAGTGCTCCCTGGCGGCGCGCGAGGACCTGGCGCAGGCGGTCCAGGTCGCCGGAAGAGAGACCGAGGGCGGAAAGGTCGGCGGGGGCGTCGCCGGGATCGAGGAGGCGGAGCACGGCCTTCTCTCCCAGGTGGGTGGGGATGGTCGACACCCTCACCGTCAGCTCCGCGTTCCCGTGCCGGACGGTGAAGCCTCCGTCCTGCGGGCGGCGGCGCACGGAGATGTCCAGCCCGGCCATGATCTTGACGCGCGATATAGCGGCGCTGTGGGTGCCCGGAGGCAGTTCGGTGGCCGTGGCGAGCCGGCCGTCGACGCGGAGACGGACTCGCGAGCCGGCCCCGAGCGTCTCGATGTGGATGTCGCTCGCGCGCCTGTCGATGGCCGTGGAGATGAGGTGGTCCACGATCCTGACGATGGGGGCCGCGCTGGCCTCCTGTTCGAGGACGCGAAGGTCGCCGGGCGCTTTGGGGGCGGTGCGTGAGCCGAGCCGATCGAGGAGCTCCGGAAGCTCGCCGCCGTACGCGTCCCGCACCGCCTGTGCCACCGCCGACGGCGGGGCCACGACCGCCTCCACATGGCACCCCGAGCGAAAGCGCAGCTCGTCGATCACCTCCGTCGCGAGGGGGTCGGCCATCGCGACCGTCAGCCGCCGCCCTTCGAGCGACAGCGGCAAAATCCCCTTTGCCCGCGCCAGCCCCGGCTCGACCTTCTTGAGCGCACGCGGATCCGGCGCGAGCGGGGGTGCGACGTACGCCAGGCCCAGTTGCGCCGCCAGTGCCTTCGCCACCTCGACCTCGTCGACGAGCCCCTTGCGCAGCAGGATCTCGCCCAGAGCCCGCCCCGAGCGGCGCTGCTCGTCGAGCGCGCTCGAGAGCGCCCCGGCGGTCAGCGCCCCCCCGTCGACGAGGAGCCGCCCCAGCAATTCGTCCCTTGTCCGTGCCATGCCGACAAGGTGGCGGAATGCGAGGGGCGCCTACATAGCTGGATGGGCGGGGTGCCTGATTGGGAGCATTTCAGAGGCTCCGTGGGTCACCTCCGGGCTTTCCCGACCGGTTCGGCGGGGCGCGAGCAGCTACTCCCGGGCCTGCGGCCGCAGGTCGAGCGTGATCTCCGCCTCCACGTGCCCCAGGTCGGCCCGCTCCTTGAGTGCGTCGCGCAGCCGCGGCTCGACCTTCCGGTAGGCCGCCAGGACGCCGTCCCGGAGCCGCAGGCGGAGCACCTTCATGGCGTTCACGTCCGGGCGGCTGGTGCGGGTCGTCTTCTTGGCCTCGACGAGGTCCTGCGGGGTGACTTCGAAGGGTACCACCCCCACGTCGTCCCTCCGCTCTGCGTCGTGGTAGTGCACGGAGACGCTGACGTCACCGCGCGCCCAGTGGTGCGAAATGTCGCCGATCGCGCGGAAGCGGTTCGCCAGCGGCGTCATCTCCGTGCCCTGCGCCGCCCGGCGATACCCCGCGTCGACGAGCGTGAAGATCCTGCGCAGGCGCTCCGGCGTCGTCGCGTCTCCTTCGGGGATCTCCGTGTCCAGCTCCCTGCCGCGTGCCTGGCGGTCATTGAGCGACAGCGCGCGCTCGATGTCGCGGCTGCGGGCCCGGTCAATGTTCTCTAGGATCCTGTCAGGGTTCGTCCTGTAGCTCATCTTGCCTCGGGGAAGTCGATCCTGCCTTGGGTGCTCAAGGGCCGAAAAGGATAACGTCTTCGAGTTGGCTCGGCCAGCCTGGGAAGTACGGCCGCGCGGGCAACGGAAGCGCGGCGGAGAACGTGTGCAGCAGCCTGGCTGGCCGGCGTTGGGTGGCTTGGCGCGGGCGGCTTGGACCCGAGTGTTTTCCAACCCGGACATGATCATGAGGGAGCCGGGGGAAGGGGCCGAGGGGGGTGTGATGGTGAGGGGTAGTGGAGGTGGGATGGTGGGGTGGGGGAGG
>JAJEBR010000087.1 GCA_022822445.1 Gemmatimonadota bacterium | reverse complement strand
ACCTCCCCCTCCACCTCGCGCAGGACGGCCTCCTTCACCGCCATGCGCTCGATCACGGCCTCGACCACTACGTCGGCGCGCCCCACGCCCGCGTAGTCGACCCCGCCGGAGATCAGCGCCATCCTGCGCGCCGCCTCGCGCGGACGGAGCGACCGCCGCCGCACCGCGCCGTCGAAGAGCGACCGCGCGAACGCCAGCCCCCCCGCGACCGCCTCATGACGGATATCCTTCATGCGCACCGGGATTTCCCGGTAGGCGGCCACCTGCGCGATCCCGCCCCCCATCGGCCCGGCCCCGATCACCGCCAGCCGCGCCACCTCGCCCGCCCGCCCGCCCCCGGCCCACGGCCCCTTGCGCGCGGCCTCGCGAAGCTGAAAGACGAAGAGCAGGCTCTTGCACTCGGGCGACACCGCGAGCTCGCCCACCGCGCGGGCCTCCAGCTCGAGCCGCTCGGCCACGGAGCGCCCCCGCCCCCGGCGGACGACTTCGAGGATCTTCAGGGGCGCCGGATAACGCCCCCCGGTGCGCTTCATCACCTGGCGGCGAGCGGCCCGGAAGACGAGGGCGCGCCCGGGCGGCGTCCCGTCCAGGAAGCGGGTGGCGAGTCTGCGGCGGCCCCGCGGACCGGGGCGCGGCTTGCCACTTCCCGAGGGCTTGCCGGCCTCCCCCGCCGGCCCACGGCGATCGCGGCCAAACGCTCCGCACTCGCCCCGCGCCAGCGCCCGCGCCAACTCCAGGCAGCGCTCCTCGAATTGCTGCCACGGCAGCACCTGATCCACCAGTCCGATCCTCCGCGCTTTCGAGACGCGCGCGGGCCTCCCCGAGAGCATCAGGTCCAGGGCCGCGGAAAGCCCCACCAGGCCCGGCAGACGGGTGGTCCCGCCCCAGCCCGGGAGGATGCCGAGCAGCACCTCCGGGAGGCCGATGCGGGTGCGGTCGCCGTCGTCGGCCACGCGGTAGTCGCAAGCCAGGGCGAGCTCCGTCCCGCCGCCCAGGCAGATCCCCCGGATGGCCGCGATGGTGGGTACGGGCAGCGCGCTGATGCGACCGAAGATTGCCTGCCCCGCCCGCGACGCTTCGGTGGCTGCGCCCCGGTCCTCGATCGCGGCGATCGCGTTGACGTCCGCGCCGGCGATGAACGATCCCGGCTGCGCGGACTCCACGATCAGCACCCGCAGCACACCCCCGCGCGCGGCCTCCTCCGCGTCTCCGATGGCCGCGGCGAGGGCCTCGGTCACCTCCCGCGTAAGGACGTTCTGGCGCCTCGCCGGATCATGAAACGTGAGCCGCCCCACGCCATCGGCGTCGATCCGGAGGCGCGGGTTCATCGGGTGTGGCGGCCGGGATCAGAAAACCGGCCGCACCTCGGCGTTTTCGCGGCTCAGCCGGACCTCCTGCGATTCACCCCGGACAACCGTGATCCGGATGTTCCAATAGAGCTCTTCGCTGGGCAGCTCGTAGCGGGCGTGCACCCAGTAGTCGCCTGGAGGGACCTGCATCACGGCCCTGCCCGTGGCATCGGTCGTGTCGGCTGCCATATCGAGGCCCGAAGCCTCGACCCTGGCCGCGAAAACAATGCCGACATCGGCGAATGCCTGGTCTGCCCAATCCTGGCGCTCGAACCTGACGGCGTCCATCCGGTCGATCGTCGCCTCCTGCAGGCCGGTAAAGACCTCGAAGAGCTGGTCGCGGTCTCGGGCCAGGCGCGCCCTCTCGATATCAAGGTCTTCCCAGCGGTCGAAGAGCTCCTGGTAGGCCCTCGTGTCGCGATCGGCGGGGTCCAGTTGGTCGCCGATAATGTTCAGCGAATCGCGCACGACCGCCCAGCGGTTATCCGTCGTGCGCCACGCCTGCCGGGCCTGCGCGATCTCCTCCTGCGCGGCCAGCAGATCGGCCGGGATTTCCGGTTCGGGCTCCGAGGCCGCGGCCTCCAGCGAGTCGAAGACCTGGTCGCGATCGTAGGGAAGCAGCTGTACTTCCACGGCGTTGAGCAGACTCGCGTTCGGGTCCGCGCCGTCACCCAGCGCGGCGATGATGGTCACTTCCGCAGACCCGCAAGCCGTGAGGGCTACCGCTCCGATGGCCGCAGCGAGTCCGGAACCGAAGATGCGTCGCGTCATTTGTGTCACTCCCTGAAGCTTGCCGAATAATCGAATTAGGCGAAATGGGTGAACGCCGCCCAAGGTAAGAATGTACACGCACGTCATCAAGGCACACATCTCCCGACGGGGTCCTGGGTGGCCTCAGTTGCTGCCGTAGACCACCCGGATCACCAGTGTCATCCCCCTTGCGACGGCGCGCAACCGCTCGGCCGCTGGAGGACTCCCGGCGCTGTTGGCAAAGGCCACCGCCTGGAGTTCGGTGGCTCCGCGGAGCAGCGCCTCCGCCGCGGCACGGCCGGCACCGGACGCGGCGGCAAGCTCCCGGCTCCAGCGGCTGCGGACCGGTGGGAGGAGCTGGTCGAGACGAACTACGCCCCCGTCGGAACCGAGCTGCACGATCGCGTCGTCGAGCCGGGCCTCCCAGCCCGCGGACGCGCCAGCGCTGGTCGAGAGGCGGACCACCAGGCGCCCGCGGGCGTCGATTTCCGTATCGAACTCGAAGAGGGCGGGGTCCTGGTGGTGCGCCAGTGATTCCTCCAGGAGCAGCCGCACGAAGGAGGCTTCAACGAGTGTCGTCTCTGGCGGAAACCGGAAAACCGAGCCGGCCCAGCGGGTGACGGCGTCGCTGGGAACCTGCGTGCGCAATGGTGGTGACGGGCTGGTCGCCGAGCCGGTCGCGACCAGCGAAGGAAGCGCCGTTGTCTCCTCGGAGGGAATAGCCTCGCCGTCTTCCACCACCACCCACGCGGGAGGTCCCCACCGGTCCGCGGGCGCCGTCGCCCCGATATCGGTTGCGAGTCCCTCCAGTTCGGCCGCCTCCGCCGCGCCGTCGCCCGCGAGCGCGCCGTCCTCCCCCCGCAGCTGCGCGTCGAGCACCCGGTCGAACCTGGACCGGGGCAGATCCGCGCGAAAGGACAGGTCGCCGCGCATGGCGGAGACGGCGTCGCCCGCGAGACGTGGGGGCAGTACGGATTGCGAGACGCGACGCATGGCGTCCAGAACCGACTCCAGGGCCCCGGGCGCAACGGTCGCCACGAAGTAGCGCGCCGTCGCATCACGGTCGTAGGTGATCCGCGCAGGCTCGTCCGCCGTCGCCTCCCGGATGGCCGCAAGCAGTGCACGGTCGCTCGCCCGGGTCAGCAGATCTTCCCGCTGCGTTCTCGCCGAGGCGGGAAAGGCCATCGTCACGGAGGCCACCGGGAGCCAGTCGCGGGCGATCACCAGCGGAGCGTCCGGCGCGCCACTCGGGCCGAGACCAGTGTCCTGGGCGTCGAGCGGGGGGACGGCGCAGGCGGCCACTACGGCCATCAACGCAGCCGCCCGAAGGCAGCGGGGTCTTGTTCCACGGCCTGCCGGACCGCGCCTCACCTGTCGATCCCCGGCCTGAAGAGCGTAGCCTGGAACCGTTCCAGCACCGGCGCCAGATCCTGCCGCCGCAACGCTCGAAGCCGGTCGAAAGCCGTTCGCGCACTCGTGCCTCCCTGTGGCACATGGTAGCGGTCCGACAGCGCCAGCCATCCGGCGGGCGTCGACGCTGCGGCGATGAAGTCGCTTCGGGCTGCCGCGCCTCCCTGTATCCACCAGGCATCCAGGCTTTCCCCGGTGACGAGCGCCAGCGCCGAGGCCATCGCGCCGTCCGCGTCGCGCCGCCCGGTAGCCCGCACGGTGATCCCGAGCCACCCTGAGCCATCGTCGGGGCCCTCCACCAGGTTCACCGCGGCGTTGGCGATCTCGCTCCGCTGCAGCGCCAGCCTCAGGGCGGCCGTGGCGGTGAGCACGGCGGGGTCGTGGGCCGGCCCGAGGGTGAACGCGGCCGCCGTCCAGGTGTAGAGCGGCGACTCCGGGAAGGGCAGCGTGCGCGGGGGCGGCACGAACGCCGCGCCGCCTGCGGGTCCGGGAGGCCCCCCGATTCGCGAAAGGTCCGCGAGCACCCAGTGCAGCGGCAGATCTCCCAGGACGAGGATGCGCAGCCGATCCCGGGCGAAGGATCTGCGCCACATTTCATGCACGTCGCCGATGGTGGGAACCGGGAGTGCACCGCCGGCGCCCCCGAGGACCTTCCCCTCCATCTCCAGGACCAGCCGGCCACGTGGAGTCTCGGCCAACTGGTCCAGGCGGGCGTTCTCTCTCGCGATCGCCCCACCGGCTCCGGTCGCCGCGGGCTCCGCGGTCAGCAGCCGGACGACCCAGGCGAGCTCGTCGGTGTATTGCGCGTCCCCGATCGCGTGGAAGGCGATCCTCCCGTCCTGCACGCCTCCCCACAGGTCCGCGCCGATCGCTTCGGCCCGGATCCGGGCCCGTTCGAGCGCCTGCTCCACCAGGATTCTGGCAGCGCCTGGCCACAGCGGGTCGAGGGGTGCCGAAACGCGGATTCCCACCACCGGAATGCCCTCGGCCCGCTCGAGGATCAGCGTGGGCCCGGAGGGGATCTTCAGGACCGAGTCCGGAACCAGTGGGTCACCGTCGTCGGACGGGTTGAGGCGGGCCGGTTGGATTGGCGTCGGCGACGGCTCGGACTCGAGGCGCGGCACCGCGCCGATCAGGCCGGCGATGCAGAGAAGGGAGACGACTGCGGGCAAATCACGGCGAGCCCCCGAGCAAGCCCCGGGCCTGGTGGGACCCACGGATGGCGAGCCACCGCAGGGCACGCCAGCTACCGCGCTAGCGGCCAGAGGATGTAATTCGAAGGATTCACGGGCCGGCCGTTCCTGTGCACTTCGTAGTGCACATGGGATCCCGTGCTCGAGCCCGAACTGCCGACCTCGCCGATGACTTCGCCCCGCTGAACGCGCTGGCCCACCCGCACGTGCAACTTCGAAGCGTGGCCGTACCGGGTTCGCAGCCCATGGCCGTGATCGATCTCGACCAGGTTGCCGTAGCCGTCCTTCCGCCCGGCGATGGTGACCCGTCCGGCGGCGGTGGCGACGAAGGGCGTGCCCCGCCGGGCCACGATGTCGATGGCGAGGTGCGGGCTCTCGACACCGGTGACGGGGTTTTCGCGGCTGAAGGAGTAGTGGCTGGACACACGACCGATCACGGGTGGAATCGACGGCGTCGCCTCCAGCACTTCGCGCTGGTCCTCCAGGCTCGCCTCGACCTCGCTGAAGCTGCTGTTCAGGAGCTCCGCCCGGCGGAGGAGGTACGCGACATCGTAGCGGATCGCGTACGCGGCCTCCGACGCCTCCGGATCCATCGGCCACAGCGTGCCCTTGCCGGGAGTTTCCAGGCCGGGGCCGCCGATACCCACTTCGAGGACCTCCTGGTCGATCCCCACCAGCCCCGCAAGCGCGCGTACCCGGTCGTCGCGCTCGGCCAGGTTGGCCATCTCGCGGTCCAGGTCGGCCACCCGGGTCTCGACGCGCGCCATTTCGGCCTTGAGAAGGCTGTTCTCCCGTTCAAGCTTCGCGGCGCGCGCGCGGGCACCGGAATCCACGACGAAGAAGGCCGTGGCTACCAGGAGGAAGAGGCCAAATGCGCAACCGGCAATCGCCAGACGCTTGACCCACCGCTTCGGCAACGAATACTGGCGCACGCGCGCGGTTCCCCCCCGCACGAGGACGAGCGTCCACCGCTTTTCCTGCCTCGACCGACTCTTCATTGGACGGGTACGTTACCGCAAGCGCGATTTCGGGTCAAGCGGCAGGAAAGTCGGCGGGTGGAAAGAGAGGCGCGTCCACCGAGACATCGAGCCCACCGGTCTCCAGCGACCCCAGCTCGTCGAATCGCGGCACGCCGCCGAGTCCGAGTCTTTGCGCCAGTTCGCGGGCCTTTCCCGGCATCACCGGCTCGAAGAGGCAGGCGAGCACCCCCAAAGTGCGCGCCAGCGTGCCCAGCGTGGCGTCCAGTTCGGCGGCCCGGCCGGGGTCGCGGGCCTGCGCCCAGGGCTCCTGCACCTCCACGAAGCCGTTGGCGGCCCGGGCGAGACCCATGGCGGCGGCGAATCCCTCGTGAAGGCGGTAGCTGTCGACGCTGCGCCGGTAGGCTGCGACGGCGGCTGCGGTCTCCCGCGCGAGGCCGTCCGCGGGGCCGTCCGGCACGGTCCCTCCCCGGTAGCGCTTGATCATCGACAGCGTGCGGTGGGCGAGGTTGCCGAAAATGTTGCGCAGCTCGTCGTAGCGGGCGAGGAAGCGTTCCGGGGTGAAGGAGGCGTCCTGGCCGGTGGGCATCTCGCGCATGAGGTACCAGCGCACGGCGTCGGTCCCGAAGATCTCCCTGAGGGCAAGCGGGTCGACCACGTTGCCGATCGACTTGGACATCTTGGTCTCGCCCACGACCCACCAGCCGTGCGCGAGGATCCTGCGGGGCACGGGCAGGTCGGCTCCCATCAGCAGGGTGGGCCAGTAGACCGCGTGCGTGGTGATGATGTCCTTGCCGATCAGGTGGACGTCGGCGGGCCAGCGCGAGGGCCGCGGGGGATCGCCGAAGCCGCGTTCGCCCGGGGGTGCGTCCGGATCGATGGCGCCCGACGCGGTGACGTAGTTGGTCAGCGCGTCCACCCAGACGTAGCACACCTGGTCGGCGTCCCAGGGCAGCGGAATCCCCCAGTGGATGCGCGACCGGGGCCGCGAGATCGACAGGTCCTCCAGCGGCTGGCCGAGGAAACCCAGCACCTCGTTGCGGCGCGACCGCGGCACGATCCACTCCGGGTTCTCTTCGATGTGGCGGATGAGCCGGTCCTGGAAGTGGCTCATGCGGAAGAAGTAGTTCTTCTCCCGGATCCGCTCGACGGGCTCGCCGGCGATCGGATCGACGCGCCCGGGCCCGATCTCCTTCTCGGTGAAGTAGCGCTCCTGGCCGACCGAGTACCAGCCGGTGTACTCGGATTCGTAGATGTGGCCGTTGTCCCACAGCCGCTCCAGCAGCGCGCGCACGACCGCCGCGTGTTCGGCTTCGGTCGTGCGGATGAAGCGGTCGTGCGAGATGCCCAGCATCTGCCAGACGGCCTCGAAGCGGCCCGCCATCAGGTCGCAGAGCTCAAGCGGGGTCATCCCCTGGGCGGCCGCGGCCTCCTGGATCTTCTGTCCGTGCTCGTCGGTGCCGGTGAGGAAGAGCACGTCGTCGCCCGCGCGGCGCCGGTACCGGGCGAGCACGTCGGCCAGGATGGTGGTGTAGGCGTGTCCGATGTGAGGCTCGCCCGACGCGTAGTAGATCGGCGTGGTCAGGTAGAAGGAGGACATGGTCAACGGCGCTTCCCGGCCCGTGACCGGGCGTCCGTGGCCGTCCCGTCGTCGGCCTGTGCCCCCCGGTCCAAAGCGTGAGCCGCTCCGATGGCCTTCGTATACCACTCGAGGGTCTCGACGAACCCGGCGAACGCCTTCTCGTAGTGCCCTTCCATCGGTTCGCCGTCCTCGCTGAAGCTCTTCGACACCCTCGACACCGCCATACCCGCTACCGGAAGCGCCTTCACCCTCAGGAAGAGGAGCTGAAGGTGATTGTGCAGCTGAACGCCGCCGAACCCGCCGCCGGAGACGGTGACGATACCGACCGGCTTGCGGAACCACTCGCCGTAAATGTAATCGAGGGCATTCTTGAGGACGCCGGGCATGGAGCCGTTGTACTCGGGACTGACGATTACGACCGCGTCGGCCTCCCGGATGGCAGCGGAGAAGTCCTCCAGCCCGGGGGGCGGATCGTCCCGCTTGCCGAGGCGTTCCTCCATGATCGGGAGGTTGAAGTCCGCCAGGTCGAGGAGCGGCGCGTCGGCGCCGGCGCGGATTAGGCGGCTGCTGGCGAAGCGGGCCACCCTGATGGACTGGCGGCCGCGGCGGACGGAGCCGACGAGTACGGGGATGCACAGCGGATCGTTCATGGGCGGGGGTCGCGGGTGTGGGTGCCGGGGGAGTCAGGGACGGCAACCTGGACGCGGGCGCCGCGAAGGGCCGGAGCACCCCGCTTCAGCGCGCCGCGGTCCACCTTGCCGAGGTGGGTGCGGGGAAGGTCGTCGAGGAGGTGGAAACGGCGGGGGACCTTGAAGGATTCGAGGTGGGCGCGGGTGTGGTTGCCGAGGGCTGTGGGGGTGACGGGGATGACGGATGCGGGTGGGACCGCAGGGTCGGCGTTGGCCATCGCGCCTGCGTCAGGACCGGCGTCCAGCCCGGCGTCCGGGGCAGCCGCGGCGCTGGCCGGGACCACGAAGGGCTCCGGGACCACGAAGGCCTCTGGAACGATGAGGCCGTCCGCGTCGGGGACTCCCACCACGGCGGCTTCCCGTACGCCGGGGTGCTGGAGCAGGCACTCCTCGGCCTCCCGCGGCGAGAACCACTTCCCCGAGACCTTGAGGAGGTCGTCGGCGCGGCCCTGGTAGGTGAAGTGCCCGGCCTCGTCGCGGGTCATCATGTCGCCGGAGACGTACCAGTCGTGGGCGAAGGCGCGCCGTGTCTGCGCCGGGTGCTGCCAGTAGCCGTGCGCGCGGGAGCCCCCCCGGACCCGCATGCGGCCCACCTCGCCGGGCGGGACTTCGTGGCCGGCGTCGTCGCAGAGTTGGACTTCGAAGCCGGGGACCGCGGTGCCGAGGGTGCCGGGCCGGACGTCGCCGGGCCGGTTGGAGATGAAGATGTGCCACATCTCGGCCGTGCCGAGGCCGTCGAGCAGCTCGGCGCCGAAGGTGTCGTCCCAGCGGCGGTGCAGCGATGGGGGCAGGGCCTCTCCGGCGGAGGTGGCGAGGCGGAGGCAGTTCAGGTCCTGTTCGGCCGCGCCGGGGTGCGCGAGCATGTGGTTCACCATTGTGGGGACGTTGACCAGGATCGTGGGGCGGTGCCGGGCGATCTGGCGGAAGAGCTCGCCGGCGGTGCAGCGCTCGGGGAAGAGCACCGCCGAGGCGCCCGCCGCCAGGGGGAAGAAGAGATTCGACCCGGTAGCATAACCGAAATACAGCTTGGGAACGGAGATGGTGATGTCGTCAGCGGTGTAGCCGATGACTTCCTTCGCGTAGCACTCGTTCTGGTTGGCGAAGGAGGCGTGACTCTGAACGACGCCCTTGGGACGGCCGGTCGTGCCCCCGGAGAAGAGCCAGATCGCAGGGTCGTCGGAATGTGAAGTAAAGTTGACATAATGTAATGAGGATTTGTCAATTCCGGCGTCGCCATCGGGGGTTCCGGGGACGAGGAGCCTCGGGGAGTGTTGCGCGTCGCGGAGTGCGCGGGTGAACGCATCGGCGTGTTCGGCGTGAACGACGGCCGCCGCGGCGCGCGTGTAGTCGTACAGGTCGCGGATGCGGTCCTCGTCCAGGTAGCAGTTGACCATCACCCCGACCGCGCCGCGCTTGAGGGCGCCGAAGAGGGCGGCCGCGAAGTCGGGCACGTCGGGGAGCGCGACCAGGACGCGCTGCTCCGGCTGCACCCCCATCCCCTCGAGCGCGTTGGCGAACCGGTTGGCGCGCGCCTGGAGCGCGGAGTAGGTGACGATGCCGTCGGCGGTGCGGAGCGCGGGACGGTCGCCGAGCCCTTCCCGGACGCGGTCGTCGAGGAAGTAGTCCGCGATGTTGAAGGGGTCGGGGGGATGGAAGGGCATCGTGGCGGGGAGGGCTGCGGTTGCGGGGGGTGCTTGGTCCTCCGGGGAATGGCCGTGAGGGCCCGCGGGGAGCGTTTATCTTTAGGAACGATGGGAAAACGGTCAATGGAGAATGAGCCGCGCGGCCCTGCACGGATGCATCGCCGCCCGAATGTAGCGGGGACCCATTGCACCGACTGGGGCCACGCCACCTGGACCGAACTCGCGCAGCTTGGGCTCGGCCCCCGGCCCACCCCCCCACACGGCTCCCATCTCGTCGCGATCCTGCCGGTCGGCGCAATCGAGGCGCACGGCCCCCATCTCCCGCTCGACACCGACGTGATCATCGCGGCCGCGGCCGCGAAGGCCGCACTGCCCGGCCTCCGGCGCCTCGGCCTCCACCCCACGCTGCTGCCGCCCCTCGCATACACGCCCGCTCCCTTCGCGGCAGCCTTCCCGGGAACGATCTCGATCCGCCCGGCCACCTTCTCCGCCCTGCTTACAGACATCGCGGCGTCCCTTGAGCGGCAGGGCGTGGCCGCGCTGGTCGTGGTCAACGCGCACCTGGACCCGGCGCACCTCGCCGCGATCGGGGCGGTGGCGGAGCGCGCCGCGTCTGCGGACCGCGCGCCCGACGGTCAACGCAGCCCGGACCGCACGCACGGCCGCCAACCCACCGGCGACCCGGCGCCGCACCAGCCCGCCCCCATGCCCGTCATCCACCCCGACCTGACCGAGCGGCGGTGGGCGCTGCGCCTCGGCGACGAGTTTCGCAGCGGTGCCTGCCACGCGGGACGCTACGAGACCTCGGTCGTGATGGCGGCCGCCCCGGAGCTGGTGCGGAACGAGGCGCGGCTGGGACTCCCCGCCAACCCGGCGTCGCTCTCCCGCGCGATCCGCGACGGCGCGTCCACCTTCGAGGAAGCCGGCGTGGACGAGGCGTACTGCGGCGATCCCGCCGCCGCGACCGCGCGGGAAGGCGAGGAGACGGTGGCGGCGCTGGCCGGGATCGTGGTGGATGCGGTGGCGGAGCGGCTGGGGAACGGAGGTGGTCGATGAGCAGGGGTGCCGTCGTGACCGGCGGCGGCCGGGGAATCGGCGCAGCGGTGGCGGAGGCGCTGGCGGCAGCTGGCACTTCGGTCGTCGTGACGGCCCGGAGCGCGGACGAAATCGAGTCGGTCGCCGCAGGGTTGCGGGCACGCGGAGGCGCGGCGCACGCAGTCGTCTGCGACGTGACCGACCCCGATTCCGTCGCCGCGCTGGCGGCGCGCGCGCAGGAGCTTCTGGGCAGCGTGGACATCCTCGTCAACAACGCCGGGGTGGCCCGTTCGGCCCCCTTCCTCAAGGTGACGCTGGAGCAGTGGGAAGAGGTCCACCGGGTGAACGCGACCGGGGTGCTCCTGGTCACGCAGGCGTTCCTGCCGGGCATGCTGGAGCGCGGCTGGGGACGAATCGTGAACGTGGCGTCGGTCGCGAGCCTGACCGGGGCGCGTTACATCACGGCGTACGCCGCCTCCAAGCACGCGCTGATGGGCATGGCGCGCTGCCTCGCCGAGGAGCTGGGCGGGACGGGGGTGACGGTGAACTCGGTCTGCCCGAGCTACGTGGACACGCCCATGACGGACGAGAACATCGAGCGCATCGCGGCGAAGACGGGCCGCGACGCCGACGCGGTCCGCTCGGGCCTCGAGGAGATGCAGCCGGGCGGACGGCTCATCACTCCGCGCGAGGTGGCGCACGCCGTGATGACCTTCATCCCGGAAGAAGCGGCGGCGCTGCAGGGCAGCGAACTGGTGGTGCGGGGTGGGGGGAGGGCGGAAGGGTGAGGGGCGCTGCGGTCGCGGGAGCGTGGGCGCCTGGCCGCGCCGGGCACGCCGGGAGAGGAGCCGCCGCATGAGCCACGAGATCGTGAACCCGGAAGCGCTGGGGCGTCCCCGCGGGTGGAACAACGGAATGCTCGCGCCGGAAGGGGGCCGCGTGCTGTTCGTGGCGGGGCAGATCGGGGTGGGGGAGGGGATGGGGGTGGGGGGCGCCGGGCGGGGGGTGGAA
>JAJEBR010000104.1 GCA_022822445.1 Gemmatimonadota bacterium | reverse complement strand
GAAACCCCTTGAACAGGACGCCGTCGGAATCGCCCATCGCCCTCTGCCTTCCGTCTGATTGCTCTCACCTCCGTCAATGTATGCCTCGGCTGCGCCGAAGGCGCCCCGTTTCCTGGGCGAGGTCCCAGGAAACGCGTAGCAACTAACGGGAATCGCCGCTCCTGGCGTGGACCATCACGGACTGCAAACCGCGCCGCGACCATACCGGTTGGGGACGGTCAGCA
Organism: Gemmatimonadota bacterium; assembly: GCA_022822445.1. Classification (GTDB taxonomy): domain Bacteria; phylum Gemmatimonadota; class Gemmatimonadetes; order Longimicrobiales; family Gaopeijiaceae; genus Bin94. The sequence continues at coordinate 24,231 of JAJEBR010000104.1, read as the reverse complement.
ACCATTCCTGAAACCCTTCGTCCGACGGCGAACATAGTCTCGTGCCGCCCCACTCGAACCTGAGGAGGCCGGTCAGGTTCGTGAGCGCGTGCGGAAGCGCTCCTTCCAGCGCCACGTTCTCCTGAACGTCCAGCCAATGCAGTTGGGCCCCGAGCCCGCCGAGTTCGGGTGGCACCGGACCCGAAAGGTTGTTGTGGTTCAGCCATAACCTCTGAAGGCCAGGCATGGAGCCGAATCCCGGCGGGATGGGACCCGAGAGCTGATTGAAGCCAAGAGCCAGCACGGCCACTTCCTCGAGTCCCAACAGCTCCTGCGGAATCGCGCCGCTGAGCCCATTGGTGAACAGGTCCAGGGTATCGATTCTCGCGATTCGTCCCAGTTCCGCGGGAATCTCGCCAGTGAGTCCGTTGCGCCGAAGGCTCAAGCGGCTGAGGTGTACCAGCCCGCCGAGCTCGGACGGAATTGCACCAACCAGGTTGTTCTTGTTGAGCACGATGCGTGTGACATGCCCCTGGCTGTTGGTATCGACGCCGTACCAGTTGCCCGGCTCGGCGTCCGACAGCCACCCGTCCCGGTTTATCCAACCTGAACCGCCAGTACTCTCGAACAGCGCGACGAGCGCGTCACGCTCCGAGACCTCCACATCCTCTCGCCCTGCCGACGTGCACGCGGTGACGAGGACCACAGCCGAAACAATGAGCGGGAAGTTGCGGAAAGGCATTGTTACTCCTTGCCTGGGCTGCCATGTCGGTCGGTTGGTTCGATCAGGCCAGCGTGCAGGACCGGTAATCGTAGCTCATGATTGAGCCCCGGACTCCGTGAAGCAAGCGCTCTCGGGCTTTGCTTCGTCCAGGGTGACGGCCAGCCATGCCGAGCGCCGGGTGAAGCGTCGACGACGTGATCCGGAACTAACCGCCGCCGCTTCCGCCGGCCGAATCCTCCCCGTGCGGCCGAATCATCATGACCCGCCCCGGGACGCCCAGCACGACACCGTAGTCCGGCACATCGGCGATCACCAGGGTATTCGCCCCGACGGTCGCCATGCGGCCGATCCGGACCCCCGGCAGGATCGTCGCCTTGACGCCGATGTAGGCATCGTCCTCGATCACGACCGGTTCGGTCTTCCGCAGGCTGTAGGCCTCTTCCAGCCGTGAGTGGACGGCCGTCACCTCCCCCAGGATCGAGACCGCGTTGCAGATCGTCACCCTCGATCCGATCGTGACCATGTCGGGCCGGGTGACCTGCACATTCCGATCGATGATCGTCAGCGCTCCGACCCGGAGACCGCTCAGGCCGTACAGGCGCGCACGCAATCCCTGGCCGATCGGCAGCATCGAAGCCAGGTACCGAATGACCTTACCCATGACCGGCCGTCTCCTTCCAGCGTCTCAGGTACTCCGCAACGGTGACGGTTTCATAGTCACCCGACAGTTCAGTGGGAATGGCGTCGAGGAGGCGCCATTGCACGCCCTCGACGTACGGATGTCCGTACATCAGCGCAAAGCGCCGCGCGCGAATCCGTTCCACAGCATCCCGCACGATGCGGGCGCTGGACCGGCCAAGCGCCAGGCCCTGCTCGATGACGGGAACGGTGTCCTCCCCGATCACGTTTACCGGGACCTGGAAATGGGCGTGGCGGGACTCTCCGTCCCTGCGGGGAGGACGGAAGGGCTGCTCGCCGGCCATGTCGGACGCGTACTCGAAGCCTTCGTCGTCCATGAGATCCAGCACGGCGTCGTTGTAGCGAAACCCCGGGCTGGCGAAGCCGTTCGGCTGCCCGTAGCGATCCCGGAAGGCCGCGAAGGACGGACGGATGTGCCTCTCCAGACCCTCTTCTCCAAGTTCATCGAGGGCGTACTGCCAGGCGGCGTGATTGGAGCCTCCGTGCAGCCCCAGCTCGTGTCCCTCGTGGAACAGACGGTCGAGGGTCGAGCGATACCGCCACCCCAGCCTCGGGTTCATCAGCACCGTCTTCAGCACGCCGCCCCGACCCAGCTTCGCCGTGGCGGACAGCTTGTTGGCCTGTGAGGGGCCGGTGTCCCGGTTCGTCGCCGGGGCGCGCATCGAACCGAGCCTGCGGGCGACCGTGTGCCGCCAGCTGAAACTGCGGCCCATGTTCACGAAGAAGGTGAACCGCACGCCGCGACGCTCGCCGAGCTTCAGCAGGGCGGGGACCCCGCGCTCGAGGCAGGTTACGGAGTCCACGTCGAAACGGAGCGCGAACACCCCGCGCCCACTGCCGCGGCCCGTGCTCACCACGTCAGCGGCGGCTGTTCACCAGGTCCAGCATCGCCCGGAAGGAGTTCGCCGCCGACGCCTCCTCCGGCGTCATCATGAACCGGAACTCCTGTTCCACGGCCAGGATCAGATTCAGGTGTGCCACGGAGTCCCAGCCGTGGGACTCGGCCGACAGTGAGGAGACGTCCTCTCCCGCGGGCACCCTGAGGACACTCCGGAAGATCCTCTCCAACGTCGCCTCGACGTGCTCGCTCATTGTGAAAACCCCACTCGTCGCACCTCACGGATCCCGTCCGACCGACTGGCGGCGGCCGCGCCGACCCGGATCTCGAACCGGGTCGCGCCGTCAAGCCGCTCCGTCACCGAGAATCCGTTATCGGGGAAGAAGTTGCGTGTCATTCCGTTCTTTCCGGTAGCAACATAGCGGGCTCCGACCGACCGCACACCCGCCGCCCCGGCGTCCTCCAGCAGCGCGTGGAGCAGTTCCGCTTCGACCCCCCGGCCGAATGCCCGGCAGCTCAGCATGAAGGAGTCGATCTCCCAGCGATCGCCGGAACCCGTCTCCACGATCGCGACGCCGACCGTTCCGTAGTCCGAGAAACGGTCCCTCATGCTCATGGTGTAGACGACGCCTTCGTCCATGAGACGCTCGATGTCGCCCACCCCGTGGCGGATGGTCGTCAGGTTGAACTGGTTGGTGCGCTGGCAGAGCTCGCTGATCCGCCGCACCGCGGTCCGGTCCTGCCGGGCGATCGTCAACCGGATGGACAGGCTGCGCAGGAATGAATCCAGGTCCGGCGTCTGCCTTCTGAGCCTCTCGCGGCTGGCGTTCGCGCGGATGGACTCGGCGCGGGCGAGATCGTCCTCGCCGACGCCGAGCCGCTCGACGCCCCGGACTTCGGACACATACCGCGGGATATCAAGCGGATTGGCGGGGAATTGTTCGACCTGCACCTCCGGCAGCGCCGACTTCACCCGCTCGCACTCGAAGGGGCTGTCGTCGATGAAGATCATCGAATCGAGCCCGAGGTTCAGCTCCCGCGCGAGCTCGGCCAGGTTGGCAGCCTTGTCCTCCCAGTTGATCCGGTGGGCCGCGAAATCTCCGGGCCGCAGCACCATCTGCGGGCAGTCCTCCATGAACGACAGCACGTCGCTCTCGTTGTTCTTGCTGTTCAGGGCCAGGAGGAATCCCCTGCGACCGAGCCCGGCGAGGAACAGCTGAAACTCGCGGTACGCGGACCCGGGGTAGTCCGTCCCGATCGCGACCCCTTTCGGGCCGTCTTCCCCCAGGATGCCTCCCCACAGGGTATTGTCGCAGTCGACCACCACACACTTCTTCGGCGGCAGGACGGCGGCTGCGACCGTCGCAGCAAACGCCCGCCCCAGATGCGGCAGGAAGTCGACCGCGAAGGGACTGGCCGCGGTCATGTACATGCGCGTGTCGCAGGCGCGGGAAGTGCCGTATTCGCCGACGATCCGGTCCATGTCGAGGATGGATACCCGTGGCTCCGCGGACAGGGCGGCCGTCAGCCCCGCGTTGACCGTCCTGCGAAGGTGCGGCCACCCGCCGGGATCCTGGTCCCCGTGAACGGAGTGAACCGGGTGCGGGTCGGCTGCGAGGTTGGTGACGACGACGCTCGCGCTGGTGCGCTCGACCAGGCAGTCCACGATCGCCGTGATCCGGCCCAGCAAGGCGTCCGCCATGTCTTCCGGAGGATCGTGGCGCGCGTCGCCCGCCAGGATCCCGGCGTCAAGGTACACCAGGAAACAGTCCGGCGGGGGAGTCCCAAGGTCGGAGGGGGTGGACGCGTAGCGCTCGTAGACCGCGTAGTCGCCGAGCAGGAAGCTCGCCTTGATGCCGCGCTGGAGGAGAGCGCCATACACTTCCGGCAGCCACGGCTCCACCGTCACATTTCGCAGGATGGCACAGTTGAGGGAGACGAAACCGTCCACCGTGGCCGGCGCCTCCAGGCCCGCATGGTACGCCTCGTGCGCATTCGCATGGGACGGGTCCGAGGCGAGCTTCGCCGCCGCGCTGCGCAGCCGCTCGCTCCAGTCCCCGGTTTGCGAGACCCGTGCGGATTCCGAAGAGGCCATGCCTTTCAGTCGTCGGCGGCCAGCGGTTCCAGGGACCCTTCCTGGACTGGCACGCGGACTGTCGCCGATCCCTCCATCGCAATCTCCTGATCGTGCTCACGGCGGACGACGAATCCAAGGAGCGCCACGCGCGCCGCCTCCGAGTAGTGGGTGACGGTCACTTCGAACAGGACCGATTCGCCTACGAGCACGGGAGCCTTGAAGTCGAACTGATAGGAGACGCAGAGAGATCCGGGCCCCGGAATGCGGGTTCCAATGATCCGGCTGACCTCGGCGAGAAGAAGACCGGCGTACGCCACCCGTCGCGGAAAGCCCGAGCTGCGCGCGCTGTCACCGTCGACGTGAATCGGGTTCGTGTCTCCCGACAATTCGGCGAACGCCCGCATCGACGCCTCGTCCACGGTAAGCCTGGACGTTCGGAGGTCATTGACCTGGAACTTGGGGGTCATTCGCTGGTGTTGCGGGTCCGCCCTCTGTGCGCGGGATAAGGGGAGGGGTCTCAATGAAGGATAATCCAATCCCTTCGGCGGCAACAACGGGGCGGGGCGGCCCGTGCTTGAATCGACAGGGCAACCGGGATACCGTAATTCGTGCGTCCGTCCCTTGCGGGAGCGACCCCCTTCCTCCGCGTCGCACCAGGCGCCCGTCCACACTAGACCTCCGCCCTTCCACGGCTCGGGACCGGGAACAGCAGGGAGAACCAGACCATGCGGCATCGAGGCAAGTCCGGCCCGCCCGGGGGAGACACGGTTCAAGTGCCGTTCTGGTTGACGGCGGGGGTCTTCCTGCTCGCCACCATCATCCTCTACGGCGAGTTCATCTTCTCCAACCTGATGCTCCATGGAGAGGACACGTTTGCGCTGGGCTACATGGGACGCGCGTTCCTGGCGGAGCGGATTACCGAGGGCGATTTCCCCCTCTGGGCACCGAGGCTGCTCGGAGGCGTCCCCATGATCGAGGCGATCTCGGGGGGGGACTTCATCTACCCCACGAGTCTGCTGTACTTCCTGACCGACACGTACCGGGCGCTGGGCTGGAAACTGGTGCTGCACGTGCTCGCGGGGGGCTTCTTCATGTACGGCTGGGCGCGGAGCCTGGGGCTCGGGCGGCCCGCTGCGACGGTGGGGGGACTGGCGTGGCTGATGGCGCCGGCGATGGTGACGCTGACGCTCGGGGGCAACGACGGGAAGCTCATGGTCGCGTCGCTGACGCCGCTGGTCTTCTGGGCTACCGAATCGCTCCTGCGGACGCCCTCCGGACGCACGGCGGCGGGGCTCGCGGGCGCGGTGGCGCTGACGATTCTGACTACGCAGTTCCAGACCGGCTACTTCCTCTTCGGGTCGGTGGGCGCGTACGCGGTCTTCCGCACCGTGCTGATGTGGAGGGCAGGGGAGACTGCCGGGCGGAAGCGCCGCCTCTCCCGGGCAACGCTCGTCTTTTGCCTCTTCCTGGGCAGCTCGCTCCTCGGGGGCGCGCTCACCGCGTTTCAGCTCGTGCCCGCCGCCGAATATGTCGGGGAGTACTCGCGCCGCGTGGCGACGACGGTGGATGCGACCCCCGAGCAGAGAATCGCCTACGCGACCTCCTGGTCCTTCCACCCGGAGGAGGTCCTGGCGCTGGCGGTCCCCGAGTTCGTCGGCAACACGGGCGCCGACGCGAGCTGGGGGCAGGGCACCTACTGGGGAAGGAATGCGCTGAAGCTCAACCACGAGTACCTGGGCGTTACGGTGCTGGTGCTGGCGCTCTTCGGGCTCCTGGGGCACCGGAGACGGCCGCTGCGGTGGTTCATGGGGGGACTCGGCCTGGTGTGGCTCCTTTACGCGCTCGGGGCCCACACGCCGGTCTGGCGCGTCTTCTACGAGATCGTGCCCGGAATGTCCCTTTTCCGCGTTCCGGCGATCGCCGTCTTTCTGGTGAGCTTCGGGGTCGTGACGCTCTTCACGCTCGGGGTCGAGGACCTTGTGCGGGAATCGCCGCCGCCGGGGAAGTTCCTGAAGAGCCGGCGGGGGAGGGCGCTGCTCGGTTTCCTCGGGCTGTTGCTCCTGGGGCTGCTGCTGCAGGGAAGCGGCGTGCTCACCGGCATCTGGACCGGCAGCATCCACACCGGGATGGCCGATTCACAGCAAGCCGCTCTGGCCCGGGCGACGCCCTTCATCACACGCGGCTTCGCCATCGCGCTGGTTCTGGCCGGGCTCACCGTCGCGGCAACCTGGGCAGCGCGTGAAGGGAAGATCTCGCCCACGGTGGCGCTGGCCGCCCTCACCGTCCTCGTCGCCGTCGACCTCGGCCGGATCGACGCCTCCTTCATCCGCACGCTCGACTTCCACGAGTGGTCGGCCCCGACCGCCAATGTGCGCTTCCTGCAGGCGCGCCGCGCGGAGGAGAGCCCGTTCCGGGTCGCCGACCTGCGCCGCGCCGGCCGCAACGACCAGAACGTCGACCTCGCCATGCACGGACTCGACATCCTCGCGGGGCATCACCCGAACGACCTGGCCCGGTACCGCATGCTGCTGGGCCTCCAGGGCAGCCAGGGGCAGGGTGCCAACACCGCGCACCCCAACGTGCTGCGCATGATGAACGTCCGGTATGCGGTCCTCTCGGGCGCTCCCGCCGACGGGGGGCCGCAGGCCCTGAGCACCGGCCAGGGTCCCTACGGCGCCGAAGCGGTCTACGCGTACGACGGTCTCGGCCGCGGGTGGATCGCCGAGGAGATCACGGTCATGGCGGACGACGAGGCCGCGCTCGCGCACATTCTGTCGGGCGAATTCGATCCCGGGCGGGAGGCGATTCTGGCGGCGCCGCTCCCAGGGGCCCTGGGCGGCGGGAGCGCCGGCCCGGTGGAGTGGGTGAGCTACGAGCCGGACGAGCGGGAGCTGAGGGTGAGCACCACGGGCCCCGCGCTGCTGGTCGTCTCCGAGAACTGGTTCCCGGGTTGGGTGGCCGAGGTGAACGGGGCGCCCGCCGAGGTCCACCGGGCCAACCTGACCCTGCAGGCCGTGCGGATCCCGGAGGCCGGGGAACACACGGTGACGATGCGCTTTACGGCCCCCACATTCCGGCGGGCGCTCTGGATCAGCGGGGGGGCGGGGGTCGTTGTCCTGGTGCTGCTCGCCTCGCCGTACCTGCACGGCCTGGCAGGGCGTTTGCGGCGCCAGGGCGCCACGGCATGACGCCGAATCCGGGGGAAGAGCGCGCCGCCGGAGCCGATTCGCAGCAGGGCGGCGGCACCGGCCGCGCCAGCCCCCGCCGCTGGTGGTTGCTGCCCCTGAAGCTCGCGCTGGCCGCGGCGATCACATGGCTGATCCTGCGGGGTGCCGGCCTGACGCTGGCCGAGGCCTGGGCGGAGGTGGACTGGAGCGTCGTGCGGCTGAACGTGCCGTTCCTGGTGCTGTCGGCGGCGCTGCTCCTGGTGGCGTTCGTGATTCCCGCCGCGCTGTGGTCGAGGGTGCTGGCGGCCTTCGGCGAAACGCCCGTCCCGGTGCTGCAGGCGACCGCGATGCTGCTGGTCGCCAACCTGGGCCGGTACGTGCCGGGCAAGGTGGTCCAGGTCGCCGGGCTGGCTGTCCTGGCGCGCCGGGCGGGGATGTCCGGAGTGCGCGCCACCGGCGCCGCCATCGTGGCCCAGATCCTCAACCTGATCGGTGCGGCGATTCTCGGGGGATGGGTGGCCTACCAGATGAACGACTCCACCGGGGTCACGGGGCTTGCGGTCGGCTTGGGCGTAGTGCTGGCACCGGTTGCGTTCCTGTACTTTGGCGGGGCCGAGGTCCTGCTTCGCTGGACCTTGAAGCGGGTCGGCCACTCCGGTGAACTGCCCCGGGCCGCCGGCCGGCGTCTGTTGCTGCTGGTGCCGGGATACATCCTGAACTGGATCGTCTACGGTGGCGTGTTCGCCAGCCTCGCGGCCGGCCTCGGACTGCCGATACCATTCCTGTTCGCGACCACCGCCTTCGCGGCCGCCTATTTCGCGGGGTACATCTCGTTCCTCCCGGCCGGGATCGGCGTGCGCGAAGGGTCGCTCATCTTCCTGCTGACGCCACTTGTGGGACCGGGCCCAGGCGTCGTGCTGGCCGCGCTTCAGCGCGTGTGGGTCACCGCTGTGGAACTGGCCGCGGCCGCCGCGGGCGCCTGGCTTCTTCGCGGCTCCGGTTCAGCTGGCGAAGAGCCCGTCCCGGAGCGGATCGGCAAGTCGTACTACGACCAATCGGCCTACTTTGCGGACGGTACGCACATGCAGGACTTCGACAGCCGCTTCCAGCGCTACCGAGTCGGCAAGGTTCTGGAGCTCCACACGCCCGGCCCGGCGAACCGGGTGCTCGACCTGGGCTGCGGGTGGGGAACGATCAGCTTCGCACTGGGTCCCGGAGTCCGCGAAGTGGTCGGCCTCGACTTCTCCGAGCGAGCGGTCGCCGGCTGCAGCGCACGCCTGGGGCGCCTGCGTCTCGACAATGTATCTTTCGTCTGTGCGGACGCGCGGGCCACCCGTCTCCCCCCCGCATCGTTCGATTCGATCGTGGCGGCGGACCTCTTCGAGCACCTCTATCCGGAGGACTCCGAGGCGGTCGCAAGGGAGGCGTTCCGCGTGCTCAGGCCCGGTGGACGCATTGCGGTGTGGACCCCATGCCGCACCCACATCCTCGAGGTGCTGAAGAACAACAACGTCGTCCTCAAGCGCGACGTGAGCCATGTGGACTACAAGTCGATGCCACGAATGAAACAGCTCCTGGGCGACGCCGGCTTCGAGATCGAACGGGCCTACTTCGCCGAATCCCACGTGCCCGGCCTCGTCGTCGCGGAGCGGCTCCTGCAGAGGTGGGTGCCCCTGCTGCGGCGGAGGATCGCCGTCCTGGCCGTCAAGCCGGAGGCCGCATGAACGCCCCCCCCCGCGTCCTCGTCATCGTCCCCACCTACAACGAGGCCGAGAATCTGCCGCGCATCGTGCCGCTGATCCTGGGGCAGGGCGACGCCTTTCACGTGCTGGTGGTCGACGACAACTCGCCGGACGGGACGGGCAGGCTCGCGGACGAGATGGCCGCGGCGAGCGACCGGGTCGACGTGCTGCACCGGCCGGGCAAGCAGGGCCTGGGCGCCGCCTACGTGGCCGGGTTCCGCCGGGGCCTGGAGGGGGACTTCGACGTACTCATCGAGATGGATGCGGACCTGTCCCATCCTCCCGACAGGCTGCCCGCGCTGGTCGCGGCCCTGGGCGAGGCCGGCGTGGCGGTCGGTTCGCGCTACGTCGGCGGGCGCATCACGGTGGTGAACTGGCCGATGAGCCGCCTCCTGATCAGTCTCTTCGGCTCCTGGTACGCGCGGTTCGTCACGCGGATCCCCGTGAACGACGCCACCGGCGGCTTCAACGCCTTCCGCCGCGAGGTCGTCGAGGCGGTCGGGATCGAGAAGATCGAGTCCAACGGCTACAGCTTCCAGATCGAGCTCAAGCTGCGGGCCTGGCGCGCGGGGTACGCGCTGCGAGAGGTGCCGATCGTCTTTACCGAGCGGGACGTCGGCGAATCGAAGATGTCCAAAAGCATCATCGTGGAGGCCGTGTGGCGGGTCTGGAAGCTACGCCTGCTCGACCTTCTGGGCAGACTGTAGCCGCTACGGGCATGCTGCGCCCCGACTTCACCGCGGCCCGCACAGGGGCCTCGCCGCTACATGCACGCCACCGCTGGCGCATCCGTCTTCGGCCGGCCATTTTTCCTGCATGATTCGATCGACGCTTCTGTGGATCTCGGAAAACTCGTGGTGCAATAACACCTTGCCCAGACTCGGCTTCGTCCGGCGGGCCACCCGCAGGTTCATGCCGGGCGAAACGCTGGAGGAAGCACTCGAGGCCGCCGGCATCCTGGAACGCAGGCGCGGGATCCCGACGCTCATCACCTTCCTTGGGGAGAACGTCGCCGACCGGGCTGAGGCGAGCGCGGTCGCGAATCACTACGTGGAGGCCGCCGGAATGATCGCTTCGGCGGGGCTGGATGCGGAGATCTCGGTCAAGCCCACCCACCTGGGGCTGGATCTGGGACTCGACGTCGCCGAGGAGAACCTGCGGCTGGTCGCCGAGGCCGCGGAGGCGCTCGGCAACTGGGTGTGGATGGACATGGAGTACAGCCGCTACGTCGATCGGACCCTCGACCTATACCGCTCCATCCGCGCCGACCACCCCAGGTTCGGCGTGTGCCTGCAGGCCTACCTGCACCGGACCCCGGCCGATCTGGAATCCCTGGTGCCGCTGGGACCCGCGATCCGGCTGGTGAAGGGAGCCTACGCCGAGCCTCCCAGCGTCGCGCTGCCGGTAAAGGCCGATGTGGACCAGGCCTTCTTCGACCAGGCCTGCCGGATGCTCGCGCCGGATGCCCGCAAGGCAGGGCTGCGCGCCGGATTCGCGACCCACGACACCGCGCTGATCCGCAGGATCGAAGCCTGGGCGGACGAGAACGGGGTGGGTCCGGACCGCTACGAGTATCAGATGCTATACGGTATCGGCGATAAAGAACAGAATCGACTCGTCGCCGCGAAGAACGGCGTCCGAGTGCTGATCAGCTACGGAGCGCACTGGTTCCCCTGGTACGTGCGGCGGCTGGCCGAGCGCCCCGCCAACATCGGGTTCGTGCTACGCAACCTCTTGCCGACCCGTGCATGAGCGCACGGAGAAAGTAAGGAAAACATGACATTTTGTAATGTGGACGTTACACTGTGGCCGATGGGGCGGGGCAGGCCGGCGACCTGGCAGCGGCTCACAAGGGTACCGGTTCTCGCCGCAGCCGTTCTCGCGGCCGGCGTTCTCTCCGCCGGCTGTGGCGACGCGCCGGACCCCACGGTCGGACACGCTTCGGGCGAGCATTCCGCAGCCATCGACTCGGCTCGCGCGGTCCTCGATTCGGTCATGGCGGCGGGCGGCATCCCGGGGCTTTCAGTGGCCGTGGGTATGGGATCGGAAGTCCTATGGTCAGAAGGCTTTGGCTTTTCCGACCTTACGCATGACGTGAAGGTGACGCCGCTTACCCGATTCCGCATCGGCAGCGTGTCCAAGCCTTTCACGGCGGCCGCAGTCGCACATCTCGTGGAGGACGGGGCACTGGATCTCGACGCACCGGTGCGCAGCTACGTGCCCTCATGGCCCGCGAAGCGGTGGCCGATCACGACGCGGCAGGTGGCCGGACACATCGCCGGCGTTCGCCACTACCGAGGGAGGGAGAACTTCTCGGCGGTGGCCTATCCCACCGTGCTTGCGGGGCTGGAGATCTTCCAGGACGATTCGCTCCTCACCGAGCCCGGCACGTCGTACGCCTATTCCTCCTACGGCTGGAACCTGATCAGCGCCGTCGTCGAGGGCGCGAGCGGGGAGCCGTTCCTGGAGTACATGGACGCCGTGGTCTTCGAACCGCTCGGGATGAGCAATACCACGGCCGATTGGGTCAGGCCCATCATTCCGCACCGCACCCGCTTCTATGTCCGCGATGAGGACGACGGGGTCGTCAACGCGCCGTTCGTCGACAACAGCTACAAGTGGGCGGGCGGGGGATTCCTCTCGACGCCGGAGGACATGCTCCTGTTCGCGAACGCCCACTTCGCCCCCGGGTACCTGGAGGCCGAAACACTCGATATGCTGTTCGCACCCCAGACGCTGCGCGACGGCACCAGCACGGGCTACGGAGTCGGCTGGGGCTCGGCCACGAATGAGCACGGGGAGGCGATCGTGTCCCACACCGGCGGATCGGTGGGCGGAACGACCGTCATGACCCTCAATCGCGACAACGGACTCATCGTGGCGATCGTCGCGAATCTGTCGGGCGCACGGCTGGGGAGAGGTCTGGCGGCCCACATCGAGGCGCTCTTCAGGTAGAGCGGGCGGAGACGCCTATCCGAGGGATGACCGGCGAACCACGGAGCGGAGGAACGATCCTGCAGGGGGGTGGCCGGGCGAACGTCGGAGCGGATGGCCGGTCCTGAAAGGGGTCGCGGACAAACACCGGAGCGGGGGAACGGATCCTTGGGCGGCTTGAATGTCAGGTCCATGGACACTGTCCATTACAACTTTACATAATACCTATTATGCGAACCTAATGGATGCCTTGAGGGATCCTCCACACGCTGAATCCGCCCCCTACCGCCCCTTTTCCGCCACCTCCGCCCGCCACATCTCGATCCTTCCGCGATCCGGGTCTTCCTCCATCATCTCTTCCAGCAGCTGGTCGTACGCACTCAGCGCCCCGGCGTAGTCTCCCCGGTCCCGGCGCAGACGCGCGACATCGATCAGCGCTTCCTTCCTCTGGAAGCTCAGGCGCGACCGGTCCGCCAGGCGCTGGTACAGCCCTTCGGCCACCTGTGGGTCTCCCATGTCCTCCGAGACGGCCGCCAGCAGCGCCGCCGCCTGGGCGCCCAGCGGGGTGCCCACGTCGCCGGAAAGCGGTTCGAGGATCGCCGCGGCACCGGCGTAGTCGCCTTCCGCCGCCAGGAGCTCTCCGAGGGTGAGGCGCGCCTCGTCGGCGAAGCCGGTGCTCCCGAATCGCTCGATGTAGAGATCCAGATCCGCGCGGACGGCCACCACATCCCCCGTCTCGAGTCGCTGCTGCAGCTGCTCCAGCTGGCCGGCGGCCGTGACGTTGAGGGTGCTCCGGTACCGGCCGTAGTAGACGAAGGCTGCGGTGCCCAGTCCCACCAGGACGACCGCGAGGGTGAGGATGGGCCGGTTACGCTGGGCCCAGTTGGTCACTTCCAGCGTCTTCGCGACGAAGACGTCTTCCTGCTCCGCAGGATTGACCGGCTTGCTGCGGCCGGCTCCCGGTTTGCGGTATTTTGCCATGTGAATGTCGGCTCTTGGTTCGAACTGTCCGGGATGGGCAGGTCGCGCGCGGCGACTCCTCCCCCGGTTGTTGGTGATGCGGACTGCGGCGACAACTACATTAATTCCGGGCCGGAAGCCGGGTCAACGCGGCCCGCCTGCCCGAGGCGCGGGAATGTCGCGCCGACAGCCGCAACCCGGCCCGTGAAGTCGAGGGGAACTCCGGTGATTGTTCTGGTGTCTGATACTCGGTGGAAGGCTCTCGCCGCATGACCCGATCCGTGGCCGTCCTGGCGGCCGTCGCCCTGGCCGCTTCCGGCTGCGACCAGGCGGAGCCGCGCGTACCGCACTCCATGATCGTGTCTCCCGCGCACGTCACGGTCCAGGAGGTCGGCGACACCGTCGCATACCGGGCACAGGTTCTCGACACCGACGGGACCATCATCTACGAAGCCGACATCCGCTGGTCGTCGGGCAACGAGCGGATCGCAACCGTGTCCTCCCGGGGCGTGGTCACCACGACCGGCCCGGGGAGCGTGGAGATCGTCGCCACCCACGGCGCGGTATCGGGCAGCGGAGTCCTCGAGGTGCGGCTCGCGCCCGCCCGGCTGACGGTCGCGTCGGGCGACGCCCAGAGCGCACCGGCGCTGTCGGCGCTGCCCGAGGACCCCGCGGTGCTCGTACAGGACGAAGACGGGATCCCCATCCCCGATGTCATGGTGACCTTCCGGGTGGTCGCCGGCGAGGGAACGGTCGAGCCCGAACAGGCCGTGAGCGACACCGCCGGCGTCGCGTCGGCGCGCTGGACGCTCGGCCTGGCAGAGGGGGAACAGCGGCTCGGGGCCCGGGTCGGCTCCCTGACGGCGGAGTTCACGGCGACCGCCACCGAACCCGAACTCGCGATCATCACCCGCGAGCTCGACCGCGCGCGGGCCGACCTGTCCTACCGGGCCGCGATCGAGACCGTGGGAATCCGCGACGAGCCGCTCGCCTGGTCCGTCACGGCGGGGGCGCTTCCCGCGGGCCTCCGGCTCGATTCCACCGGCGTGCTCTCCGGCACCCCGGTGCGGGCGGACACCGCGTCGTTCACGGCCACCGTGCGGGACGCCGCCGGGCGGGCGAGCTCGAAGCCGCTGACGCTCCTCGTGTGCGCGCCCGCGCTGCAGATGCAACCCGGCGACGTCCTCGTCCTCGGGCGGGACGACTTCGGGGAGTGCCCTCCCCTGCTCCCCTCCGGAGCGGACGGCGACCTCTACCGCATCGCGGCACTGCGCGCGGCCACAGGTCCTCTCGGCACGCCCCCCGTCACCTTGAGAGCAACCGCGGTCGGCGGCGGCCCGGTTCCGCCCGGTTCGGCGTCGCGCGACGCGCTCTCCATCCAGCGGGGATGGCACCCCCCAGGGGCAGCCGCGTCCGATCCGGTGTCGATGCCGCGTGCGCCCCCGGCCGGGATGACCATCGCCTCGGCGTTGCCGAGTGAACTCGCCGCCGGCATCCGCATCGCCGAGGCCACGGCGAAGTTCCACGGCCAGATCCACGAAGAGGCGCGGCGACTCGTTCGCGGAGCGGGAAGGGATGCGGTCCTTCCCGACGCCTCCATCGACCCCCCGGCAGCCGCCTCCGGCGCGGCCGGCCGGGGAACGCCCTCACAACGGCTCATGCTGCGCCCGTACTCGGGCAACAGCACCTGCAATCCGGTTACCCCCGTTCCCGCGCTGCTGGTGGCATACGACGACCACCTGGCGATCTACCAGGACTCGGTCCAGCGCGAGACCGCCCCGGTGAGGGCTCGGGACGCACGGCAGGTGCTCGACTACTACGTGGCCTACGGGGCCGAAACGATCGACGAGTACTTCGGCGGGGTCGCCGACATCAACGGCGACGGGCGAGTGACCGTCCTGGCTTCGCCCGCGGTCCCCGAGGATGTGGCCGGGTTCGTCTGGCCGGGGGATTTCCTGTCCGGGGACGCCTGCGCGGCCTCCAACGAGATGGAGCTCATCTACATCAATGAACAGTTGCTCCGGGCGCTGGGGCCTGAGCAGGAGAACAGGCACTACCAGGCGCTGCCCACCGTGGTCCACGAGATGAAGCACGTGAGTTCGCTCTACCGGAGAACGGCGGCGCAGAGCTACCACCCGACCTGGATCGAGGAGGGGACCGCCGAGATCGCCGCCGAAAGGTCCTCCCGCAAGGCCATGGAGGCGGCCGGAGGCGTGGCGCAGGAGGACCTGCTGACGCGCGACGACTACCCGCCCCGCGACGGGTCCATCATCAGTCCCGAGAACTACGGAATGCTGACGCTCCTCGCCAGGACCACGCTCGCCTACACCGCGTACAACAATTCGCTGGTGACCAATCCGGCTCCGGGACACAGCTTCTACGGCAGCTCGTGGCACTTCCACCGCTTCCTCGGCGACGCCTACGGAGGTGCGGCCCAGCGCGCCGACGGAGCCTTCTTCGTCGCGCTGAACGACTCCACCGCCCCGGCCGGGACCGCGGGCATCGAGCAGATGACCGGCAAGCCCGTCCCGGAACTGATCGTGGAGTACGCCACCGCGATGATGCTCAACGGCACGGGAGTCCCGCAGCCCGAGCGTACCTTCCACACGTACGACTTCCCTTCGGCCACCCACCAGCTCCTCCGACCCGAGTTCCAGCCCGAGGGACTCTATCCCTGGCCCCGCACCGGCCCAACGCCGGCGCCCTTCCGCTCCGGCACCTGGGTCGGCGGGCTCGCTCCCGGCGGGATCCGCTTCTACGACTTCCGGTCGGACGGAACCGGCTCCGGCATCGAACTCGAGGTGGTCCGGAGTGAGATTCCCGGCCTGCGGCTGGTGTTTTCGCGCTTGCGCTAGCGTTGGCCTGCCTGGCCCCCGTCCTGCGCCGGCGGCGTCGCCTCACCCCGGTACCAGCTGGACTTCCACGATCTCCACGAAGGGGAGGCGTATCGATTATTTCGACGACGCCCTCCACCCCGGCATCCACGCCGTTCCCCCCGCAGCTCCCTCCGGTCAATGCGTCTGTTTCCGTCGCTTGTGAATTGTTTCACATACTTCAAGCCGCGCCACCAGCTCCCCTATCGGGCTGAAGACGAGCCACTCCGGCCCCGGGCAGGGCACATCGTTGCGCGCGGCCCCTCCCTCAACCCATCATCGCCGCCAGCGCGGGCGCGTCGATATTGCCGCCGGACACGACGACCGCCACCCGCCCGCGCGGGCGGTACCCCGACGCGAGCGCCGCGAGTCCGACCGCTCCCCCGCCCTCCACGACCAGCCGGTGATCGTGGAACGCGCTGCGCACCGCGGCACGGATGTCGTCTTCCCCGACGATGACATGCTCGTCCACGACTTCGCGCACGACCCGCATGGTGAGGCGGTTTTCGTCGCCGATTCCGCCCGAGAGCGCCGAGGCGATCGTCTCCTCGTCGGGCATGCGGAGCGGCCGGCCGGCCTCCAGGCTCTGCAGCATCACCGAAGCCCGCCGGGCCGACACCGCCACGATGCGGACCCCGCGGGGCTTGAGCGCCAGCCCGACCCCCGCCACCAGTCCCCCGCCCGAGAGCGGCACGATCACCTCGCCGAGTTCCGGCAGCTGCTCGGCCAGCTCCACTCCGATGGTCCCCTGCCCCTCGATCACGTCCGGGTCGTCGAACGGGTGCACCAGGGTCAGCCCTTGCGCCGCTGCGAGCCCGGCCGCCCTCTCGTCGGCCTCGTCGTAGCTCGGTCCCGAGCGGAGCAGCTCCGCCCCCGCGTCCCGAATCCGGCGCAGCTTGGAGGGGTCCGCCCAGTCCGGGACGCAGATCGTCGCGGGGATCCCCAGCACGCGCGCCACCTCGGCGACCGCCCTGCCGTGGTTGCCGGACGACACCGCGACGACCCCCCGGGCCCGCTCGGCGGCAGTCAGCTTGAGGAGCCGGTTCGCGGCGCCCCGGACCTTGAAGGAGCCCGTCCGCTGGAGCGACTCGAGCTTTAGCCATGTGTCGCTTGGGCGCGCGGCGGGCGCAGGGGAGCCGGCGCTACTTCCGGTAGCTGGGCGCTGTTCGCCGGTCAGGTCCCCGGCGGGCGCCGGCACCCGCAAAGCCGGAGTGCGCCAGACGAGCCGGCGGATCCGCCCGAGTGCCGCGGCGAAGTCGAGTTCCCGCAGGGGCACGGGCGGCTCCGTTCGCGGACCACCCCGGGTGGGCGGTGCCTCCGGGGCAGCTGGGATCCCTGTCACGAGTCCTCTACGAGAAAATCCGTCCGCTACGAGATGATCCGCTGTCCTTCGACCAGCTTCACCACCCACAGTCCCGAGTTCAGGTCGGAGGTGAAGATGTGACCCTTGTGGATCTGGGCGCCCCAGGTCATCCCCCAGTTGGGGACCGTGGACTCAGCGTCCGTCGTCTTGAGGATGGCGATCTCGCGGCCCTGCCGGTAGAGGTCGCCGCGCAGCTCGCCGGAGATGTCGACCACGCGCAGGCCGGCCTGGTAGTACCCCACGTACAGGCGGTCGCCCTCGACCCAGATGTTGTGCGCGCCGGCCTCCGGCACCTCGTAGCGCGCCACCTCGACCGGGTTGTCCATGTCGGTCATGTCCAGGACGTGGATGTAGCCGCGAGCCTCGATGGGGGCGTCGGCGTCCCAGTCGTCGGGGAAGATCTCATCGCCCACGAAGAGATACCGTCCAGCGCGCCAGGCCGTATGGGTGTTACCGACCGGATACTTGTACCGTGACACGAACGCGGGCTCGGTGGGGGTTCCCCCGTGGGTGCCGGCGCCGACGTCGAGGGTGACCGCGCCGTCGTCCCAGTAGGAGAGATACGCGTAGCCGTCCTGGACGATGACGTCGTGCAGCGACTTGTGGTCGGACTCGGGCATGCCCCAGCGGCCCACCTCGTCGGGGGCGGCGGGATCGGAGATGTCGATGATGTGGATGTCGCTCGTGCCGTTGTGGACCGCGTAGACGAGATCGCCCTCGACCCACACGTTGTGGACGCCGCCGGGCACCGTGCGCTTGTACTCCGAGATGATCGTCGGGTGGGCGGGATCCGCCAGGTCCAGCACGACGATGCCGTTCTGCCGGTCCGATGCGCCCTCGCGCGTCAGGATTCCGATGCGGTTGCTCCCGTGGATCTTCACGTCGTTGATGCGGCGCGCGTCGAGCTGCACCGAATCGGTGAGCACGGGGGCCGCCGGGTCGGTCACGTCCCACACCTTCATCCAGTCGTACATGAAGGTTCCCACGTAGGCGTAGTCCCGGCCGTTGGCGCCCTCGAAGACCCAGGTGTCGCCGGAGTGATGCTCGGCTGCCGCACCGCGCCCGACCTTGACCAGCTCCGCCTCCTCGATGCGGGGCGTCACCGACGCAGAGGCGACCGCCGCCCTTCCCTCCCCGTACACGGCCGTGATGCGGTAGGTGCCGGGACGCTCCGCGACGAAGACGCCCTCCGTCCCCTCGGCCTCGATCTGCGCTCCGCCCCCGCTCACGCTCCACTCCGGGTGGAGGGCCACCGACGCCCGCGCCTCGAAGCGGATGACGTCGCCGGTCCGGGCGCGGACCTCGGCGGGGACCACCTCGACCGGGCCGAGGTCGCCCTCCCGCACGGCGAGGGTGACGACCGCGCTCGCCGACCCGGCCGAGACCGTCACCCGCGCCTCGCCGGCCCCGCGCGCGTACACGCGTCCCGCCGCGTCCACCCCTACCACCGCTTCGTCGCTTGACGAGAAGGTGAGCACCGGGTCGGCCACCCGCTCTCCGTCCCGCCCGGCGGCCACCACACGCACCGGCGCACTCGTCCCCGCCAGCATCGTGGCCTCCGGCAATTCCGCGGCCAGGCTGACCACCGGAAGCGCGCGCACCACCACCGCCGCGAAGCTCATCACGTTCCCCGACCTGGCCGCGATCCGTGCCTCACCGGGCGAGACCGCCGTCACCTGTCCGCTCTGGTCCACCACGGCGATCTCCGGATTCATCGCGATCCAGCGCACCGGCGCATCCGCCAGCACCGCGCCGTCGGCGGACCGGACGGTGGCCGTCACGGTCACGGTCTCGCCCGCGTCGAGGGTCATCTGTGCAGGGTCCAAATCGATCCGGTCGGGCCCGGCCTGCACGCCCGCCAGCAAAAGGAGAACTGCACTCGTCGTCATGGGGAATCACCCTCTCTCCGGGGTCTTGAACTGCGGCCAACTCGCGCCACGGAAGATACCCCGCGAGCGGCGGCGCTGTCACGGTCCGGCGGTGGCCCGCCTGTACGGGGGCCTGCACCCTGCGAGCGGCTCGCACGGCTTGCCATTCGTCGCCCACGCCGCAATCTTATGCCCGCGAATCACGCCGCCGCGTGGGCCGGGCCCCGGGTGCCGCCCGTGGAACGGCTGGCGATCTCGTCCCCGTAGCTCAGGTGGATAGAGCGACTGCCTCCTAATCCCCGCCAAAGGGACGCGAATCACGGCAAGAAATCACTGTAAGTCTAACTGGGACTGCACGATCTGCGCTTCTTGCCGTTCGGGCGTGTCAGGGTCCGCCGGACTGAAAAAGCCGGAAAATCGGGTCAAATGGCAGGCATTTGGCAGGCGTGCCCATATGCTAGGAGGACTCGCCAGGACAATGCTCGCGGCGATCTCAGCTTGCCGTCCATCGCCGAGGATCATGGCGGATCGGTGGGTCGGACTGCGATGCGTGGCGGGATTCGCAGGCCGCTGATCGCGGAGCGGAAAACCACTCACGGACGGCGGCGCGTACGTCGGTGGACAGTCCGAGGATGACGGCGACGACCCGCGACGCCGAAGGCAAGGTAGAGGAGCAGGCTCACGACCCGACCGTCGGGAACCGGTTCGACTGCTGGCTCGCCGGAATCCGGCGGCGCGTCCGAACCTCACGCGACACGTCGCGGGCATCGGCTCTGGTTCCTTCCACCGCGCACCTCGCCCAACCCGAGGGGGCTCGCACACCCGCCCGTGCTGGAGTTGGTCCTTGCCTTCCCTCCACCAGCAGGCTCGCTGGGGCGTTCCCTGCTATCATTACCCATGACCAGAGGATCGACCCCGAATTGGATCGCCAGCGCACCCGGGGCATCGCCGCTCACGCACGCTGCGCGATGCCCTTCCGTGCCTCGTCCACGTCGCCCCGCCGACCCGGTCATGTCACCGTCCCGCCGAACGCTCGGCCTTGATCTAGCCGCGGGACCGCCACAAGGAGCCGGTCATCTCTGTTGCCACGCTGAGCGACCGCCCGGCGGCGCAAGAAGGCACCCAAGTTGATTCGTCGGTCGAGACGCCTCATCTGGCTCGCCGTCGCTCCGTTTCTTCATGGCGGAAACAGGTGGACCCGCAAGGCGACCAGACGACAGGAGCCAGGCTTCTGGCTTGCCCGTAACTGGATTAGTCGCGTCCGGTTCAAGGTCCTGAGCTCTCTGTTTCGACGCAGGCACTCCTTAAGAGAGCGCCTGACGGCAACCCTGGTGGCTAGGCAGATTCTCAGAGCCATCTTCTTCCCGGTGCTGTTCGCCGCCGGCGCTGTCGCGTTATTGGTTTGGTTCGATCAATCCCTCCTGCCCACCATCCTAGATTACCTAGAGAAGACGACGCGTGCCATTCCGCCAGAGTCGGCTTGGGCGTTAGTGGAACGGGCTCTGAATTGGGTGCGAACCATCGCACCCGGCCAGCCAGCAGAAGGAGCACATGCAGCGCTTCTCGTCACAGGTGCGCAGGTCACTGGTGCTTTCCTCGGGCTCTATTTCGCTGCGATCAGCGTGGTCGCTGGGAACGCTTACGGCGATGTTCCACCCGATCTTCGATCTGTACTCATCGAGGATCCGGTCGGCAGCTTCTATCTCAAGGTGGTCGGCTTCACGGGTGGCGCGTGCCTGTTCGGGCTCGGGGCGCTGGCGCTCGGGTACTCGTTCGGGGCTGGCTCGGCCGTGGTGTTCGCTCTTCTTGGAGCCGCTTCGGTACTCAGCTTCATCAAGCTTGGGAAGAGAGTGTTCGAGTTTCTCGATCCGGAGGCGGTCACCAGTTCTCTGGCAGGTGACATTGCAACCGCGGTTAATTCCGTCGCCGGCACAGGCCTCCTGGCCCGGGATCGATCAATACAAGCCCACCATCAGGGGATCGCCAGCCGGAAGCTCGATGCTTGGGATGAGATGGTATCTGTGTCGATCGGTCGGTCGCAGAGCGCGTCAGCCCTGAAGAACATCGGTCAGAATGCGGTGGCCCTCCTACGATGGTATTCGGAGGAAAAGCTCCCGATTCCAAAGGAAAGCTACTGGTTCCAGAGAATCCCGAGACATCCGTCTTATCTCTTGGACGGAGGCAGTGACCTGACATCGGCATTGGGCGCGGGCGTGTGGATGTTCCCGAAGATGGAGCCAGACCAACTGTGGCTAGAGAAACGCGCTGGCGAGATCATCCAACGAGTCGTGGTCGCTCTTCTTGAGAAGGGGAGCTATGGACCCTGCGTGGAGGTGGTGGAGTCACTCAATGGTTGGATTGCAAGGTCGGCAAACCAGCTTCGAGTTCGCCAGATGGAAATGGGTTTCCAGATCGTCCACCGCATTACGTCTGCTGCCCGAGCGGAATCGACGGAAACACGCGGAGGGACAGATCGAGACGAGCGTTACGGTCTGGCGGTTTCGGATAGCCTTGCCCGCGCCATACCGCACGCAGCTGGGTTTCTATACCGGCGTTTCGGAACTCCGCCTCTCGATCAGTTGCTGGACGACGCGTCGAAGGCGGCCAGCGACGAATCGGTGGCTCTTGGAGAGTTCCCGCCGAGACTCCGCGCGAGCATTGAGTCCTTCCGAATGGAACACGCGGTTGAACGAGACATCGAGGGTTCCATTCAGACGCCTTCATGGTTCGTACAGCACCACGCAGCGCGCCTTCTCAGCGTCGACCTGAGAACCACCCTTGAGTCATTGTTGAACGAGGCAGAGCAACGGCTTCCTTCGCAAGCCAAGTCGCTCCGAGAGGAGGGAGCAGTAGAGGCTTCGGCCATGGTGATCCAGCGGGGGCTGGAATCGGTGTCCAAGCTTGAGGCGAATGCCGGGAACACGGACAGCACGCTGGAGAGGTTGAAACGGCGCAGGGTTAAGGCTGCCGGCAAAGAATGGCCGGACGTTCGCACTGAGCAATGGAAAGAGCGACTCGGCATGCTCCGGCTATCCCTCATCACCGAACTGGTGCAGCTCACTCCCCTTCTTTCTACCAAACCCCCAGGTGGGGACCTACCGGACAGCTTTGGTTTCGCCTATACGACACTGTGCGACGCGATGATCGAGGCGCTCGAAGACATGGATGCCAAGACTTTCGAACTCGTCTATCCGATTCTGGTCCCCAGCGCACTAACGGCGCATAACCGAGTTAAATCCGAACTTGCCGAGAGCTCGGCGGAGAACGTGCTGTATCACTCAACGGGTGTCATGCTCGACGTAATGGACATCTCTGGATACGCCTACCTGTGGAAGTTTGGTCTGGGCCAGGAGCGTTTCTGGGGCAACGTGACAGATGTCTGGGATGGCCTCCTGTCGCGCTACCGGAAGCCGGTAGATTTGATCACGCTTATCGCCGGTGGCGAAGACTTCCATAAGCATCGGTTGGCCACATCTCCGAGGTCGGAAATCCGGTGGCAATGGCGCGGACGTATGCGACAACTTCTTGAAGACAAGGGATTTGCACCTCGTGACATCACCTCCCGCACACTCCCCAACGTCATCGCGATCGATCCCGTTGCATCGACCTACCTACAGCATTGGAGGTCTCGTAAGGCCCGAGACCTGATGCTCTCCGAGTATCTTCTGAAAAGGCAGGAAGCTGAGGGCATACCCTTGCCGCGGGGTGTCAAGGATCTCCGAGAAGGAGCGAAGATAGTAGCCGATCACCGGGCCAAAGGAAGGGTTGAGGGTGGTCCGGGATTCCCAGGAGGGATCTGATGACCGACTCAGGGGTGCGTTCGGACCGCGTGAGCGTCGCCTATTACCTCCCTCCCAGGGAAGACGACTACAGCGAAAGCAACCACTATCCAAGCATGTTCGCCGATGACGTTGCCCGAGATCTCCTCCCGTTTGGCGGAGAGGTGGAACACAAAGCTGTCTTCCAGTTGTCGCCCAACGACGAGCGTGCTTCAAAGGTCATCGAGTCCGCCTTTGCTCACCATGGAGGCCACGGCAGATATGGGCGAGAACTATCCTCCATACTGTCCGGGTTCGGGAACCAGACGGCGCACAGCCTAGTTTCCAACGGGGCCGACACGTTTGAGGTCGCACCCATGAACGATGCGAACGGTCAGGTGATCGGCTTCTCGGTTCTTCGACTGCTCTGCGTTTGGCGGTTCGCTGGATTCACATTGCAGACGATCCCGAAGAACGCTGTCGTCGATGCCAACTGCGCGAATCCCAAACCCCTAAACCGGCGTCCGGTCTGGATTCCGCGCGATCGAGTGGTCCACACGAAACTACCGCGAGAATACAGACGGGTTCCCAGCGGTTTGCGAGCCCTGCGTCACATGGGCAGGGCTGTCCCGGACTTCGCCATCCAGAACCTGAATCCAGACGGAACAGTCCAGATACCCTACGATCTCAAAGAGCTACGTGGAATCGAGCAGCGGGCTGTAGCCACAGTCACCCAGTCTACGGGATGGAACGGTCGTTGGACCTTCGGAGATGCGGTAACGGACTACTACACGATGCGTCGTTTCCTCCGTTTCGAGGAGTTCAAGATCAGACTTCGGAGGGCTGTGACGGGTACTATCAATCGAATCCTAGCTGTCGCGGGCGCCACCGTCGGGTTTACGGCCGAGGTCAGCCTTCACCACTTGCCCACTCTTGAGGACATCGCAGCTTCGCGCAACGATTTGGCCGCCGGGCGGTTGGATGTCGGCGAAATGATGGATCAATACTCAATCCATCGGTGAGGCCCAACCTCCCACCAGTAGTTGCATGGCCGGGCCAATAGTTGCCCACCAGGTCATATCAGATTCCGCATGCCGCGACCTTCCCATTATAGTGCCCCCGATTTCTCTGGACAGTACTTTAGCCAACCTTCCGGGGTCCAGAGGAGAGGAGGCACGAGATGTCTCGGAGTACGGAAGAGCAGGATTCGACGAGGAGCCCCGGCCGGCCGGAAGGCCTGCCGAAGCGG
>JAJEBR010000071.1 GCA_022822445.1 Gemmatimonadota bacterium | reverse complement strand
GCCAGCGACCGGAGCCAAGCCCTCGGCAGCAGCGCGCGCATCCGCCCGGTCTCTGCCTCCGTATCGCGCTCGATGGTACGCGGCGCGTTCCTCACGGCGCGCCGCGAGTTCCCGGCGGGCCGCGCGGGCTCGCTCGCGGTCTTCTCCTCGATCTCCCAGCCCTCGCTCCCCCGCCGTCTCCGCGTCCGCCCGGTCAAGTCGTTCGGGCTGGAAGTCAAAGGCGTACAGCCGTCCCTTCAGCCGCCAGCGGTCCCCGGTCTCGGGGTCCATCGCGGTGAGGTATTCCTTGCCTTGGCGCGGCACTTCAAGGCCCGCCTCCCGGAGCGCGGCGACGACATCGAAGCGGTCTTTCACCGCGCCGTGCTCGACGCGCTGGAGCAGGTAGTCCCGGATCAGGTCGCGCGGCGAGGATTCGAGCCGGAGCCCGGCCCGCAGCTGGGCGGCCTCGACGTAGGCGCGGTGTCCGGGCTGCTCCACCCTGGCCCGGGCCGGATCGTCCGGACGGCCCCAGCCGCGCTCGTGGTTGAAGGCGTCCCGGAGCGGATCGAACGTTCTCCGCCAGCCCGGAGGGGCAATGTTGAGGCTCCGCCCGGTCTCAAGGTCGCATCGTGCGGCCAGAACGTGGACGTGGGCGCCGCCGCCCTCCTCGCGGTGGAGCACCGCCGCCCAGGCGTAGCGGTCGGGTTCGAGCCCGGCCCAGGCCGTCTCCTCGAAGGCGTCCAGAACCTCGCGGATCTGTTCGTCGGTCGGCTCGTCCTCCGGTGCCCACGCGATCACGCCGGAGGTGTACCTGTGCTCGAACCCCAGAGTGTCCGCCACCGACGCCACCCGGTGAGGATCGCCCCGAAGGACCTCGACGCCTTCGCGCGGCTTCCCGGTGGAGTCCCGCTCGCCGAGGAGGTATTTGGCCGCAGCCCGCGCCGATCCGGTTCCGCGCGCCAGGAACTTAATGTGCATCCGCATCCGTGCTTTGGGCGGGGTCCAAGGCGCTGAGCGCCCGGTCGATGGCGATCAGGTGGGCGATCACCTCGACGGCCTCGATGGCCTCCTTGTGTGTATTGGCCCAGCGAGCGATCTGGTTGAGGTTGTTCCCGACGCGCGCCAGTTCGCGGGTGCGCTCGCGCTCGACCCCGGCGTGCGCCACGGTCCAGGTGCGGACCCGGCCAATCGACCGGCGCACCAGATCCGACAGCGTCAGGCCCGCCGAGCGCGCCTTGGCGTGCCACGCCGCACGCTCCGCCTCGCTGGCGCGGATCTTCACCCAGACGGCGCGTCCGGCGCTCACGGCGCGCCGTTTCCGTCGCGGGGGTCAGAGGGGGCACGGCCCCCCGCCAGCCCCTGCCGGGGACTCGCGAAGCGTGGCCCCAAAGGGTGGGCTGGCTCTCCCGCATTAGCGGGCGAAACCGTCCGCCGAAGGGCGCAATCCGGGGTCGTCGCCATCGCCATGACGTACAGTCAGGCGACCGTTTCGGGCGGTGTCAACAGCCGCCGAAACGGCGAGGTCCGAGGGGTTCCAGTGCCGTCCGGGAAGCGGATCGGCCAGCGCCAGCGACACCTCCGACGCCTCCCCGAAGGCCTTGATCGGGGCTGCCTGGCAGACGCGGTTGAGAAGGAGAGGTTTCGTAGCGAGCAGCCCGCCGAGCGCCTCATTAGATTCGGTTACACGATCGCCGGGATTGGTGGGCGTAGCACCACAAACAAGCTCTTCTGGAGTGGCCCGATGAGAGGCAAAGTCCTCCGCAGTAACGACCTACATGACCGGTTCACGGACCGTCTGAATGAAGCGCATTCCGTCGATATCGCGACGGCTTGGGCCACTCCGGGAGCGCACTTGCGAGCACTGGGCGCCGCCGCGAACCGGGGCGTGGATGTCCGCGCCATCGTCGGAACACGGGGCAACGCGACCCATCCAGATGCCTTGGAGGAGTTGAGCAGGATTACCGAGGACAAACTCAGGATCATCCCGGAGGGAGGCCGTCTATTCCACCCCAAGCTGTACCTGTTTCGACGGCACGAGGATGGCATCGCGACGTGTCAGGCGTGGATCGGAAGCGCCAACTTTACGAAGGCCGGGTTCGGCGGTCACTCAACCGCGAACGAAGAAATCCTGTTGGAGGTGGGACCGGGTGAGCGGGCCAATGCACTTGCCGATTGGTTCGAAGAGCGCTGGGATCACTACCGCATCGATTCCCCCGTCTCGGAACAGATCCGTCGATACACCGAAGACTGGAAGCGGAGTCCGCCCCATCCACAGGTCCGGCAGATTGCATCGGGGTCGGTGTTCCGCCGCAGAATTCTCATCGGCGATGCCCATCGACCGCTGACCCTTAAGGGATACCGGCAAGCCCTGGAAGAGTGCGAAGACAAACTGAGAGACGAGGGACGGGAATGGGTGGTCCTCGACCCCCGAGGTCGGAGCTACTTGAGAGTGATCCACGGTCGTCGCAAGCTGCTGCTGGGCGCAGCGAGTTGGTCACGGGATGCCGCCTCTCGAAAACGACTGAAGGGTGGGGTACGAGGCACGGATTCGGATTGGTGGGGGCTCATGGGACGCGTGCGTCCCAGCCACATGGGGGCAGTGCTCGGGCACCAAGAGCAGATCCAAGCCGTCCTGAACAGGGTTGTGGAGGCCCGCGACGACGAGTTCCCGGACATCGCCGTGGATACGATGCAGGAACTGAGGACCATCAGGGACGTGGGCCCGGGCACCGCTACGCTGTTGCTCACGCTCGCGCGACCGGACCGGCTACTGTCACTCAACGGTGCGTCTGGAAAAGGGCTTGGAGAGCTGGCTTTAGAGAGCCCTCCTAAGAGCCTTTCGACGCTCGGGAAGCCCGAGTACTATCGCGAACTGCTTCTGTGGCTCTATGACCAACCGTGGTACGCAGACGGGCCGCCGCCGGATGAGGATTTGTTGCGAATCTGGAGATTCCGCGCCGCACTCGTTGACTCGTTCGTGTACGAACCGACGTAGAACGCGCACCGGGCGCTTGCGACGACCTCGATCGAGCGTTCGTGGACCCGCCGCACTTCGTTTGAGGATGTCGTGGACGGCAGGGGGTGGGGTCCGAGGTGATGTCCCGATGTGCCCGAGCCGAGACGGGGTTTAGACTGGAGCTACCGCTTGGTAACGTAGGCGCCCCACGCCTGCATGACCTCGGCGCGGCGCTCAAGCAGGTCGGATCGCTGGTACGCCTGCACGACTTGACTCCGGGGCACATGGGCGAGGCAGGCCTCAGCGACCTCGGCAGGGACACCCGTCTCGGCCATCCACGACCGCGCGCTCGACCGGAACCCGTGCGGCGTCGAGGCCACTCCGGCACTCCCCAGCAAGCTCCCCGGTGCCTTGGTCGGCAACGGGCCGCCGGCCCTCGACGGAAACACATAGGGCGACTTGTCGGACAGTGCGCGCGCCCGTTCGAGCACGTCGAGCGCGCCCGTGCTGAGCGGCACGACGAACTCCCGGCCCGCCTTCATCCGTGTCGCCGGGATCGTCCACCACGCCGCCCCCATGTCGATCTCGTCCCAACGCGCGGCCCTTGCCTCGCCGGGCCGAACGGCGGTGAGCGCGATCAGTTCCACGCACAAGGCGGCAGGACTGTCATCCCCGATCCGGCGGATCGCCCGTAGCGCTCCCGCGACCTCTTGGTGCGGGAGCGCCCGGTGGTGCTTCGGCCCGTTGCCGTTCGCCTTCGGCAGCGCGGCCACAGCCCGGTCCACCGGGTTGTCCGGACGGTAGTTGCGACCGATACACCAGCGGAAGACGGCGGCAATCCGATGACGGGCCTTGCGCGCGGCTGCGGGCTTCGAGCTCCAGATCAATGAGAGGCACCGGAGCACGTCCGCGCTCGTGATCCGGTCCACGGGCTTGTCAAGCAGGGGCGCGGCGTGGAGGCGGAACGTGGACTCCCACTGTTCGGGAAGCGGGCTCCCGGCCTTCCAAGACTCCCGGTGGAGCCGGATCGTCCGTTCGGCGGCTTCGGCAAACGTCGGGACGCCGCGCCCGCGCGGGTCCCGTCCGAGCCGCACCATGCGGCTGTTGTCCAGCGCCTTGCGGCGCGCCTCGGCGAGTGTGACCTCGGGGTACGGACCGAGCCCGATCGAGGTGAGCCGTCCGTCGATCCTGACGCGCTGCCGCCATGTCTTGGTGATCCTGCCATCGAGCGTGCGGTGAACCCGGAGGCTCAGGCCGCGCCCGCCCCGCCCGTCCCGTACACGCCCGGACGGCCCACCGTCCGCACGAACGCGGCGGTGAGGGTTCGGGGTCGCTTCGTCATGCGTTCCTTCCTTGTGGTGTATCACTTAATGCAACACTACACAGGGAAGAATACACCGGAAGTCACTGGACCGCAAGAGACGGTTGGCGTCGGGTGGCAGCCTTGAAATCGTTGTACTAAAGGATGTTATGGGACTAACGGTGGACTACGATGGATGGCTTTGGATCATGCAATCCTAGTTCCGCCCGAACTCGGCAGCCTAGCCAATCTGGAGCGACTGATCCTCGCCTCCAACGGCCTCTCTGGCCCGATCCCGCCCGAACTCGCCAGCTTGGCCAGCCTGATTGAGCTACACCTCTTTGACAACGCATTCACCGGCCCGATCCCACCCGAACTCGGCAGCTTGGCCAGCCTGATTGAGCTACACCTCCTTGACAACGCATTCACCGGCCCGATCCCACCCGAACTCGGCAACCTCGCCAATCTGGAGCAACTGTCCCTCGGCCGCAGTGCGCTCTCGGGGCCGATCCCGCCCGAACTTGGCAACCTCGCCAATCTGAAGCTACTGTCCCTTGCCTGGACGGATCTTTCAGGCCCGATTCCGCCCGAACTTGGCCATCTCTTGCGACTGATCTCACTGGATATTGTCCGAAACAGGCATACAGGTCCGATTCCACCGGAACTTGGCCGCCTCACCAATCTCCGTCGCCTGAACCTCTCGAGTAACGCGCTCTCGGGCCCGGTCCCGCCCAGTCTCCTTCAACTGCGGCAGTTGAATACTCTGTACCTTGGCAACAATCCGGCACTCTGCCTTCCAGGGACCTCTGCCTTTGTCGCGTGGCTGGCTGGCATCGAACGCCAAGACACTGGCGACTCCAACTCCTGTCACCTGAGAGATGTGGCGGTCCTGAGATCTCTCTTCGAGGTCGCCGCCGGCCATGGCTGGACGAATTCGCAAGGCTGGCTCGGGGAAGGTATCCCGGACGACTGGTACGGCGTCAGCGTCGATTCCGCAGGTCGGGTCGAGGTACTGGACCTGACGGCTAATGGACTGGCCGGGCAGCTCCCTGCGTCACTGGGTTCACTCAGCCATCTGTCCACGTTGAAGATCGGCGGCAACGCCCTCACGGGGCGTCTGCCGCTTTCCCTCACCGCCTTGTCGCTGAGCGAGTTTCGATATGCGGACACGGAGCTTTGCGCCCCACTGGAAGACGACTTCCAGGCCTGGCTAAACAGAATTCCGATGCACGAGGGCACCAGCGCATTGTGCGCCGCGCCAGCTTCGGATCGCGAAGTGCTTGAAGTGCTCTACCACACGACTGGCGGTCCCGACTGGACAAACAATCGCAACTGGCTCACGGACGCACCGCTGTGGGATTGGCACGGCGTCAACGCTGACCGCGAGGGTCGGGTGCGTGGACTCACTCTCCTCGACAACAACCTCACCGGCCAGATCCCGCCGCAACTGGGCGACCTTGCCGCGCTGAGTATGCTCGCCCTCAATGGCAACAACCTCACTGGTTCGATCCCAGCCGAACTGGGCGACCTTGCCGCGCTGAGTGTCCTCAGCCTAAGTCGCAACAACCTCACTGGCTCGATCCCAGCCGAACTGGGCGACCTTGCCGCGCTGAAGGGTTTGTACCTCGAGGATAGCGGTGTCACCGGTTCGATCCCGCCGCAACTGGGCGACCTTGCCGCGCTGGAGACTTTGGTCTTCCAGAATAACGATCTCACCGGTTCGATCCCGGCTGCACTGGGCAAGCTGACCGAACTGGAGTTCCTGGACCTATCGGAAAACGCGCTTTCGGGCCCGATTCCGCCCGAACTCCGCAACCTCGCCAACCTAACCGGGCTGGACCTATCGGAAAACGCGCTTTCGGGCCCGATCCCGGCCGGATTGGGCGACCTTGCCGCAATGAAGGAATCGTCGGAGTGCCCGAGGAGGGGGTGCACACTCGACCTCAGTGGCAACGACTTCACCAACTCGATCCCACCCGAACTCGGAAGCCTCGTCGGCCTTACCTACTTCCATGCAAGCCACAACGACCTGGAGGGTCTGGTGCCGCCGGAACTGGGGGGCCTGGAACGCTTGCGCGAATTAGGGCTGAGCGGCAACCGCGAGCTCTCCGGAACGCTTCCCTCCACGTTGACCCGTTTGGGGGAACTTGAGACGCTCGCCGTCTACGGCACGAGCCTCTGCGCGTCGTCCGACCCAGCGTTCAGGCGGTGGCTGGAGGGCGTCCAAAACCGGCAGCACCTGAAATCCTGCGACACCGGCCCACCACCTGCGGCGTATCTCGTCCAAGCCGTGCAGTCGCCCGAATACCCAGTGCCGCTGGTTGCGGGCAGAGAGGCGCTGCTCCGCGTCTTCGTGACCGCAGCCCGCGACAACAGGGAGCCCCTCCCTCCGGCTCGGGCCTCCTTCTACCATGACGGCGCGCTTGTCCATGTTGCCGACATCCCCGGCGGGACCGGGTCGATCCCGACTAAGGTCTCGGAGGGATCGCTGGCGGCGTCGCTCAATGCGGTGGTCCCGGCGGACATCGTGCAGCCGGGCCTCGACATGGTGGTCGAAATCGACCCCGACGAAACGCTGGACTCCGATCTAGGGGTGGCGAAGCGGATTCCTGAAACCGGACGCCTGCCGTTCGAGGTTCGGGAGATGCCGCGCTTCGAGCTAACGCTGATTCCCTTCCTCTGGCGCGCAGCTCCCGACTCGACCATTCTCGATGCGGTTGCGGCAACGGTCGCCGACCCCGAGGAGTGGCTGTGGGGCCGGCGCCCGTACCTGCCGGTCGGAGACCTGATCGTCCGTGACCACGAGCCCGTCATGAGTTCGAGCAACAGTTCCTCAGACTTGGTTCGCGAGACCCGTGCAATCCGCGTGATGGAGGGCGGCACCGGCTACTTCATGGGTACGATGTCGGGGCCGGTAACGGGTGCTTCGGGGCTGGCCGTGATAGGCGGCTGGCACCTGTTTTCGTTGCTGCCCGGCCCCACGGCTCACGAACTCGGACATAGCTTCAGCCTGTCCCACGCCCCCTGCGGCAGCGCGTCCGACCCGGATCCGGCGTACCCCTACCCCGCCGCTCAGATCGGGGCGTGGGGATACAATCCGTTGGATGGCCTCCTCGTGCCGCCGGGCACGCCCGACATCATGAGCCGCTGCGGAGGCTGGATCAGCGACTATCACTACGCCAAAGCGCTTCGCCACAGGCTGATCAAGGAAGGCGCGTCGGCCGGCGCTCCGGCCACTGCTCTTCTCCTTTGGGGCGGCATCGACGCGGAAGGCGCGCCGTTCCTCGAGCCTGCTTTCGTGGTCGACGCACCAGCCGCGCTTCCCGACTCCGCGGGTGACTACCGAGTCACCGGGCGGGCTTCGGACGGCGGAGAGATCTTCTCGCTCAGCTTCGCTATGCCGGAGATGGCCGATGGGGACGGGAGCTCCGGCTTCGCCTTCGCGGTTCCGGTGCGAGGCGGATGGGAAGGCAGCCTCGCGACCATCACGCTGTCGGGGCCGGGTGGAGCTATCACGCTGGACGGAGATAGCGACATCCCCATGGCCATTCTCCGCAACCCGCGTACCGGGCAGGTGCGGGCCATCCTTCGTGACGGGCCTCCCGCGACCCAGGTGGCCGCAGACGCTGTCGGGGCGCGCGCGCCTGGTCTCGAGGTGCTGTTCAGCCGCGGGATTCCGGGGGCTGCGGCCTGGAGGCGTTGAGTATGCGTGACGCCGATCCGGGCGATGCAACTCAGCGTGCACGATCCCCCCCACTAGCAACGAAAATGTAAGGGAGACATTACAAAATGTAATGTTCACCCGACAGGCACACTGGAGAGGCTAACGAAGCGGGAGCACGTAACTGACCGGGGCCCAGGAGGTCAGCGCCGTGGCGGTTGTTCTGTCGGATACGGCCACGGTTGCGGTGGGCGATACGTTGCGGCTGGCGGCAACCGCCAGGGACGCGAACGGCCACGCGGTGGCCGCGGCCTCGTTCACATGGGTCTCGGACGACACGCTAGTGCTACGCGTTTCCTGGGACCTCGCCCAGGAAACGGGGCGCCTTCGGCGCAGCCGAGGCATACATTGACGGAGGTGAGAGCAATCAGACGGAAGGCAGAGGGCGATGGGCGATTCCGACGGCGTCCTGTTCAAGGGGTTTC
>JAJEBR010000111.1 GCA_022822445.1 Gemmatimonadota bacterium | reverse complement strand
CGTTCCGGCGGCGCCCCGGTACACCCGGACGGGCAGGAGCCCGCGCTCGATGCCGAGCGCGTCGAACGCGGCCACCTTCTCGGCCTCGGTCGGGAGCCACGGCAGGTTCGGATGCTCGATCACGTGTTCGAGCGACAGCAGGCGGCGCATGAGGACGACCGGAGAGGGGGTCCTGCGGTGGCGGATGTGCTCGGCTCCGAGCGCGCGGTAGAGGCGTCGGGCGTAGATCCGGCAGACGCGGCCGATCCCACGGACGCGCGGAACGGTCTCCTCGGCCGCCAGACCCTGCGCGATCAGGGCATGCACCATGCGCCTCGCCCGCTCGTGGTGCGTCTTCAGGAAGGCCGTCGCCTGCGTGCGGGTGAACACCCCGCTGTGCAGGCACACCAAGGCGATCCACTCGGCCTTGCGGCCCTTCCAGCCGAACGGCTTCAGGGCCTCGGCCCGTTCTTCGAGACGAGCGGTCATCGCTCCGCGATCCGGTCGCTGAACCACTCGTCCAACTCCGACTCGATCCAGCCCACGGACCGCGCGCCCAGCGGGACCGGCTTGGGGAACCGGCCCTCGGCCACCCTCACGTAGATCGTGCTCCGCGACAGGCCGGTGCGCTCCATCACCTCGGGCAGCCGCACGAAGCGGACCGCTGGGTTCGTTCTCGGTGCTGTCCGTTGCTTGGTCATCGCTGTGTTCCTCCTCGTTTTCTTCGCTCTCGGTGCGGGCTTCCGGTACCGCGCGCGGCGGGGCGGATCGCGCGCGCGGCCCGACTCCCGGCCGAACCCGGAGATGAACGCCAGAACCCGGTCCGCCGTCCTGAGCGTGAGTGAGCGGCCGCCGTCGATCTGGCGCATCAGGTTCGGGTCGCCCAGCGCCTGCCTGCCGAACCTCGTCGGGCTCAGTCACGTGTCGTCGAGGAACGCGCTAACTCGCGTGCTGAAGTACTCTTCCAGCGTCTCCATGTCCGAACGCTGAAAGCCCTTCCGCAAGCCCGTCAACCTGTAGGAAATTGTCCACAGTCCGGGGACGTTTCAGGACGTTCCGCACCGCCTCCGGCCCAAGACACGCCGCCGCCAGTGGCTCGGAGAAGTCCCCCGTTGACGCTTGAAGGCCTGGCTAATGCCGCGTGGAGCTTCCATGGCTGCGACTCCCCCAAAGGGGGGAGTGTGGGGAGGGATGGGCGCTGCTTCCGTGCGTCCCGAACCTCGATTCTGCGGCCACTTCGCCGGATCGGCGCAGAAAATACTTGCGGAGCCGCGCCGTGCATCCCATGATATTGGCGTAGAGTGGCAATCCGGTTCCTGCGGGAGCCGTCCACAGACGACCGCCCACCTCACGACTGAGGGAGTCAGCGACACACCACCGAAAGGGGAGAACGACATGAAACCCATCATCCGACTGCTGCTCCTGCTTGCCATCGTCGGGCTGAGCTACTTCCACCCCAACCCGGTCCAGGGCGACGCAGTCCCTGACATCGAATGCACGGTTGTCGTCGGGGGCGGGACGGCGTGTGGATCATGCGTGGACACCGAGACAGGCTGCTACGCTTCCGGCTGCTGCACGGCGGATGGTCCCGACGAGGACGACGACCCTGACTGCAATATCGTGGCAGGGTGTCCTCCTGCGTAGAGGTCGAATCGGAAGGATGAGGGGAGTCCTTCCGTGGCAGCACGTTACACTGCTCGGCACGCTCTGCTTTGCCTCGCCGGGTCCGTTAAGTGGGTTCGTTCAGGACGGGGTTGAGTTTCGGCCCGCCCTCGCTGCCATTTTCGATTCTAGGCACCATCCCGATAGTCGGGTCGCTGAACTCGGGGAGTTGACCGATGCGGTGTTCTTGGGTCCCAATGCGCTCGTACTTGTGGACGCATCAGTACCGCAGGTGGTGTTTGCCAGTCTCGTAATTGATTCGGTTCACTCGGCGGGACGGCGAGGGGACGGGCCGGGGGAGTTCAGAGGGTCGCCGCGGTTAGTTGCTCGCATCGCTGGCCGTGGAGTCGCTGTGTGGGACGGCCAACATCGGCGCCTCTCGGTCGCTAGGGTTGTGGCCGGTGAGGCGGTGGTGGAGGGTGCGGTGTACGAGAGATCACTGTTTCGGAGTGGTGGTGCGACCCGACCGGTGGCCGTATACACGAACGGCGCGTTGGTAGTCCGAGAGAACAGATCACCTTCGAGAAACATGTTTGAGGCGGCTAGCCGGGAGCAGGGCGTGTTTCGAGACACCATCGCCTACTGGCTCGCGGAACCGGGAGGCACGAGGCGGTCGGTCACGCGCGCAATGGGCTCCGAGAGGTTCAGTTCAGTTTCGCCAAGAGGGCTTCAGAGCACGGCAAGGTCAACGTCGGACGTGATGTTTGGGGCGCTCTTGCGCCAGACCCAAGTCGGGCAGCACTTCGCCTTGGCCCAGACCGACCTGGGCGTGGTCCGTGTGTTCGACCCGCAAGGAGGGATTTCAGCGGAAATACCAATGCCGTCGGGAACCACGGTGACCGACGACTACATTGAAGCTGAGCGGAACCGCCGAAGAGCCCGTAACGAAGCCCGCGTACGGGATGCAGCACGTTTCGGGAGCGAGTTTGCCCGGATTGTGGCCGGAGGCAACGACGACCTTGAGCACATTCCCGCAAACGAGGTGGCGCCGCCGATTGATCGCATGATCGGGGATCTGGACGGTCGGCTCTGGCTCCGATTGTTCCATCCAGCCGGGGAAAACGAGCAGTGGCAGGTTTGGGACATCTCTGCTCCTGAACTCCTGTTTACGCTTTCCCTAGCCGCTGGGGAACAAGTTCTCGACGCGGCGGGAAACCGAGTGCTCGTCCGGACTCAGGACGAGCTTGGCGTGGACTACCTCCTCGTCCGGGAGATGGTGGAATCCAATGGACCAGAAGCAAGACAGTGACAGCAGGGGACGGGACCGGCTGGGAAAGATCACGAACATCGCAATCCTCGGGACGCTCCTCTTCCTGCTCCTGAACCCGTCCGGTGTGATTGGAAGCTGGGTTTCCCGGCAGTTCGCTGACCTGCGGCAGCAACGAGCCGTAGGTGCTCTGTGGGAGGAGTTGGCTGGCTATTCCGGTGTCGGTGGCGAGCCGGACGCCAACGGTCGTCCCGTTGTGATTGAGTTTCTCGACCATCAATGTCCGGCTTGCCGGGCGGTCGCGCCTCTTGTTTCAAGGGCCATTGAGGACGGTACCGCACACATAGTCATCCGGCACCTGCCACTGGAGGCGATCCATCCGATAGCGCGGGAAGCAGCGAAGGCGGTCGTGTGCGCCGAGCGGCAGGGCCGCTCTCACGCCGCACACGAAGCCCTGATGGATGATGAGGACTTGGTCTCGCGACGGGATTGGCTTGTCATGGCGGGAATGGCCGGTGTGGGTGACCTTTCGCAATTCGCAGAATGCCTCGAAGGCGAGGAGGCAGAACAGCGGGTGGAAGGCGACATGCGGATGGCGGCGGCTCTCGGGATTGGCTCGACTCCTACTTTCGTTACTCGAAAGGGGATCTTCCTTGGGACAGGCGGGTTCCAAGCGGCGATGGAGGGGACAAACCAAGAATGAACGAGAGTTACCTGGACCCGTAATCTCTTTTGTTTTCTCGCTCCTGCGGGCGGGGCATCACCCCTCGAAGTCCCGCCATTTGGTTCGTCTTACCTGCTGGTGTGGTAGGGAAGAACCGGATGCGGTCTGACGGCAAGGAAAGGCAGATCGTGCAGTCCCAGTTGAACTTACGTGATTTCTTGCCGTGATTTGCGCCACCCGCAACCTGCCAGCCCGGCAGAGCGCCCAAAGCCCGAATCAACGCAAGAAGTCACGTAAAGTCAACAAGGCTGCACGATCTGCGCTTTTTGCCGTTGAGCGGTATCTGACTCCGTCGATCCTCGACAGCGAGAAAAACGGGTTCGAATGGCGGGAATCTCGACCCCGCCGGGATCATCATCTTTCGCGGACCGGATGGAAACGAGCAACTGCGGTCAATCACCCAGCGAGTCTCGCGCATTGGCCAAGTCCAGTGCTGCACCGAGGTCGACTGAGCTTGGGATGGCCTCGACCCTGGCCGATTTGACCGACCGCCCCCGGATCTGCAATTGACCGGTCTGGCCGTATTGCACTCCGGGGCACCGTTGATCGACGGCCGTGCGGGAGCGGAACTCGTACGGACACCCGCAATGCTCATCGCGCGCATAGCGGGCGTTCGGGAAGGCGTAGCGGTGCTGTCCCGTGAGAAGATGCAGCTCGCGGAGGATCGCTACAGGCTGGCGCGCGAGCGGCAGCACATGCGGCGTGCCGGTCTTCTGCACCGAGTAGCTGGTCGATGGACGCCCAGTCGGCCCGGATCAGCTCTCCGGGACCGACGAACACGAGCGGTGCCAGACCGAGCGCGCAGCGGACGGTAAGCGTTCCCGCGTAGCCGTTGAGGACCCGGAGAAGCGGCCCGACCTCCTTCGTGTCGGTGATCGCCGCGCAGTGCCGCGTGGGCAGAGCACGGGCGGCCTGCGCAGATTCCACGACACGTCCCGCCCCACCCGGCCCGTCGGCACAGGTAGCGCAGCACCGGACCGCAGGTCTGGAGAACGCGGTGCGCCATCTTCAGTCAGCCATCTTCAGTCGGAGTCTTGACTGCACCGATACCCAAGCGTATCATGGAAACCTCGGGTGGGGTCGGGCGGTTGCAGATGTAGACCGCATGACACTCAACGCTATCCGATGTGCGGGTAGCAATTTCGCCTTGGATAATGGAGGCATAGGAGCCATGAGAAGGTTCACCATGGTGTCGCTGCCGGACATCGTCCCGCCACCCGACCTGCTGCCTACGGTCGAGTGTACGAACGAGGCGGGGGATTCCGGGTTCTGCGGCTTGGGGATGTTCGGCGATGGCCAATTCTGCTGGTTGGAGGCGGAGATCATCGTGGTGCAGCCCGTGGTCATAGTGGTGGGGGATGTTGTCATCGTCCTCCTGGTCGGCGAGGTATACTGTGACTTCGGGGATTGCGGGCTGTGGAAGGTGGTTCCAGCAGGTCAGAATCAGTGACGGTCTCTGCCGCACGTGTACTTCTGATTGTCGGAGGCCTGGCACCCGGCGTGCAGGCACAGCAGGTCCTCGAGATAGACTACTCGGCGGGCCGGGTCATAATCGACGACCAGTGGCGGGCGATGAGACCCACGGGCTTGGCGATCGACCGTGACCGGGGGGTGCTGTACGTCATCGACAGTGAGGAGCCGGAGGGGGTCATGGCGTTCTCGTTCGAGACTGGCGAGTGGCTTCGGACGCTCCAAGCCCCCACAGGAGAGGGTCCCTACGAGTTTCCCCAAGGGATAAAGGGAATGGCTGTCACTCCGATGGGACACCTTTACGTCTCCGGCATCCAACGCGTTCTCGAATACGATCCTGAGGGCATCCCCGTTGCCACTTGGCGACCCCAAGGCCCGATGACCAGGAGGGTATGCGTGTTCGGGGACGAGCCCGGTGTACCGCTTCAGGACGGGGTGCTCCGGCGCGCCGACGGTGAGGATGAAGTGATCGGCCCCAACGCGAAGCGGCGGATCCAAGCAGTGTCGGAGGAAGATGGCGTCGCATCCACCCTGGGGCTGCTCACCGCGAGTATCCTCTGTGCCGAGGACCGCGCCTATGTGTTCGTGCCGCACGGCAACGGTGGCCAACCGGACGCTGTGACCGTCTACCACCTGAATGGCGAGGTGGGTACCCTCCTGCTTCCAACGGAGTACACGAACCACCCGGACGACTGCCGGATTGAGATGAAAGCGATGGGGGGCCAAGTGATGGGATATCGGCCATGCCCCGTCTGGAGCCAGAACCTACATCCGTCGTGGGACGGTCGAGGTAACGTGGCGGTGTTCGGCAGCGACAAGTATACGGACGGAGCCATCATCAACCCCGAGACCGGGTGTTATGCGCTGATCCGGAAGAACTATCCCGACGACTTCGCGAAAGTCCCCACACAGATGGTTGGCGACAGTGTCGTGGTGTTCGAGGTACACACCGTGATGCAGGCAGACGGGACACCCCTAAGGTACGCAAACAGCGCCCACAAGGTCTCCATCCACCCGCTGCGGCGGGTGAGCGGGGAGCCGTGCGCTGGGATGCTGCCGGGCGTGAAATAGGGGCTGGCTCATCCAGATGGTGGCCTCTTCGTGTCCGGCTACAGGAGGGTTGTTGGGTACGATCAGGCTGGTACGCCCATGTTCTCGTGGACCCCGGTGACACCGGCGAGCAAGTCGGTCTGCAACCTCGGTGGGGTCCCAGCGGTTCCGACCCAAGGGGGAGTGGTCAGGCGTGGTTCTGACGGCACGGATGAGTCCGTTGGGCCTGTCCGGGCTCGGGGCCGAACCCTAGAACCCTAGACGTGGAGAATGCTCCTGATGCCCGCATGATCGGCCTGAGGCTGTTTGGGACCCAGCTCGCCTGTACCGCCGACAGGGCATATGTCGTGATTCCTTACGACAATGGGCCAGACTCCGTGTTCGCCTACCACC
>JAJEBR010000090.1 GCA_022822445.1 Gemmatimonadota bacterium | reverse complement strand
TCGGAAGGCGCTGGAAGCCCGCAGACGGTCTCACGGCTAGATTCGCAATCGGCGGGAGTCAAACGGCGGGAATCCGCCCGCCCAATCTCGTAAGTTCAACTTCCATGGGAAGATGCGAGTTCACTCCCGTCCGCCGGACGGGCAGGTCTTCTCGGTCCAGCCATTCTCCGATGCGGACCGGTATCAGGTGGATCCGATTGCGGGGACCGTCGTACTCGCGCGCAATGCCGGCGAGGGCCTCGGCCCGGGTGAGGCCGAACTGCTGGAGCTCACCGCGGCGGGCGACACGGTCTGGCAGCGCCTGCTGCGGTTTCATCCCATCCCGGTTGCGGGTCCCATTCTCGATGAGCAGATCGATTCCGAGGTCGCCTTTCTCGAATACCTCGAGGAGACCCAGCCGGGGGCCCCGGGCCGCATTTCTCCCCGCGACATCGTGGACGAAGGGCTTTACGTGCCCGAGCATCTGCCGGCGGTCGGAAGGCTCTATCTGGCGTCCTTCTCCGGGCATGTGTGGATCGAGAGCCTTGAGCGCGTGGACACGATGAAAGTCTGGTATTCGCTTCCGCGGGGCGACAACGAGGCTCCGCCGCGGCGGGTGCTGCTTCCCGAATTCTTCCATGCCCGCGACGCGACCGATACCCATGTGTGGGGGTATTGGAGGGACGAACTGGGTGTCGAGCATGTGGAGGGGCGGAGGCTGGTCCCGGCCACGGATCGGTCCGCCGGAGGCGATTAATCTGCCGACGGACGGACCTTGAATCACCCCCTGAAATCCGCTACATTCAAGGGCTTCCCGAGCCCCGCCTGAGGGCGGTTCGGCTCGCCCGCCGGCCGAGCGGCCCTTCGTTCTTCCAACCTCCACAGCATGGCCGAAGACGACCACACCAGCACCGGCGAAAGAGTCCTCGAGAGAATCCTCGAACAGGAGATGCGCGAGTCGTTCATCGACTATTCGATGAGCGTCAACGTGCAGCGCGCGCTTCCCGATGTGCGCGACGGATTCAAGCCGGTGCACCGGCGCATCCTCTACGCCATGTCGGAGCTGGGGCTCTCGCCGGGGCGGGCGTACAAGAAGTGCGCTACGGTCGTGGGTGAGGTGCTGGGGAAGTACCATCCGCACGGCGACTCCGCCGTCTACGACGCGCTTGTCCGCATGGTGCAGGACTTCTCGCTGCGCTATCCGCTGGTGGACGGACAGGGCAACTTCGGCTCGATCGATGGCGACTCGGCGGCGGCCTATCGCTACACGGAAGCGCGTCTGCAGCGCATCTCCATGGAGCTGCTGGCGGACATCGACAAGGACACGGTCCGCTTCGACGACAACTTCGACGGCCGGCTGAAGGAACCGTCGGTTCTGCCGTCCAAGGCGCCCAACCTGCTCGTCAACGGCTCGTCCGGGATCGCCGTGGGGATGGCGACCAACATTCCGCCGCACAACCTGCGCGAGGTGGTCGGCGGCCTGCTCGCCCTGATCGACAACCCCGAGCTCTCCGACGACGCACTCGAGGAGATCATCAGGGGGCCGGACTTCCCCACGGGCGGCTACATCTGCGGCCGCGAGGGGATTCGGCACGCGTACCGCACCGGGCGCGGGCGCATCGTCATCCGGGCGCGCGCCGACATCGAGGAGGACGACGACGGGGCGCGCAGGATCATCGTCACCGAAGTCCCGTTCATGGTGAACAAGTCCAGGCTGATCGAGCAGATCGCGGCGCTGGTGCGCGAGAAGAAGATGGCCATGATCCGCGACCTGCGCGACGAGTCGGACCGGGACGGGCTGCGCGTCGTCGTCGAGCTGAAGCGCGACGCGGTGCCGCAGGTCGTCCTCAACCGGCTCTACAAGCACACGCAGATGCAGTCCACATTCGGCGCGATCTTCCTCGCGCTGGTGGACGGCGTACCGAAGGTCATGCCGCTGCGCGAGATGCTCGGCCACTTCATCGATCATCGGCACACGGTGGTCGTGCGGCGCAGCGAGTTCGATCTGGCGGCCGCCCGCGAGCGGGAGCATGTGCTGGAAGGGCTCAGGATCGCGGTCGACAACATCGACGAAGTGGTGAAGATGATCCGCGGCTCTCGCGACGCGGCGGAAGCGGCCGTGAAGCTGCGCACCGCCTTCGAGCTCTCCGAGAGGCAGGCCCGGGCCATTCTGGACATGCGGCTGGCCCGCCTGACCGGCCTCGAGAAGGAGAAGCTGGACGCGGAACTGCACCAGGTGCAGGCCCGGATCGCCGAGCTGGTGCACATCCTGGGGGACCGGGCGGTGCGGATGGGGATCATCAAGGACGAGCTGCGGGAGATGGCCGCCCGCTACGGCGACGACCGCCGCTCGCAGATCATCGGCGCCATCTCCTCCTTCGACGTGGAGGATCTGATCGCCGACGAGGAGGTCGTGCTGACGATGTCCCGGCAGGGGTACGTCAAGCGCATCCCGATCGATACGTACCGCGCCCAGAGGCGGGGCGGACGCGGGATCGCCGGCATGGACACCAAGGCGGAGGACTGGGTCGAGCACCTCTTCGTTGCGTCCACCCACGACTACCTTATGGCGTTTACGGACCGCGGGCGCTGCCACTGGGTGAAGGTGTGGGGCATCCCCGCCGGCAGCCGCTACGCGAAGGGCAAGCCCATCGTCAACTTCCTGGAGCTGGCTCCGGGCGAGAAGGTGGCCTCCGTTCTCCCGGTGCGGGAGTTCGCGCGGGACCGGTTCCTGCTCTTCTGCACCCGCAACGGCGTCGTGAAGAAGACGCCGCTTTCGGCCTACGGCAACGTGCGCGCCGCCGGGATCTACGCCATCAACTTCCGCGAGGGTGACGCGCTGATCGACGTGCGGATCACCGACGGGACGAACGAGGTGGTCCTGGCGACGCGGCTCGGCAAGGCCATCCGCTTCAGCGAGGCGGACGTGCGGCCGATGGGTCGGCGGACGGAGGGCGTGATGGGGATTCGCCTGGCTCCGCGGGACGAGGTCGTGGGGATGGTGGTGGTGCGCAGCGACGAGGAAACGCTGCTGGTCGCGACCGAGCGCGGGATGGGCAAGCGCAGCGAGATCGAGGACTACCGCTACCAGCAGCGCGGCGGGCAGGGCGTGATCAACCTGAAGCTGTCGCGCGAGAAGGACGTGGTCGTGGCGATGAAGGCCGTGCG
The DNA here is from genome assembly GCA_022822445.1 of Gemmatimonadota bacterium. Classification (GTDB taxonomy): domain Bacteria; phylum Gemmatimonadota; class Gemmatimonadetes; order Longimicrobiales; family Gaopeijiaceae; genus Bin94. The sequence continues at coordinate 7,945 of JAJEBR010000090.1, read as the reverse complement.
GGATGTCGACCAGTTCATGGTGATCACCCGCAACGGGGTGGTGAACCGCCAGCGGGCGGACGAGGTGAGGGTGATCGGGCGCGCCACGCAGGGAGTGCGCCTGGTGAACCTGGACAAGGGGGACCAGGTGGTCGACGTGGCCCTGGTGGTGGGTGACGACGGGGACGACGACGATGGGGAAGAGTAGTCCGTGGATGGTCGCCGTCCGAAAGCAGCGGGGAGTTGTTCCACGGGCTGGCAGCCCGGCGGGCCGTGGATAATCCCGACGCCGGACCTGGGGCGGAGAGGTGGCGGGCCGACAGGGTGGGGCTGGTTTCCCTGGCGGACATCGAGGCGGCGGCCGAGCGGATCCGGGGGACGGTCGCGCGCACGCCTCTGATCCCGGACGCGGACCTGTCGGAGTCGCTCGGCTTCGAGTTGCGGCTCAAGTGCGAATCGCTGCAGAAGGCGGGGTCGTTCAAGGCCCGGGGCGCCTGCAACTTCCTGGCTCGGCTCGCGCCGGAGGAGCTCGATCGGGGCGTGATTACGTATTCGTCCGGCAACCACGCGCAGGCGGTGGCCTTCGCGGCGGGGCTGAAGGGCGTGCGTGCGGTGGTGGTCATGCCGACCACGGCGCCCCGCGTGAAGAGCGACGGTGCCCGGCGGCTGGGCGCGAGGGTCGAGTTCGCGGGGACCACATCGGAGCACCGGCGGGTGCGCGCGGAGGAGATCGCCGCGGCCGAGGGGTTCGTGATGGTGCCGCCCTTCGACCATCCCTGGATCATCGCGGGCGCCGGGACGGTGGCGCGGGAGGTGGTGGAGGACTGGCCGGAGGTCGACACGCTGCTGGTCCCGATCGGCGGCGGCGGGCAGGTCGCGGGGTGCGCTGCGGCGCTCAGGCACCTCAGGCCGGACGCCAGGATCGTCGGGGTGGAACCGGCGGGCGCGCCGACGATGCGGCGGGCGCTGGACGCCGGCTCACCGCAGACCCTGGAGCGGATCGACACCATCGCCGACGGCCTCGCGCCCACCCGGGCCGGGGACATCACCTACGCCCACGCGGCCGCGTTCGTGGACGACGTGGTGCTGGTCGAGGACGAGGACATCCGCCGCGCCGCCCGTCACCTGATGCTGCGCCGCAAACTCGTGGTGGAGTACTCCGGTGCGGCCACGGTGGCGGCGCTGATCTCGGGGCGCGTCGCGGGGGCAGGCTCGGGAGCCCCGGACCCTGCGGCCGGCTCAGGCGGCGCCCCGGACACGGCGGCCGCACCCACCCCCCGCCACGTCTGCGCGGTCCTCTCGGGCGGTAACCTGGACACATCCCTGCTCGGCGACATCCTCGGCCCGGCCACAGCGGTCGCATAGCCAATGGCTGCCGCCTCTGCGCGCGCGCTGCTGCTACCCCGGCCCCTCGGCCCGGCCACGGACCCGTAACCTGACACCCGGCGACCCGCCTCCTTGCGAACCCGCGCGCATGCTCCTCCTCTTCGACATCGACGGCACCCTCACCCGGGGAGGCCCCGCGCGGACGGCCTTCGCAGCCGCGCTGGAGCGCACCTTCGGCGCGGCGGGTCCCGTCTTCGACCACGACTTCTCCGGCAAGACCGACCCCCTCATCACCCGGGAGCTCCTCACCGAAGCCGGCCTCCCGCCTGGCGACATCGAGGCCGGCCTGCCGCGCTTCTTCCGCCGCTACGTCGCGGAGCTGGAGGCCCGGATCGGCGCGCATCCCGTGACCGCGCTGCCGGGCGCGCGTTCCCTGGTCGGGATGCTTGCGGGGCGCGGCGATGTCTTTCTCGGCCTCGTCACCGGCAACCTGGAGGGTGGCGCGCGGCTCAAGCTCCGCTCGGCCGGGCTGTGGGACCACTTCCCCATCGGCGCATACGGCTCGGACCACCAGGACCGCAACGAACTGCCCGCGATCGCGCTCCGCCGCGCCGCCGCTCACTGGGGGCGGCCCTTCCGCGGCGGGGAGACCGTCGTCGTGGGGGACACGCCGCTCGATGTCGCGTGCGGCAGGGCAGTGGGTGCGGCGACGGTCGGTGTCGCCACCGGGCGGTATTCCTTCGCCGAGCTGAAAGCGGCGGGTGCGGATCACGTTTTGCCGGACTTCGCCGACGTGGACGCTGCGCTGGCGACGATCCTGTCACCCCGCCTTCCTTGATCCCACACCTCCTGCGTCCCATCTTCTCAGGGTCGAGCCGGGCCAGGCAGCCCGGACAGCAGCCCCGAACCGGCTGAGGCCCGTTCGCGAGCCGCCGGGCGGGGCCCGCAGCAAGCCAGCAAGTGGAGATTTCAGCATGAAGAACTTCTATATCGTCCTCGGTGTGGTGGCCATCGCCGGAGCCGGGTTGGTGTGGTGGGCCCTGCGGGGAGGAGCGGGCGCGATCGCACCGATCGACCTGGGTGACATCGCCGATGCGGAGCTCGTGGAGCTGGCACAGGGCGTGGTCTACGGGGATCCGGACGCTCCGCTCACCATCATGGAGTTTGCCGACTACCAGTGCTCGCACTGCGCGACCTTCGCGCTGAGTGTCAAGCCGCTGTTGGACACGGACTATATCGAGACGGGACGGGCCAATCTGGTCTTTCACGACTTCCCCTCCGGCCAGTTCCCCCACTCCTTCCTTGCGGCGCGCGCGGCCCGGTGCGCGGGCGAACAGGACCGGTACTTCGAGTATCACGACGAGATTTTCCGCACGCAGATGGACTGGTTCGACCTGGAAAGCCCGGCGGGTTTCTTCAGGGATCTGGCCGCGGGACTGGAACTGGATAGTCGGGAGTTTCGCCGCTGTCTGGGCAGCGACAGGTATGCCGACGTGGTCACCGCCAACCGTGCGCTGGGGGCGAGGCTCGGCGTCACCGGGACTCCGTTCGTCTTCGTGCACGATGGCCAGACGCTCACCTTCACAGGAAGCTACGCGTTCGCCGACGTGCAGCGGGCCCTGGAGGCCGCAGGCTCCGGGAATTGACGGACTCCGCGGCCGGCGGACCCCCGGCACTTCCGAAGAACCGCAAGGCCATCGCCCTGTTGTCGCTCGCGGGGGTGTTCCTTGCCTTCTATCTGGTGGCGCACAACCTGGGATGGGCGCCCCCGCTCCTCTGCGGCACCGGTGACTGCGGGGTCGTCCAGTCCTCCAGCCACGCGTGGGTGGGTCCGATACCGGTGGCGGCGATCGGCCTGGCCGGGTACCTCGGTCTCCTTGTCCTTGCGCTCCTGGGCCTGCAGGAGTCGATGGCGGGCTCGCGGCTCATCGCCCTGCTCCTCTTCGGCGGCGCGCTCGCCGGCGTCCTCTACAGCGGCTACCTGACCTACCTCGAGGCGGCCGTCATCAAGGCATGGTGCCGTTACTGCGTGGCCTCGGCCATCCTCATCACCGTCGTCTTCCTGGCGACGATTCCGGAGTTGAAGCGGATCCGCGGGGTGGGCAGGGAGTAGAAAACGGAACCGCGACCCGGGGTCGCGTTGTCAGGCCGAGTGCGCTGGACCGTCCTTGATCCACCCCTTTTCGGCGAGCACGTCGTGCGCGATTGTCCGGTCTATCGCCCCCGTCCGAGTACCCGGAGACCATGTGCCCCTCGATTGCCAGCAGAACATGGCGCAGGTTTTCCGCATACGGCCCGTAGTGCCCCTTGGTAATCCTCAGCTTCAGCGGTTCTCCGGCCACCTGCATGAAGTACATGAGCTTGTGAGCCTCCAGGAGCGTCACGAACGGGTCCAGAAGCCCCCGGAGATAACGATCAAGGAGCCCAACGAGTGCCGCCCTCCCGGGAGTCATGCGGGGAACGTCTCGCGAACGGTTGGCCCGCGAATCAACTGGCCCTCCGCCTGGCTCATAGACAACAACTCAACCTCGTCCAACCCGTCCAACGCCCTTTCGATGCGGTTGCGCACCAGCCGCCAGTCGAGTCCGCCCAATCCACTACCGAGAGGTGGGATGGCGATGGATCGGATCCTTCGCGAACGGATCTCGGTGGCCAGCGACGCCAAGCCTGATTCAATGTCCTCGATCCGACTCTTCCCCCTCCAGTGACGCTTGCTGGGGAAATTGATGATGTACCTCGGCGCCACCAGCTCACCTGTCTCGTACACGAACACCCGGCCCGGTTGCATCTCACCCCGCCTACAGGCGGCCGCGTACTCCCGGAAGTTCTCAGGGAAGGCCTGCTTGAACTGAAGCGCGATTCCTCGTCCCATGACGCCAACGCAGTTCACCGTGTTGACCAAGGCGTCTGCCTGGTCTTCGAGGATGTCACCGGTCTTGAATCGGATCATTGGGTCGGTCTCCTGGCTCTAGCAGTACCAGTCTCGCCTAAGGCCATCGACCCTCGCAAGCGACCACTCGCGCACCAGCGGGGGTGGCCAGTTTCCTGCGGCAAGCCCGTCCATGAGGGAATCCGCCTCCCGCCGAGCCCGCTCCGCCCGCTCCGATGTCGCCAGTCCCGAAGCCTCCGCGTCGGCCAGCTCCGCCTCGTCCAGCAGGTGGGCGGCACCCTGTCGTGGGACCCAGATGTCGAGGGACAGATCGGTGGTCTCCCAGCAGTGCCGGCTTGTGAACTCCACGGGCGTGAGGATGTTCGCGTACAGCCCCGTGCAGGTGCCGTGGGCGAGGTGGAAAAGACCGATGTCGTGCCAGGCGCGCGGGAAGGTGAACCAGATGACGGGGGAGCCGGGCTCCAGGATGGTCCTATCGGCCACGGTGAGGGGCGCGTCGATGGGCGTACGGGACTGGAAGGTGACGATCCCGCGAGGGCCGCTCTCCAGCACCTCCTGGCGGTAGGTCTCGGTGGGGCGCCCCAGCCGCCGGTAGCGGATCTCGACCGTGGTTCCGGCAGTGGGGAGAGGGACTGTCCCGGAGTGCATCATATGTAAGGTTGACACGACAAAATATAAAGTAAACTTGACAATGATGGCACTACGGACTCCATCTTGCGTTCCGTGGGTGTCCCGGGGTCACCGGAATCGGGCTTACCCGCCCTCCCCGAAGGACTCCGGATTCGCCCTTTCGATGAAGACGTTCATGATTCCTCCGCAGACGGCGGGGCTCCAGGTCGTGAAATCGTCGGTGAGGTCGACGCGGACGGTCGTGGGGGAAGCGCCTTCGAACAGGTCCTGGGCGGCCTGGATGACCTCCCCCTCCCCGCAGCCGCCGCCGACTGTCCCGGCGATCACGCCGTCCCTGCCGATGAGCATGCGGGCGCCCGTCTTGCGCGGGGTCGATCCCTTCGCGGACACGATGGTCGCGAGAACGGCGGGCTCCTCGAGGCGCGCCAGGCAGGCCAGCAGTTCCTTCTCGTCCAAGGTCAATCCTCCGTTGCGGGTTGGGTGGGTGCTGCGGGCCCGGCTGGCCCCGTTTCGGGCTCGGGTGCTTCCGTCGCGGACTCGACCGGCCCCGTCCGCACGCTCGCGTCCCCGAAGAAACGTTCAACGACCCGCTCCTTTTCCACCAGAGGGACGCCGGTACCGCCGGCGTGGAACAGGATGACCTCGGCCACGACGGAAACCGCGATTTCCGCCGGGGTCTGGCCGCCCAGGTCGAGTCCCACCGGTGCGCGCACGCGCTTCATCTCCGCGGTGGAGAAGCCCTCGCGGGCGAGCTGCTCGTGGGTGGCGCGGACCCGGCGGCGGCTGCCGATCATGCCGATGTAAGCCGGTGGCGCGGGCATGCGCAGGAGCCGCACCAGGCATTCGTAGTCGAAGCTGTGCCCGCGGGTGACGAGGATGACGTGGTCCGACGGGCCGAGCGGGGTGTCCGCAAAGGGGTCGCGGAAGTCGATGACTCGCACCGCGCGGGCGTCGGGGAAGCGGTCGGGAGCGGCGAACTCGGGGCGGTCGTCGAGCACCTCGATTCGCATTCCCAGCATCGCCCCCATCCGGGCCAGGGGGATGGCGATGTGGCCGGCGCCGACGATCACCATGCGTGGCGGTGGTCCGTGGAGCTCGAGGTAGACGCGGGCGGTCCGGATTCGGTCGCCGTCCCGGTAGTCGAAGTCGCGGCTGAGCGCGCCGCGGGATTCCCTGGGCGGGAAGAGAGATGGCACCGCCGCGGCCACGGCTTCATCGAGGGACGGGCTGCCCAGGGTGCCGCGGCTGTGGGTGCCGGAGAGCCACCATCGCCGGCCGATCAGCGACCGGTCGGGGGCGTCGGTAACGACGGCTGTGTAGATGCGCTCCCCCTGCTCGAGCGCCTCCAGTATACGGGCGGCGACCTGGGTGGCAGAGAGTTTCATCGGGTGTGAGGCGCGGGCGGCGCGGGCGGCGCGGGCGGAGATTCGCGTTCGGTGGCCGATGATTTCGGCGCGGCGGCGCCCTCTTCCGGAAACCGGTCGGCGTAGCGCTGCGGGGTGTCGATGTCGTCGACGGCGCCGGGGTCCGGTACCGGGACCTCCAGCACGCGGGCGGGGTCGCGCCGGACGACCGTGCGGGCGCCTTCCGCGAGCCCTTCCTCCAGGAATTCGTCCGCGATGGTGATGTCGGCGAGCACCGGGTGGCCGCGCTTGCCCTGGTAGCTGGGCGCCACGATGGCGGCACGGGAGCGTTGCCAGCCGCGGATCACGGTGCGGACCGTGGCGGCGGTCACGGCCGGGTTGTCCACGGGGGTGAAGATCGTGGCGGCGGGAGGGTCGTCGAGGGTGCGGAGATGGGCCAGCGCCGCGCGGAGCGACCCGATCTGGCCACCCTCGCCGTGCGGATTGACGACGAGCCGGGCCGCGCTCCGCCGGGCCTCCGCGGCGACGGGGCCGGTCTCGGAGGCCGCGACGACCACCACCGGGTCACAGCCTCCCCGTCGGAGGGTGCCGGCCAGCCGGGCGACGAAGGTGGCGCCGTCCGCATCGAGCAGCGCCTTGGGGGTGCCCATGCGGGTGGAGCCGCCCGCCGCGAGGACCACGCCGGCTATGGGGCCAGTGCGATGTGGGGAACCACCCCCCGGCCGGGTACTCTGCGCTTGGCCATCCGGCTCGCTGCGGCCCGTGGGCACACCGGGCGCGTCGCCCTCCCGGACACTACGCGGAGTCACGCTCGCGACCCGCCGGGAAGGCCTCGTGAAAGCTCCCCCCGGTGCGCGCCAGCTCGGCGACGAGAGGGGCCGGCTCGTAGCGGCAGCCACAGGTTTTGCGCAGCGCCTCCATCGCACCGGCCACAGCGGCCCCGCCCCGGTCGTCCGCGTACTTGAGCAGCCCGCCGCGGAAGGGCGGGAAGCCGGTTCCCATGACCATCCCCAGGTCTACATCGGCCGCCGAGGTCACGACGCCCTCTTCGAGCACGCGGGCGGCCTCATTGATCATCACCAGCACCAGCCGGTCGCGGACATCGTCCGGTTTCGGCCGGGAGCGGGCCGAGGAAATGTTCATGTCGGCGTAGACCGACCGGTCGAAGCCCTTCTCCCGCCCCTTGGCGTACAGGTAGAATCCCCGGCCACCCTTGCGCCCCAGCCGCCCCGACCCCGCCAGCGCCGCCAGCGCCGCCGCGGGCGCCATCCGGTCGCCGAAGGCGTCTGCCATGGTGCCGCCGGCGTGGCCCATCACGTCGAGTCCGATCTCGTCCATGAGGCGGTACGGGCCCATCGGCATCCCGAAGCGCTTCCAGGCCCGGTCGACCGCGCGGGCGTCCCATCCCTCGTCGAGCAGGTGTCCGGCCTCGTTCAGGCATGGTCCCAGGATGCGGTTGACGAGAAAGCCGGGCGCATCGCCGGTGACCACCGGGACCTTGCCGAGCCGAACGGCCAGCGCCGCGAGGGTCTCCACCGCGTCGTTGCCGGTCTTCGCGCCGCGCACCACCTCGACCAGCGGCATACGGTGCACCGGATTGAAGAAGTGCATCCCGGCGAAGCGTTCCGGGCGGTCCAGTGCCGCAGCCATTTGGTCGATGGAGAGCGACGAGGTGTTGGACGCGATCACCGCCCCCCCCCCCCCCCCCCCCCCCCACACCCGCCCGGCGGCCCCCCGAACCCCCCAGCGCCCGAAA
>JAJEBR010000045.1 GCA_022822445.1 Gemmatimonadota bacterium | reverse complement strand
GTCCGCTCAACGAACGCATACGCCGCCTCCCGGTCGTGGGGGGTGATCTCCGCCGCCTCGCTCCCGCCCAGGAAGGCGCGGATGTCGTCGAGAGTGCGGATCCGTTCGGTGCAGAGTGTCACGATCATGCTCCCATGATCTTCTCGCACCCCCGCTCATGCTCATTTCCCGCTGGAAACCGGCTTCCCGCTCATGATCATTTCTCATTGGACAACGCTCCCGCTTGCTCAGGGCGCGCGTACGGGGTAGGTTGGCCGCGCGGCTCAAACGACTCAACTGAAGCTGGAGAATTGACATGATGCACGAGTACGACACCATGCCGGAGGAAGCACCGCCGCCCCCGCGGCCCGCCTTCCTGAGCCGCTTCTGGATGGTCTTCGTGAAGCCGGGCGTGCTCTTCGAGGCCCTGGGGAAGAACCCCGCCTGGTTCCCGATGGCGCTGTTCGTGGCGATGGGAGTGGGGGCCGTGATGGGTGGCATGCCCGGAGATTTCTGGGCAACGCAGATTGAAGCCGGGGGACAGGCCCCACCGGATGATGTGATGCCGCTCGTCAGGGCGATCATCGGAGTCGGAACCACAATTGTCTTCCTCTTCATCCCGCTGGTGGTCGCCGCGTTCACCTTCGTGGTATTCGTCTTCATGCGCGGGGACAACGCGTTCTTCAAGCAGCACCTTTCCGTCGCCGCGCACGCCGGAATCGTGACGCTGGTGGGCATGCTGGTCCACATACCCCTGTGGATCGGCACCGGGAGCTTCGAGACGGTGCTATCCGTGGCGACCTTTTTCCCGTTCCTGCCGGACGGCTACCTGCTCAACTTCTTCACCCAGCTGCAGTTCTTCGGCCTGTGGACGGTCGTCGCCGTGGGCATCGGGATTGCGGCGCTCGATCCCCGGCGCAGCGCGGCCTCGACGGTGGTGGTCCTGCTGGTGATTCAGGTGATCCTCTCCCTCGGTTGCGCCGCGCTGCTCACCGTGATGGATCCCACGCTCTAGCAGTTTCGGAAACCTCTCGGACAGCCAGTGGAGTGACGACGCCCCCGGCGGGACGCGGAGCGGGCGCGGCGAGCGGGCCGCCCGCCGGGGAGGGCACGCTGACCACCACCTCACGCGGCTACGCGGTCCTCGCGGTCGCCGCGGCCGCCGCCATCTTCCACCTTTACGGCGCGGGGTTCGCACCCTTCACGGCCCTGGTGCAGCGCCCCGTCCACCTCGCCCTCATGGGGACGCTGGCCTTCCTCGGCGTCGGGGTGCGAACCCTCCCCCGCACCGGGCGCGGCTGGGGCCTCAACACCGTCCTCGGCGCGGTCTTCGTCTTCTGCGCGCTCTACCTGGTCTCGCAGCACGAGGCGCTGGTGTCGCGCTCGGGGAGCCCCACCGCGCTGGACCTTGCGGCGGGCGCGGTGGTGGTCGCCACGGTCCTCCTCCTCGCGAAGCGGGCCACCGGGTGGGGGCTGGTCGTGGTTGCGACGGGGGCGCTCGCCTACGCGCTGCTGGGCCCGTGGCTTCCCGGCATCCTGGCGCACCGTGGCTACAATCCCGGCCGCCTCATCGAGCAGCTGTTCCTCTCCACCGAGGGGATCTGGGGGGTGCCGCTCGGCGTGTCGGCCGACTTCGTCTTCCTGTTCGTGCTCTTCGGCGCCTTCCTCGACGTCGCCGGGGGCGGCTCGCTCCTGATCGGCCTCGCGGACCGCGTGGCGGGACGCACGCGGGGCGGGCCCGCCAAGACCGCCGCGGTGGCGAGCGCCTTCATGGGGTCGCTTTCCGGCAGCGCCGTCGCCAACGTGGTCACGACCGGCACCTTCACCATCCCGCTGATGCGCCGCTCCGGCTTCCGCCCCTTCTTCGCCGGCGCGATCGAGGCCGCGGCGAGCACCGGCGGCCAGCTCATGCCGCCCGTGATGGGGGCGGGCGCGTTCATCCTCGCGACCTGGACGAACATCCCCTACGCGCGCGTGGCGCTGGCCGCCGCGATCCCCGCCATCCTCTACTACGCCGCCCTGCTCTGGGCCATCCACTTCCGCGCGACGAAGGTGGGGCTCAAGGGGTCGGTCGCCGGGCGGGGCGAAGCCGTGCTGAGCCGCATCCACCTGCTGCTGCCCGTCATCATCATCGTGGTGATGCTGGCGCTGGGGCGCTCGCCGATGCGGGCCGCGTTCTGGGGGGTCGTGGTGTCGCTGGTGGCGGCGTATGCGGTGCCGGCGACGCGGCCGGGCCGGGGCGAGGTCGCGGGCGCTCTTCGCAAGGCGGCCTCCGGGGCGGTGCAGGTGGCTGCGGCGTGCGCTGCAGCGGGGATCGTGGTGGGGGTGGCGTCGCTGACCGGGATCGGGCTGAGGATGTCGGAGCTGATCGTGGTCATCTCCCAGGGGAACCTGATGGTCGCCCTGATCCTCACCGGGTTGGGCTCGATCGTCCTGGGAATGGGACTTCCGACCACCGCCGCCTACGTGGTTCTCGCGGCGCTGGGCGCTCCGGCCCTCGTCGAACTCGGCGTCCCGATGCTCGCCGCGCACCTCTTCATCTTCTACTTCGGCTGCATCTCGAACGTGACGCCGCCGGTGTCGCTGGCCGCCTACGCCGCGGCCGGAATCGCCGACTCGCCCCCGCTCCGAACCGCGTGGACCGCGATGGGGCTCGCCTCGGCGGGTTTCCTGGTGCCTTTCATGTTCATCTACGCGCCCCCCTTGATCCTGGTGGGATCCGTGGCCGAGATTGCGACCACGACCCTGACCGCGCTCATCGGGGTGGTGGCGCTCGCGGGCGCCGTGATCGGCCATGTGACCGGACCGCTTGCGCTCTGGCGCCGGATCGTCCTCCTCGGCGCGGCGATCGCCCTGATCGCCCCCGGCCTCCTGTGGGACGCGATCGGCCTGGCGCTGCTGCTGGGCGCCGCCTTCCTCGGAGTGACCCGCGGCGCAGGGCCGGACACGCCCGCGCCCCGTGATAACACTCCAGCTCCACATGATAACACCGAGCCTCCCACATGATGCGACTTGACCGCCGTCCCCCACGCCTCGCCGTCCCCCTGCACCCCATCGTGCGCCCGCGGACCCGCCTCGCCCTCACCTCGCGGCTCGCCGCCGCCAGCACGCTCGCAACAGCCAGCGCCCTCGCCGCCACCCTCGCCTGCTCCGACGCCGGCCCCCGCCAGTTCCTGAGCCTCGGGACCGCCGGCACCGGCGGCATCTACTATCCCCTCGGCGGAGCGATGGCCGCACGCCTTTCCATCTCTGATCCCGCGCGTCAGTACACCGCCGAGGTCAGCGGGGGCTCGGTGGAGAACGTGAACCGGCTGCGCGAACGGCAGACCGACCTTGCGTTCGCGACCGGCAACACCGTTTTCGAGGCGTTCTCCGGCGGCCAGGACTACCAGGAGCCGGTCGCCGACCTGAGGATCCTGGCGCCGCTCTATCCGAACATGACGCACATCGTCGTCGCGCGCGGCTCCACCGCCACCTCGCTGGCCGACCTCGCCGGGGGGATCGTCTCGGTGGGCCCGCCCGGGAGCGGCACCGAGCAGATGTCCCGGCAGATACTCGAGGCGTACGGCCTGACCTACGACGACGTCACGCCCCGCTACCTCTCCTTCACCGAGTCGGCGACCGCGCTGAAGGACGGCGCCATCGATGCCGCGATCATCTCGGTGGGCTACCCGGCCGCGGCCGTGCTGGAAGCGACCACCACCGGCGGCGCGCGGCTCCTCCCCATGGCGCCGGACCGCGTCGACGCCCTGCGCGAGAAGTACCCCTACTACACCCACGGCGAGATCCCGCCCGGCATCTACCCCGGCGCCGACCAGCCACTCCACACCGCCGGGATCATGAACTGGGTCGTGGCGATGGCCGACCTCCCCGACGAAGTGGCCGCGGGGGTCGTGCGGCTGCTCACCGACGAGCGGAACGAACTCGCGCAGGTCCACGAGATGGTGGAACAGATCCACATGGAGGCGCTGCGCGACGCCCCCATCGCACTGCACGGGGTCACGCAGTCGTGGGTCGAGGCGAACCTGCCGGCCGGATCGTGACCGCGGGCGCCGGCCCCGGCCGAGCCAGACGCTGCGCCAACCGCCGGCTCGCCCCGGGAGCCCTGCGGTGACCGACGTCCCGCTCCGCTGCCAGCGCGGCCAATTCTCCCTCCCGGACGACTTCCACTACCTGAACTGCGCCTACATGGGGCCGCTGCCGCTGGTGGCCGAGCGGGCCGGGATCGAGGGACTGCGGGCCAAGCGCTTCCCGCAGGCGATCGCGCCGGAGGACTTCTTCGCGCCGGTCGACGGGTTGCGCGGGCGGTTCGCGAGACTGATCGGGGCGCCCGAGCCGAACCGGATCGCAACCGTGCCGTCGGTGTCGTACGCGGTGTCCACGATCGCACGCAACACGCGGGCCGGTCGGGGGAGCAACGTGGTGATCGTACACGAGCAGTTCCCGGGGAACGTGTACCCGTGGCGGCGCCTCGTCGCCGAGCAGGGGGGCGAGTTGCGCGTGGTGACGCCCCCGCAGGCGCGCGAAGGACGTCAGCGCCCGGCGAGCCGCGGCTCCGGCTGGACCGACTGCATCCTCGACCGGATCGACGGCGGCACCGTCGTCGTTGCGATGGGGACCGTGCACTGGACGGACGGGACCCGCTTCGATATCGAGGCCATCCGCGCGCGCACCCGCGAAGTCGGGGCCGCCCTGGTCCTGGACGGCACGCAGACGGTGGGCGCCGCGCCGTTCGATGTCGCCGCGCTCGACCCGGACGCCGTCATCGTCGCCGGCTACAAGTGGCTGCTGGGCCCGTACTCCCTGTCGCTGGCCTGGTTCGGCGACCGCTACCTCGACGGAGTCCCGCTGGAGGAGACCTGGATTGCCCGCCGCGGCTCCGAGAACTTCGCCGGGCTGGTCGAGTACGAGGACGAATACCAGCCCGGCGCGCTCCGCTTCGACGTGGGCCAGCGCAGCAACTTCGCCCTCGTACCGGCCCTCTCCGCATCGCTGGACCTGGTGCTGAAATGGCGCCCCGAGCGGGTGTCCGCCTACTGCGCCTCCCTGATGGACGGAGCGTTCACCCGCCTCCGCGACCTGGGCGTCCACGTCGAGGATTCCCGCTGGCGCAGTCCCCACCTCTTCGGCCTCGCCCTGCCCCCGGCCGCGGACCTGGACCGTCTCAAAGCCGCCCTCGCCCGCCACCGCGTGGGCATTTCCTTCCGGGGCGCAAGCGTGCGCGTCTCTCCGAACGTGTACAACACGCGAGACGACGTGGAGGCACTCGTCGCTGCCTTCGAGGAAGCGCTGACCGGAAGTCGCCGCGGCCAGGGGTAGCCGCTCGGCGGCGTGGCCCCAAGCGTGGCGCCGCGTGTGTCCGTCGGCGCCCCCCGCGCGTCCGCGGTGTGCCGCGTGTCAGAGGCGCCCCCTCGTTTTCGTCAGCCGTGCCTGCTGGCGAAGCCCATGCACTCTCTCCTGGCGATGCGTCACAGGAATTGTCCCGATCGGGAATATTTTCGCGTTTTTGACGCAGAATTTTCCCGATCGGGAAAACCCGTGACCAGGATCCTGGACAATTGTCCCGATCGGGAAAAAACACGTGACGGTCCCCGGAGAGAGGGGTTAACGGTCCCCCGGGCTAAGCGGTCCCTCGGGCTAAGCGGCCCATCGGGCTAAGCGGTCCCCCGGGCTAAGCGGCCCCTCGGGCTAGCGGTTCCCCGGGCTAAGCGGTTCCCCGAAAGGGGGCAGGTGGGTGTGGCATCGAATGCAGAAAACGGTGGCAAGACGCCCGGGTACGAAATTGGCCCACCGCGTGGTCGCCAGCTCGTCCTGCGGCCCGCGTCCGGCGGCAGGCCCGCGGGGGAACCGCGCCGGTCTAGCTGATGCTGAGTCCCGGCCCGAAGACGATTTCCGCCACCACGCCCACCTCGATGCCTTGCTGCGCGAACCAGCCCTGACGCACTTCCAGCGCCAGCGAAGTGGGTCCGCCGGATTCGGTGAGCGACTCGTCGAGCGGGTCCATCTGCCTGATCGAGATCACCTGATTGGAGTCGCCGAAGAAGGCGATGTCCAGGGCGACGTGGGTGTCCTTCATCCAGAATGACCGCTCTTCGGTCCGCGGGAAGACGAAGAGCATGCCCGTGCCGTCCGGCACCGAGCTGCGGTCCATCAACCCCCTCTCTCGCGCTGCGGGCGTGCTGGCGACTTCGGCCGTGACCGTGTCGGTCCCGAAGATCACCCACGCCATCCCCGGGGCCGGGAGTGCGCTCCGCTGGCTGGGGGCTGCTGGCTGGCTGGAGGCTGCTGGCTGGCCGGAGGGTGCCGACCGGCCGGGGGTTTCCGCAGTCTCGGCGGGCGTCCCGGGTGCACCGCCGGCTTCCCCGGGTACCGATCCGCCGTTTCCCGACCCGCAGGCAGCGGCGAGGATCATGGCCAGTGGGAGCGTCAGGGTACGGGTGGCGGTCGGCGGGCGGGCGGGCCGCCTCCGGGGCGGTCGGGCTGTGATCGTTCCGCGGGTGCAAGCGGTCGTTGATTCCGTGCGCTTCATCTCGTTCATTCCTCGGTTACCTTGCCTTCCCGTGCGATCGGTCGCTCCAGTAGTTTACTGTGCGGAGCGTGCGGCTCGCACCGTCTCCGCGCGCCTGACGGCCGTGCGCCGTGCGTTGCCCCACAGCCAAGAGGACTACCGTGACCATCGATCCGCAACTCCTCGAGATCCTGGTGTGCCCCGAAAGCAGGCAGCCCGTGGCGCTGGCGGACGCCGGGGTGCTGGAGCGGCTCAACGCGGCAATCGCGGCGGGCACCGCGGCCACACTGGGAGGAGATCCGGTGGCCACCCCCGTCACCGAAGGTCTGCTGAGGGAGGACGGCCGGATCCTCTACCCGATCCGGGAGGGGATCCCGATCATGCTGATCGACGAGTCGATCGACGTTTCGGGACTCTGATCCGCCCCTCGGCCACCGTGACCGCGTGGCCAATCAGCTCGACGCGATCGCCGCGGTCGCGGACCGTGAGCGCGCCGCTCCGGGCCGACCGCTGCCGGGCCGACATCTCCACCTTCCCGAGGCGGGCCGCCCAGTACGGCGTCAGGGTGGTGTGGGCCACGCCCGTGACGGGATCTTCGTCGACGCCGACCCAGGGAGCGAAAAACCGCGACACGAAGTCGACGGCGGGGTTGGCGCCCGGGGCGGTCACCGCGACGCCCATCAGGCCGCCGGGCAGCGCCACCCTGCCGAGCGCGCCGAAGTCGGGCCCGGTCGCGAGCACGTCATCCTCGGAGGCGAGCACAACGAGCGCGACCTTGCCGGAGGCGGCGAAGAGGGGGGAGCGGTGGCGGCGCGAGGAGGGGCCGATCCGTAAGGCTTCCGCGAGTCCCGCGGGCATCGGCGCTTCGACTGGCGGATTCGAGGGGAAGTCCATCCGCAGGCGATCGTCTTCGGCGTGAACGGTCAGGGGACCCGAGAGCGATGAGAAGCGAATCGGGCCGTGGGTCCCCAGCTCGCGCAGCAGGACGTGTGCGGTCGCCAGGGTGGCGTGGCCGCAGAGGGGGACCTCGACCGTCGGCGTGAACCAGCGGAGGCGGCGGACGCCGTCGACGCCGGCCCGGTAGACAAAGGCGGTTTCCGACAGATTCATCTCGCGCGCGATCCGGGTCATGGCTTCGTCGGGCTGGTCGTCGATGTCCAGGCAGACCGCTGCGGGGTTGCCGGTAAACGGGGTGTCGGTGAAGGCGTCGACGGTGTAGTATGGAATCCCTTGGCTGGGCATTGTTTTCGGGTCTTCGGAAAGGTTGGCGAGCGGACGCTGTAAAGCCGGGTTGACATATGGTAAACTCCACATTCCAGACTGTTTGGCCAGTGCCCGGAGTGGGCGGGGCCTGCGGTGGCGCCATGTGTCCGACGCGGGCCTGCACCCGGTGAACGACGGCGAGTCCCTCGTCACGGCGGGCGGATTTGCCCGTTTCTATTCACCGCTCGCGGCAACCAGCCTCCTTCTCACCGCCACCAACCCGATCCTGGCGGCGGCGCTGGCCCGCTCCGTCGATCCGGTGACGGCGCTCGCCGGCTACCAGGCCGCCTTCGCGGTCTGCGGCGTCCTCTATGCGCCCCTTCTCGTCGTGCAGCAGGTTGCGGCCGCGCGCCTCCTCGCCGGTGGCTCCTTCTCGCCGGTCACGCGCTTCGCCTACCTCACCGGCGCGCTCCTGTCGCTGATCGGGGCGCTGATCGCCTACACGGCAGCCGGCGACCTCGTCTTCGCGCGGCTCATCGGCGTCAGCGCCGAGGTCCTCGGCGAGTCCGTGCAGGCGATGCAATGGCTGTGGCCGGTCCCCTTCCTGACCGCGGTGCGCGCGGCCCACCAGGGGCGGCTGGTGGCGGGACACCGGACCGTCCCCATCGCCGGGGCCACGGGCGGGAGGACCGCAATCCTCGCCGTCGTCGCCTTCAGTCTGCTGGCGACCGGAGGCGGCGCCTGGCTGGGGGCCGCGGCCTTCACCGCCGGGATGGTCGTCGAGATGGCCGTCGTGATGTGGGCGCGCACCCCCGAACTTCAGCTCGAACAGGACGACTGCGATGTCGACAGCGAGAACGTCGCCCGCTTCTCGGCACCACTCATGCTCAACGTGCTGCTGTGGTGGGCGACGCCGCTGATCGTCACCGCGGTGCTCGCGCGCACGGCGGACCCGGACCGCGCGATAGCCGCCTTCGCGGTCGTCGAGGCCGTGGCCTGGTTCATCGCGGCGCCCGTGGGACAGCTGCAGCACGCGAGCATCGCGCTCGTCAAGTGCTCGGAGACGCACCGGCGGGTGCGGGGCTGGGGCGCGCTCGCCGCCTTCGCGATGATGGCGCTCCTCCTGGTGCTGTCGATCCCCGCGCTCCGCGAACCCATCCTCCGCTTCCTCTTCGCGCTCGAGGAGGGGCTGCTGGGGATCGCGGGACCGGCGCTGCCGATCGCGGCCGCCTATCCGCTCCTCTACGGGATCCGCCAGTACTACCAGGGGCTGTTCGTCCGATCGGGCCGGCCGGTGGTGGTCGGGACGGGGGCGTTGCTGCGGGTCGTCGCCATCGTCGCGGCCGCCCTCTTCCTGCACGACGCGGCGATCGGGGGCGCGGTGCTCGGCGTGGGGCTGGCCGTCTTCGGGCTCACGGTCGAGGGGGTGTTCCTGGTGCAGCGTGCACAGCGGGCGGTGATGCCGGAGCTGCGGGCTGAGCGGGCCGCGGCGGTCAATCCGGAGGCGTTCGAGGGAGTGGCGTAGCGCCGGCGGATTCAGGCCGCGCGTTTGCGTTGCAGGAAGTCCAGCATGATGAACTGTCCCAGCGTCATCGTCGAGGTGAAATAGGCCTTCCCCCGGGCGATCTTCGTCAGCTGGCGGACGAAGCGGACCAGGTAGGCGTCGTTCGCCAGCATGAAGGTGTTGATGGGGATGCCCGCGCGGCGGCAGGCGGAGGCCTCGCGGTAGGTCGCGCGCAGGATGCGGCGGTCCAGCCCGCCCGAATTCTTGTAGATCCGCCCGCCCTTCAGCGTGATCGCGCTCGGCTTCCCGTCGGTGATCATGATGATCTGGCGCATGTCCTTCTTCTGCGCCTTGAGCAGGCGCCGGGCGACCTCCAGCCCCTCGGCTGTGTTCGTGTGGAAGGGGCCGACCTGCGCCTTCCCCAGCCGGGCCACCGGGATCTCCTCCGCGCGGTCCCCGAAGGTCACGACGCGCAGCGAATCGCCGGGAAACTCGGTGCGGATGAGATGCGAAAGCGCCAGCGCCACCCTCTTGGCGGGGGAGAACCGGTCCTCGCCGTAGAGGATCATCGAGTGTGAGATGTCCAGCATGAGCACCGTCGCGCACGACGACCGGTAGTCGGTCTGGTGGACCGCCAGGTCGCGGTAGTCGAGACCGATGGGGACGCGAAGCCCCTCCCGCGCGATCGCGTTCTTCAGCGTCCGGGGGATGTCCAGGTTGAGGGTGTCGCCGAACTCGTACGGCTTGCTGCCGGCGTCCGCCTCCACCCCGGTGGCGTACTCGCGGGTGTCGTGCGAACCGATGCTGGAACGGCCGAGCGAACCCAGCAGGTTCCGGAGTGCCCGGTACCCCAGGAAGTCGAGACCCTGCCGCGTGAGATCGAACTGGACCTGGCCTGCGGCCTCGCGGGCGTCGTCGATATGTCCGCCCCCGGTGACCTCGCCGGTGGCGCCCCCGCTCGCCCCGGTGGGCTGCCCATCCAGAGAGATGTAGCCCTCCTCGGCCATCTTCCGAACGATCTCGTCGAGCAGCTCGGCGATCTCCCGCTGGAGCTCCGGGTTGCCCGGGCCCTCGCCCCGCAGCTCCCTGACCATATCCGAGGTCAGCTGGCCGCTGTCGAGGAGCGCGCGGAGGATCGCCTGTTTCAACGCGTCGACGGACGCCGTATCCTGAATCCCGGACCAGCCCCAGTAGGGGTGGAAGTGCGGACCCCCGGCGAAGCCGCCGTCCATGAGGAAGTCGGAGAGCGCCTCGACGAGGCTCGCCAGATTGAGGAGGTCGAGCCAGCCCTTCCGGTACTTGGTATAGGTGGTGAAGCGCATGATGAAGATTATCCGCGGCGGGGGCGGGATGCCATGACAGGGAGGTCCGGTGACCCGGAGGGCGTGGCGGGCGCGGAGGCCGCAGATTGCCGCGCGGCCCTGCTGGCCCACTTCGACGCGAACCGCCGGGCGCTGCCATGGCGGATCGGGCGGACGCCGTACCGGGTGATGGTGTCGGAGTTCATGCTGCAGCAGACGCGGGTGGAGACGGTGATTCCATACTACGAGCGCTGGATGCGGCGGTTTCCGGACTTCGACGCGCTGGCGGGCGCCGATGTCGACGACGTGATCCTTCAGTGGAAGGGGCTGGGGTACTACTCGCGGGCCCGGAATCTTCACCGGGCCGCGCGGATGGTGCGGGAGCGGTACGGGGGACGGCTGCCGGAGGACCCCGACGAGCTGAGGACGCTGCCGGGGGTGGGCGAATACACGGCCGGGGCGGTGGCCAGCATCGCTTTCGGCCGGGCGGTTCCCGCGGTGGACGGAAATGTGCGGCGGGTGCTGGCGCGGCTGCTGGACCTGGAACGGCCCGCCGCGGGACGGCTCCGGCAGGAAGCCGCGCGACTGCTCGACCCGCAGCGCCCGGGCGACTTCAACGAGGCGATGATGGAGCTGGGGGCGACGGTGTGCACGCCCCGGGCGCCTCGCTGCGCGGAGTGCCCGGTTGCGCGATGGTGCCGCGCGCGGATGGCGGGGACGGTCGGGGAGCGTCCCGCGCGGGGGCGGCGGGGGGGTGTGCGCCGGGTGGAGTACGCGGTGGCGGTGATGGTGGACGAAGCCGGGAGGACGATGGTGGTGAGGCGGCCGCCGGAGGGACTGCTTGCCAGGATGTGGGAGTTCCCGTGCGAGGTGGTGGGGGGTGGGGCGGGGGTGACCGAGGCCGCGCTGCGCGTCGCCCGGGAACATCTCCGCGCCCACGGCCCCCACCCCCTCCCCGCCTCCGCCCTCGGCCCGGCACAATCCCTGCCCACCATCCACCACGCCTTCACACACCTGCGCGCCTCCTATCGGCCCGTCATCATCCGGGTCCCCCGCCCAACGCGGTGGGATGACCGCCCATCCCACGGGAGCACATTTCCCCTCCCTGGAGGCAATCCGCCATGCCCTGAAGGCAATCCCCCATGCCCTGGAGGCAACCCTGCATCCCACCGCGACATGGAAGCGCCCGCGCGCCCCCCGGCCGGCGAACCCCACCCCCCGCCCGCCCCCCACACCTGGCTCCACCCCACCGAGCTCGACAACTGGGCCCTCCCCGTCGCCCAACAGAAGATCGCCGCGCTCCTCACCCGCTGGCTCGAGCGCGCGGGAGACCGCTCAGGCGCCGGCCCTGGCGTCCGGCCCGGCTAATCGCTCGACCGCGTGTACCCCCCGCTCCGGGTCCGGCTGATCTTCCGGTCGCACACCAGCCCCTCCAGGATCAGCTCGCATGCCGCCGCCTTGAGCCCGTCGGACGCCCCCTCGGGCGCCAGGCCCAGCGTTTCGGCCAGCTCCAGCAGCCCGGGGATCTGGCCGAAGCCGGTCACGCAGGCCGACGCCGCCGCGTCCTCCGAGACCTGCATGACGCCGCCGCCCTCGAAGTAGCTGATGATCGGCTCGACATCGGAATCGTCCACTTCGAGTTCCTCGTCGTCGTCGAAATCAACCGGATCGGCCAACGGTTCCTCTTCGCCCACGCGCGCGATCTCGCGGTAGTTGTCCACGGTGATCCCGGCGGCCAGCGACACCAGCTCCCGGGCGATCCGCCGCGCCCCCTGCAGCTCGCCTTCGTACTCCAGCTCCATCTTGCCGGTAATCGCGGGCAGCGACGCGTACACGTCCCCGATCCGCGGCACCACCGCGCTCTCGTCCTGCCGGATCGCGCGCTGCTCGGCGCTCGACACCAGCGTCTCCATCACGGCGATCGGCATCCGCTGGCTGACCCCGCTGCGCTGGTCGACGCGCTTCTCCATCCGCGCGAGGAAGGCCATCCGCTCGACCACCTCGCGCACGAACTTCGGGATCTCCAGCGGGCGGCCGTTGCGCTGCGTCCACGCCTCCTGCTCGGTGATCGCCATGCCGATGCCGACATCCGGCGGGTAGTGGGTGCGCACCTCGGCCGCGATCCGGTCCTTGAGCGGGGTGACGATCTTGCCGCGCGCGGTGTAGTCCTCCGGGTTCGCCGTGAAGGCGATCAGCAGGTCGAGGGGCAGGCGGATCGGGTATCCCTTGATCTGCACATCCCCCTCCTCGAGGATGTTGAAGAGCCCCACCTGGATCCGCGGCGACAGGTCCGGGAGCTCGTTCATCGCGAAGATGCCGCGGTTCGCGCGGGGCAGCATCCCGTAGTGGATGGTGAGCTCGTCGGAGAGGATGTGGCCGCCGCGGGCCGCCTTGATCGGGTCGAGGTCGCCGATGATGTCCGCGATCGTCACGTCGGGCGTCGCCAGCTTCTCCAGGTAGCGCTGTTCGCGCGTCAGCCATTCGATCGGGGTGTCGTCGCCGCACTCCGCGATCACCTGGCGCCCGTACTTCGAGATCGGCGCGAGGGGGTCGTCGTTCACCTCGCTTCCCGCGATCACGGGCATCCGGGCATCGAGAAGTCCCGTCAGCTGCCGCAGAATCCGGCTCTTCGCCTGTCCCCTCAGCCCCAGCAGGATGAAGTCGTGGCGGGCCAGAACCGCGTTCACCAGCTGCGGAATGACCGAGTCGTCGTACCCGCGGATCCCGGGGAAGAGCGTCTCGCCGGACTCCAGTCTGGCGATCAGGTTCTCGCGCATCTCGTCCTTGACCGGACGGGAGCGGTAGCCGGAGGCCTTGAGGGCGCCGAGGGTGGCGGGTCGCGAGCGGGCGGACCGGGAGGTGGGTGCGGAACGGCTCATGGGGGTAAGTTAACACCGATGAAACCACCGAACCGCATTCCCGAAGCCCGAGACCGGAGCGTGGCCGGCCGACATGGCCCCGACCGCGCCCGGCGCCGCATTGAACCCGCCCGGCACCAGCCGGCGCTGCCGATGGACAGCCTCATCCTGCGCGAGCCGCCGGACGCCGAGGCCGTGCCGCTCGACGTCGCCTTCGTGGGTGCGGGGCCGGCCGGGCTCGCCGGAGCGATCGAACTGGCCCGGCTGGTGGCGGAGGGGAACCAGGCGGGCGATGGCGTCGGCGACCTCGAGATCGGGGTGCTGGAGAAGGCCGAAGGGCTGGGGGACCACAACCTGTCGGGCGCGGTCGTCAACCCGCGGGCGTTTCGGGAGCTCTTCCCGGGGATGGAGGTTCCCGAACTGCCATTGCGTCGCCCGGTGGGCCGTGAAGCGGTGTACCTGATGACGGCGCGGAGGGCGATCCGCATCCCCGCGCCCCCGACGATGCGCAACCACGGCAACCACATCGCCTCGATCTGCGAAATCGTGCGCTGGCTCGGCGAGCGCGCCGAAGAGGCGGGAGTGATGATCCTGCCGGGCTTCCCCGCCGACGGCCTCCTCGTGGACGGTGACGACGTCATCGGCGTGCGGACGGCCCCGCGCGGCCTCAACCGCGAAGGGGAGCCGGGCGGGCCCAACTACATGCCGCCGGTGGATGTGACCGCGCGCGTGACCGTGCTTTCCGAGGGAACGCGCGGCGCCCTCACCCAGGCCTACCTGGACTGGCAGCGGATCGGGTCGGCCAACCCGCAGATCCATTCGCTGGGCGTCAAGGAACTGTGGGAAGTCCGCAGGCCGCTGGACCGGATCATCCACACGGTGGGCTGGCCGCTGATGAAGGACGGCTTCGGCGGCACCTTCGCGTATCCGCTCGCGGACGACCTGGTCGCGCTGGGCCTGGTCGTCAGCCTCGACTACCGGGACGCGCGGCTCGACGTGCACGGCCTGCTGCAGCGCGTCAAGCACCATCCGCTCTTCCGCGGCATCCTCCAGGACGGCGAGATGCTCGAATGGGGCGCCAAGACGATCCCGGAAGGCGGTTACCACTCCCTGCCCGCGCGCCGGCACGGGGGCGGGATCTGCATCGTCGGCGACGCGGCCGGCTACGTGGACGTGGCGTCGCTGAAGGGGATCCACTATGCGATGCACTCCGGGATCCTGGCCGCGCGCGCGATCCATGCCGCGCTCAAGGCGGACGACGTGTCGGAGGCGGGCCTCGCGTCCTACACCGAGGCGGCGGACCGCTCGTACGTGGTCGGCGACCTGAAGCGCAACCGCAACATGCGCCTCGCGTTCAAGAGCGGGTTTTTCCGCGGCGGCGTGAAGGCGAGCCTGGCGACGGTGACGGGAGGGCGCCTGCCCGGCGGACGGATCGCGACGGAGACGGATGCGGCGGAGCCGAAGTGGCTGGCGCCGCCGCCAGGGGCGGACGGAGAACCAGGGGGCTCGCCGGACGCCGGGGCCCGGGGCGCAGGAGCCGGGGCCGCGGGAGCCGTGAACGCAGTGCGCCGGGCGGACGGCCCCCTCGCCGTCTCCAAGGTCGACGCCGTCTTCAAGAGCGGAAACCAGACCCGTGACGACATCCCTTCGCACCTGGCCGTGGGCGAAGATGTGTCGGAGGAGGTCGCGGAGATGTACGTTCACCTGTGCCCGGCCGGGGTGTACGAGCGCGACGGAGACCGCCTGCGCGTCAACGCGCCCAACTGCGTGGACTGCAAGGCAACCGACGTGCTCGGGCCGCGGTGGTCCCCGCGCGAGGGCGGCAGCGGCCCCCGGTACCGGCGGATGTGACGCGGATGAAGGACTACGGAGACGAGAATGAGTGACGAGCGGACGGCAGGTGCGAACGGTGCCGCGGGCGACGCGCCGGTGGCTCCCGCCGGCAATGTGGCCGAGGTGCCGCCGAGCGGCCCCCTGTGCCTGACCGGCCGGATCCGGGTCGAGGTCGCCGGCGAGGTCGTGGCCGACACGGGTGACGTGGCGCTGTGCCGGTGCGGCCATTCGCGCAACAAGCCCTTCTGCGACGGATCGCACCGCCGGGTGGGGTTCGACGATCCGGGGACAATCCAGGGCGGACGGCTGGTGCCGGGCAGCGAGGAGGCCGTGCCGGGAGACGCCGTCGTCATCGTCTGCGCGGCCAACGGACCGCTGCTGGTGCGCGGGCCGCTGACTGTCGCGGCGTCGGACGGCGCGAAGTCGCAGGGGACGAAGGGCGCGCTCTGCCGCTGCGGCGCGTCGTCGACGAAGCCGTTCTGCGATGGTACCCACAAGAATACGGGATTTGAAGCCAGCTGAGAGAGTATCCATGACCAGGAAGCACTTGCCGTCCATCATCACGGCCATTGCCGCCGTGACCACCATGGCCACCGCCAGCTGCGCGGGCCCCGGCGGTCCATCCCCGACCGGCCCGCTGGCGTACGCCGTACCGTCGCCGCCGAACGCGACCTACCAGCTCGTGGACTCCATGGTGACCTCGACCGGAATGGCCGGAATGGACATCTCTTTCGGGGTACACTCGGTCATTACGCTGGGCCTGGAATTCGCGCAGGATCAGGAAGGCGTCCGCGTGACCGGCACCATCGAGGAGCTGGACGTGTCCGCCGAGAACGAGATGATCGGGAACACGAGCCTCGACGAGTCCGTCATCAGCGGGAGCTACGAGCTTCTGTTGAGCAGGAAGGGCGAGCAGGAGATCATCTCTTCTCCGGAGTTCGCTGGAATGCCGGAGCTGTCGGGCATTGGCCCGGGAATGTCGCTCACGGACGTTTCATCCATCGCAACGGAGATCCTCCCGCGGCTGCCCGACCAGGTTGTGCGCCCCGGCGACGCCTGGGTGGATACGTTGGCGCAGGAGGTGGACGCCGATGGGGTGGAGTCGGCGACCACGACCGTCGTCACGTACACGCTCGCCGGGGACACCGTGGTGGACGGACACGCGATGCTGCACATTACTGCGGACAGCGAGACCACCGGCGAGATCAGCATGGAGATGATGGGGATGACGATGACCCAGTCCCTCGGGTTCACGACAACGGGTCTCATCCTCTGGGACATCGAGCGGGGCCTGGTGGCCTACGCCGAAAGCCACCGGAGCGGAAGCTGGCCGGTCGAAATGCCGCCCCCGATGCCGTCCGGAGAGGTGACGATAACCGGATCCACGCGGGTCCGACTGGAGAGGAACCAATGAGGAACGGAACACTGCTCGCGATCATCGGACTTCTGCCGGCAGCCGCCTGCGCCGGAGGGTCGGCCCCGGCCCCCACCCCGAACGCCGGAACCGGTCCCACCACAAGCTTTTCCTACCGCGTCCCCACGCCCCCGACCGCCCTCTACCACGTCGACGATTCCGTGGTGGTCAGCGTGAGCACGGCCGCCGGCGACATCGAGGTTACGACCACGACGCTCCTGACGATGAACATGGTGTTCGCCCGTGACGTTGCCGGGGTCGGGATCTACGGCACCGTGGTCGGCTTCAACGTTGCCTCGTCGAGTCCGGGAATGGGCACCCGGAGCGCGGGTGCCGAAGACGTGACCGGGCCGCTCGCGCTGGTGCTGGGCCGGCAGGGCCACGTGGAGGTCGGGGCGATGCCCAGCCTCGACAGTGCGGTGATGGACCTGACCCCCTTCCCTGCGGTCGCCTTCGAGATCTTCCCGCGGCTTCCCGCCCGCCCGATCGGCCGCGGCGGCACCTGGGTGGACACGGTGACCTGGGCCGTCGAGGAGGAGACATCGGAGTCGGCCACGCAGACCGTCTACACGTACACGCTCATGGGGGACACCCTGGTCGAGGGCGAGACCCTGCTGAACATCGCCATGCAGGGGGACATCACGATGGAAATGCTCGAAGGGGTGGGCGATGCTGTGGTGAGGCAGACTCTCAGCGGCTCGACCACGGGATACGTCCTCTGGGATCCGGAGCGCAACCTGCCGAAGTACTCGGCGTCGCAACGGACCATCGAGGGAACCAACCAGGTGCCCGGAGCCGGCACGATCCGGATGTCGATCAGCGGACCGGTACGGATCTGGGCGGTCTACTGACGGGATGTAGCGGGGACCATGTCCCCGGGGCCGGGCCGATGGATATGGCGATCCGCGAGCCGACGGTGATGCGGCTGGAGGCCGGTCGATAGATCCGCGGTCTCAGGGGGTGTACACGTACACGACCGGCAGCCTGGCGACGTCGGTGATGTTCCTGTCGGTGTGGTGGTAGATGTTCATCCGCCCGGTGCCGCAATCGCCGAATCGATCGCAGGAGATCGTGCCGACGAGGCCGCTCATGGCGGTTGCGTGCACCTGCGCGCGAAGGGCCGTCCGGTCGATGAGCAGCATGTCGCCTTCCTCCACCGCGACCGCCTCGATCGCCGAGAGGAGGATGGTGGTCGCGTCATAGGCGTGCGCCCAGTAGGGGGACAGGGGGAAGCCGCCGTGCCTGGCGTCGAAGGCGGCGAGAACCTGCTCGCCACTGCGGCCGGTCACCTCGTTGACGTTGGAGCGGAAGTCCGCCTCGGGTCCGGCGAAGTAGATCCCCTCCGACTGCGGCGTCGCCAGGAACTGGGAGACCAGCAGCGCCGCCGCGGAAATCAGGGTCGTTCCCTCAAGCCCGGCGAACCCCTGCGCTTGCTCGGCGAAGGCCGACCCCTCCGTCACGAACAGGGGGAAGAAGATGGCGTCCGGTCCGGCGGTCGCGAACTCCGCGAGCACGTCCGCCATGTCTGTTTGACCCTTCACGATTTCGGCCTGGGACGGTACCGTGCCCCCTAGAGCCGAGAACGCGTTGGCGAACGCCTCCACGAGGGCGGAGGTGTACGGGTCGCCGTCGTGAACGGTGGCCACGGTCCGCAGCTCCAACCGGTTGTAGACGAAGTCCGACAGGGCTCGCGCCTGGTGCAGGTCGTTGGACGACACGCGGAAGTAGCCGGGGTGATAGTCGGGATTCGCGTTGCCGGCCAGGTCCGAGGTAAGGCGGGGCGAGGTGTTGCTCGGCGAAATCATGACCAGGTCCGCGTCGCTGACGACCGCCGCCGCCGCCACTGCCGCGGCCGAGCAGTTGGTTCCGACGATACCGGCCACCTTCCGGTCCCCGAGGATTCCCATCGCGCCCGCGCGGCCGCCTTCCGGCGAACAGCTCGTGTCCACGGGGTCGCCCAGCTCCACCTCGCGCCCGTGGATGGGGCCCATGTCCTCGGCGGCGAACCCGGCCGCCTGCCAGGTCACGGCTCCCAGCGACGGCGCGACCGTGACCGACAGCAGCATGCGGATCCGTATGGCGTCGTCCGCGTCCAACACGACCGTCTCGGAACCGGGTTCGACGACCGGCGGCGGCGTGGTGGTTTCGGTGCAGCCCGGCGTCGCGACTATGGCGATGAGCGCCGCGGTGGACAAACTGTTTCGCATATGCATGGGACCGGCTCCTCGATGGTTCAACCACTCTGACGTGACGGGATTTCAACCGGTGGAGAATAGCGACAACACCATGGGGAGCCAAGAACGGATTGCCTGTCCCGGCGGATTGCTTGTCCGGCATGCGGCATTCCCGGTACGTTGACCGCGCCGAACCCCTCCCCGCACTCCACAGGAAACCACTCGTGAAACATTTCACAATCCCGGCCCTCCTCTCGGGCGCGGCCCTCCTCTCGGGCGCGGTCCTCGCCGCCCAGCAACCCGTCCTCGATTCCGCCTTCCTCGCCGGGTATTCCTGGCGCAACCTCGGGCCGGACCGCGGTGGGCGGTCGATTGCGGCGAGTGGGGTGAAGGGGCGCCCGATGGAGGCCTACTTCGGGGCGACGGGTGGGGGGTTGTGGAAGACGGTCGACGGGGGGGAAGAATGGTTCCCCGTGACGGACTTCCAGATCAACTCCGCCTCGATCGGTGCGGTGGCGGTCGCCGAAACCGACCCCGACCTCGTCTTCATCGGCACCGGCGAGACCTGCATCCGCGGCAACATCCTGCCCGGCGACGGTGTCTACCGCAGCCGCGACGCCGGCGCCACCTGGGAGCACATCGGCTTCCGCGAGTCGCACGGCATCTCCACGATCCGCATCCACCCGACCGATCCCGACATCGTCTACGTCGCGTCGTTCGGCAAATACGGCGTCCCCAGCGAGGAGCGCGGCGTCTTCCGCAGCACCGACGGGGGCGACACCTGGGAGCGCATCCTCTTCCGCGACGTGCGCTCCGGCGCGATCGACATCGCGATCGACCGCAACAACCCCGACGTGATCTACGCGGCGCTCTGGGAGGCCTTCCGCAAGGAGTACACGATGTCGTCCGGCGGGCCGGGCAGCGGCATGTTCAAATCGGTCGACGGCGGGGACACGTGGACCGAGATCACCCGCAACCCCGGCATGCCGGCTGAAGGCGTCGTCGGCAAGATCGGCCTGGCGGTGTCGACCGCGAACTCCAACCGCGTCTACGCCCTCTTCGAGCACGACGACGGCGGGCTCTTCCGCAGCGACGACGGCGGCGACACCTGGGAGCTCATCAACGACGAGCGGCGGATCCGGCAGCGCGCCTTCTACTACACGCACGTGTACGCCGACCATCACGACGAGGACGTCGTCTATGTGCAGAACACGTCGTTCTTCCGCTCGACCGACGGCGGCGCCACCTACGAAGTCATCAACAACGGCACCCACGGCGACTTCCACGACTTCTGGATCGACCCCGACGACCCCGCGCACGTCGTGGTCGCCAACGACGGCGGCGGCGCGGTCAGCTTCACCACCGGCAGCCAGTGGACCGACCAGGAGTTTTCCACCGCGCAGTTCTACCACGGCGTCACGACGTCGCACATCCCCTGGCACATCTGCGGCTCGCAGCAGGACAACAGCACGCTCTGCCTGCCGTCCGACTGGAACGCGGGTCGGTTCGCGGCGGCGATGGCGGGCGGGCGGGGCGATGGGGCCGACGCCGGCGCTTACGGCGGAGTCCCCGCCGGCGCCCGCGCCCCGGCCATTACCCGCGGCTCGATGGACGTGCAC
Organism: Gemmatimonadota bacterium; assembly: GCA_022822445.1. GTDB lineage: Bacteria > Gemmatimonadota > Gemmatimonadetes > Longimicrobiales > Gaopeijiaceae > Bin94. Next base: position 11,901 of record JAJEBR010000045.1, on the reverse strand, counting down.
TACCGGGCGGGCGGGGGCGAGCCGGGCTACATCGCGCCCGATCCGAAGGACCTCGACGTCTTCTTCTCGGGCACCAACAACGGCCGCTACCTGGACCGCTACAACCGGCGCCTGGGCACCTCGCGCGAGGTCAATCCCTACCCCTGGTTCTACTCCGGCGAGCCGGCCATCGACATGGTCGAGCGCTGGCAATGGACCTTTCCGATCATCTTTTCGCCCATCGACCCCAACACCCTGTACACCGCGTCGAACCGGCTCTGGCGGAGCACCGACGGCGGCAACAGCTGGGACCGCCTGAGCGACGACCTCACCCGCGCGGACCCCATGACGCTGGGCCATTCCGGCGGGCCCATCACCGGCGACATGAACGGCCCGGAGGTCTACGCGACGATCTTCGCGGTCGGTCCCGGCAAGGTGGACATCGACGTGATCTGGACGGGGTCGGACGACGGGCTCGTGCACGTAACGCGCGACGGAGGCGGGAGCTGGACGAACGTGACGCCTCCGGACATGCCGGACTTCGGGCGCGTCAGCCTGATCGACGCGTCTGCGTTCGACGCGGGCAAGGCGTACGTGTCGGCGCGCCTGCCGCTGCTCGACGACTTCCGGCCGCATGTGTGGAAGACGGACGATTACGGCGAGACGTGGACCAGGATCGTGAACGGTATCCGCGACGACGCCTACGTGAACTCGGTGCGCGAGGACCCGAACCGCGAGGGGCTCCTGTACGCGGGGACGAATCACGGCGTGTACGTGTCGTTCGATGACGGGGCGTGGTGGCAGGAACTGAACCCGGGGCTGCCGGACATGCCGGTGACGGACGTGATCCCGGAGCACGACGAGCTGGCGATGGCGAGTCACGGGCGGGGGTTCTGGGTCTTGGACAATGTGGGGCCGCTCAGGCAGCACCAGCCGGGGATGCTGGATGGGGACCTGGCGATGTTCGAACCGGCCCCTGCGTACCGGTCGGCGAACGGGGCGGTGCTGACGTGGTGGCTGGGGGACTTCATTGCGGAGGCGGTCGCCAGCGGAGCGGTGTCGGACCCGAAGCTGGAGATCGTGGACGCGGACGGGAACGTGCTGCGGACCTTCACGGTGGCGGCGGAGGGCGAGGCGCGGGACCGCTGGTCGGGTCCGGAACTGCCGCTGGAGGCCGGCTGGAATCGCTTGCGGTGGGACCTGCGGACCGATCCGGCCGCCACCTTCCCCGGGATGATCCTCTGGGGGGTGCGGACGATGTCGCCGACGGTCCCCCCGGGGATGTACCGCGCGCGGCTGGACCTGGGCGTCGTCTCCACGAGCGTCGAGCTGGAGGTGCGCCGCAACCCGTGGATCGAGGACGTAACGGACGAGGACCTGGTCGCACAGTACGACTTCGGGATGGAGATCCGCGCCAGGGTGAACGAGGCAAACCGCGCGGTGATCGAGATCCGGCGGGTGAAGGCGGAGCTGGAGGAGCGGCTGGAGGCGGTGGATGACGAACGGCTGAGCGCCGCGGCGGACCGGTTGCGGACGGCGCTGGACGAGATCGAGGGGGAGATCTACCAGGTGCGGAACCGGTCCAACCAGGACCCGCTCAACTTCCCGATCAAGGTGAACAACCGGCTGGCGAACCTGCTGTCGATGTCGGAGCGTGGGGATGGGCGGCCGACGAGCGGGATGTACGAGGTGTTCGAGATCATGGTGGGGACGCTGGAGGGGCTGCTCGCCGAGCTGGAGGGAGTGTGGGGCGAAGAGCTGGCGGAGGTGAACGAGGTGCTGAGGGGGTTGGGGATGGAGGGGATCGTGGGGGATATGTAAAGCCGACATTACAACTTGTCATGTTTTCTTTACTTAGCCCTGCCCCTCACGGCGGGATGGGCGAGGGCCCGGGCGAGTTCGGCGACGCCTTCGCAATGACTGTCCTTTCCGACGGACGCGTGGTGGTGGCCGACATGGCACGACGCGGCTACCACCTGTTCCGCGCGGACGGCGAATTCGAACGCATGGTGCGCATGTCCGGGTCCGCCGGGTCGTGGAGGATGGGCCCCATAAAGGCGCAGCCGGGGGCGGAAGCGATCGTCCACGTGCCGACCCAGGCGACCGGGTACACCATGACGGGCGCCGCGTTTTCCGGCCCGATCGTGCTGCCCACTTCGCACGGCATCGAGCGCACGGTTCTCTCGGGAGACAGGCGTCGTGCGAATTCTGAAACGCCCCTTCGAGCCGGAACCGGTGACGGGCCGCGTCATCCGTGCCGAGAAGGACCGGCGCCTGAGGAGACTCGAAGAGGCCGGGCCGCTACCTGGGCAGCTATCTGGCCGGCACGACCCCTCTGCCGGACGCCTTCGGGCCGAACGGGCTGCTGGCGTTCATCGAGACGGACGATCTCGGGGTCCAGACAGTGGTGGTGAAGCGGCTCTTCAGCCCTCCTGCACCCGCCTGAGGAACCCCTCGGCGGTGTCACATTCGATCACGGCGTCGGCGATGGCCGCGATGCGCACCGGGTCGGAAAGCTTGTCGAGCAATGGAAGGACGCGTTCGGCAGTGCCAGGCCCGAACCTACGGGTGACCAGCCGGTGAACCAGCTCCCGTTCGCCCTGAACCCGGCCGCTTCCGATGGGCAGACGGGAAGGATTGCCGGGGGCCCGGGGCGTAGGAAAACCGCCGGGCGCATCAAGTATCTGGAGACAGTATGAACCGATTGATCTTCCCACCGCTATCGAGGCTGTTGGCGGCCTGTCTGCTCTCCCCGGCCGCACCGCTCTCGCTGGCCGCCCAGGTCCCCGTCATCGCGCTCCCCTCGGAAGATGTCGCACTTTCCGCCGAGTTCGAGGACGTGTTCCGGGTCGGCGGCGGGGGTGCCGATTGGGAGTTGTTCACGTCCATCACCTCGCTGGCTTTCGACGCTGCCGGCAATCTTCACATCACCGATGTCGGACAACGCGGCAGCAGCATGCGGATCACGGTTGTCGATTCCCTGGGCGGGCTGGTCACGGCGTTCGGCCGTGCCGGGGAGGGCCCGGGAGAGTTCCAGATCGCCAACTCGGCCGTCACCTTCCGCGATGGGACGATGGTCGTGGCCGACTATGGTCACAGGGCGTACCACGTCTTCCGGCCCGGGGGTGAAGTCGACCGAATGGTTCGCTTCCCCGGCTTTCCCGGAATTGAACAGGAGCCCACCGGCCAGCAAACGAATCCGCAGGACGGCAGGAGGACGTACCTCCTGCGGGCGGGGGCAGGCGGAACGTTGATTGGCTACGTCAAGCGGATCGTCACGTTTACCGTCCTCGGAGGCGGCGTTGGCGGTTCGATGCAACAGCGTGAGGGCCCCAGAGTGCTCGAACGGTTGAACATTGACGGGAATCCCGTGCGCGCCGAGCAGATCGTGACAGGGCATGCTCGAAGAGGCGCGGTCCTACCCGGTCTTCGGCGAAATTCCGGTTATCGATGACCTCAGAACCACCTGGACGGGTGCCGTCTGGGTGCGGCGCACTCCGGAGGATGGCTATCCGTGGGAGGACTACCTGGCCGGCAACGTGATGGCCGGACTGTCATTGAGCACCTCTCCGGCACCCGCATCGGCCATTGACGTCATCGGCGCGGACGGCCGGTACGTGGGAACCTTCGCCCAGGAAAGCGGCGCCATCATGTTTGCGGCGTTCGGGCCCAACGGGCTGGTCGCCTATGTAGAGACGGATGAGCTGGATGTGCCGACGGTGGTGGTGAAGCGGGTGCCGGCGGAGGTGAGGTAGACCGCTGGTGCGGCCCCTATGTAATCAGAACTTTACAGAATGTAAGGTCTGGTTGACGCTTCAGGCCTCCCGCACCCTCTGAAGGAACTCCTCGCCGGTCTCGCATTCGATCACGGCGTCGGCGATGGCCACGATCGACTCCGGATCGGAGAGCCGGTCGAGCAGCGGCAGGAGCTGTTCGGCGGTGCCGGGACCGAACCTGCGGGCGACCATCCGGTGGACCAGCTCCCGCTCCCGCTGGAGCGAAGCGCGACGCTCCTCCTTGATACCCTTCTCAAGCCCCTCTTGCAGCCCCTTCTCAAGCCCCTTCTGCAGCCATTGCTGGTCCCGTTCCTCGCCCCATTGCCGGGCCCGGTCGAGTAGTGTAGTCACCTTTGGTTCCCCCTCTCTTCTGAGGTTGCGTCGCAATTCCCTGCCGGCTTCACCATGCCGCTCTGTCACCACCTGCTCTATCCACTCCAAGAAAGGCTCCCTGAGCTCCGGCAGGCTGATACTCTTGATCCATTCCGGCAGCGAGCGAATCAATTCCTCCGTGGCCTCCGCCGTGGGCGCCTGCTCGAACTTGGCGATCATTGCGAGCACGTTGTCCAGCGGGAGCTGCTCGGGATCCTCGGTCTGGATCTCAATGAGAAGATACCGGTGACGGAGCATGTATCCAAGCGTTGCCTTCGGCATCTGGGCCGGAAGGTCGGCGATGTCGGTCGCTGCGGTCCAGGGACGCCCGCCGTTGTAGATGACGATGGGCAGAACGAAAGGGAACTCGCCGCCGGGACCGAGGTCGTCCGCTTCGAGCTGCATCCAGATGGTGGTCACATAGTTCGTCATCCGCAGGGCCATGGTGGGGTCCACGGTGGACTGGAACTCGAGCAGAACGAGGATGTAGAGCCAGCGCCCGCCAGTCGTCTGAACCCGCCAGAGCATGTCGGCGTGGCGCTGGCCGAGGGCGCGGGTGACGAAGCTGGCGGGCATGCGCTCCAGGGTGGTGAAGTCGAGGTGGGCGGCAATGTCGATTGCGGAGGCGCGCAGGGTGTCGGCGACGGTGCGGCGGTGCGCGAAGAAACTCTTGTAGGAGGCGTCGTGCTTCGGTCTTGGGGGTGGCTCGCGCTTCCCTGGCATGTGGGCGGTTCCCGGTGGGGAAGGCCGGCGGGAGGCGGCATCGGGGCCGCGGTGCCGGTCCTTCGGTGGGCAGGCGGGGACGATCGCAGAGGGCCAGGGGCGGAGGAATGGCTCGATGGGAAAGAACATTATAACATATTGCTATTCATACTGTTACGTTTGTTCTAGTGATTGCTGTCCCCCTATCAGTTCATGTTTCCCAAACGGGATGTAGATCGACGCTCTCGAACGCTCTTGGATGTGTCAGCGTCTGCGGCCAAGTCAAAGGTACCCGGCCACGAGTGGAGACCACCGGCGGAATCCCCTCGTCGCGAGTGGCCGCGACCGTGACCAGAACTCCCCCCTCGATCCTCCGAAGAGCTGTCGCTCCGGTACGGCGTAGTGTTCCTCAACGGCGGCCGAGTTCTGATCGTTGCCGCTCCATGTGCCGCCGCAGGGGGTGGCGCAGGCTATCCCGTAGGTGTCGAAGGCAACAGGTGTGCGGTCAACTCCACGGTTCGAGCGTTACCGCAGTTGTCCACCTCAACGGATATGTCGCTCGTGCGTCAGGTTCATAACCGTCGGCTGAAATCTCCACCTCGTAAACGAGAACCTCCGAACGGGCCCCCGGAGGTCCGTAGCCGCCCTCAAGCCGGGTGGGAGCTTCGGAAGAGGGATGGACCAAGACCATGGGCTCTCGCACTCGAAGCCTCCCACGGATAGTGAACCCGGTCGGGTTCGCGCTAAGCGGAACAAACCTACCCGACCCCGCGTCCACGACGGCGACCTCGATGCCCGGCGGATTCCACGCAGGGCAAGTGCCATCGTCGAGAATCCGGCACGCCTGACCTCCCGTCAGTACCAAGATCGTCGCGGCAGCTATCCACGCTCCACACGCCCGGCCGGTGCCCTTCAAGAGCATGTCTGCGCCTCGTCGATCAGGCGCGTGCCCTCTCATTGCAACACTGCACCAGCCTGCTCGGCCGCACTCTGCACCTCCGCACTAACTTCTCGCAGGAACTGGTTGCGGTCAGGCGAGGGCGTAACGTCCGGCACTGGCGCGGCCGGTCCAAAAACCTCATCAACAATGATCTTGGCGCGCACGCGCGTTGACCCGATGCCGTACTTGGCGTACGCATCGTTCCATTGAGGCAATCGCTCGTGCCATATCCGTCTCTCGCATAGGTCCACGATTCGGCGTCCGAGATCTTCCGCGAACACATCTAGACATCCCTGTTTCTCGTCCTCCCCGGGTTCGCGGCCTTCCCAGCGCAGAGGGTTTTGGACGAACATGTAAAGTCGCTTCTGGAGATTCCTGCGCAGATCGGCGATGGGGTGCAACGTATCGTAGTGATCTTTCCACCCCTCTGCGAGCCGCCGATTCAAGGCCTTCACACGCGTCCAGTGCTCCTTCCCGGATCCTTCGAGTCCCAGACGCTGTCGCCACGCATGGTGGAAGGATTTGGTAGCCCGGCGAATCGCCAAGACTAGGTTCATTCGATCATAAACGGGTCGGCAGATGTCACTGGACTGTGGTCGGTCGAGCACCGCGTAAGCCGCCTTAACGAGCTTCTTCAGTTGCGAAATCGTGCGCTTCCCTGAGAGGGTGTTCGGGTTCAGCGGCTTGTGAATTTCCGCTAAGAAGAAGCGCGCCTTGGCCAAGCGTTGGCGCAGGGCTCGCGCCGCGCTCGGAGCAAGCTCCTCTCCGAGGGCCGCTATCGCGTTCTCCGCCGAAGCCACAAGATGGCGCGCCTTGGCGGCAGCATTCGGCAAGTTATCGCCCTGGACCTCGTCAAAGCGCGTGAAGGCGAAGAGCAGCTTGCGCGCACTGCCCGTAATGACGACCTCTCGCATCGCGGCCACCGAGCTTGCCTGCATCGGCTGGGTCGCACTGTCCACCAGCAGGACTGCATCCGCGCCATCGATGTTGCGGCTTATGGCCGTGGAAACGGCCGCTGACGATTTGGATGTATGACCTAGCCCTTCCCCGTCCAGAAGAACCAGCTTTGGGCTCTCGCTGCCGTCCCATGTAGGCAAGAAGGGACCGGCCACACGGACACCGTTCACCAGCGGTGTTAGCAACTGACCGAATCGAGGCGCATAGTTGCTGGAGAAGCGGCGCACCGCGCTGAGAAACTCCTTACGCTCTTCGGCTGGCCACTCACCAGACCATGCGATGGGCCAACCCTGCCGTGACTTCTGAAGATTCCCAGGTGGAAGAAGGTCGAAGCGCTTCGCGATCTCGTCCATCAGCAGATCGGCGGCCTCATGGAAGTCCCTCTCGCCCCGGATCAGGTTGTCTAGTTCCTCCTCGATCAGTTCGTCCGCCACGCCCTCATCGGCCTGCTCACGCACCTGAAGCTCATGATACACCCTCTCGCGAAGGCATTGCGCGAGCCCGCGCAACTTCGTAATCGTCCGTACCAAGACCTCATCTGTGTAGGCAAGGTCGATCGCGTCGCTCACAACGGGCGGCACCTCCGCGTCTTGCTCAAAGTCCAAATCGTCCTCGAAGTCAGGTGTGGTCGAGGCGGAAGCCGGACCGTTGCCGAGCACATAGCCGAACCGGAAGCGCTGGTCGACGTGGTTGAGCAGGTAGCCAAGCATCTCGGCGTCGCTACCATCCTTGGTTGCCGAGAGTACAGCCGCAGAGATGCACTCCTTCAGGCTCTCCAGCACTTCGTTGCGCGGCGCGAACGTCACTGCGGCCCTCCAGTCGCCATCCGATAGCACGATTTCGGTATCGTGGATGGTGCACTTCGCTGTGGAAGTCGCGGGGAACCGCTCGTCCTTGGGGTCGGTGCCGATGAGCTGGCGAACGACGGTTGTCTTGCCAGCCCCCGTCGTCCCGAGCAAGAGAATCTTCCGATATCCGTCCGGGCCTGATTCAGGGAGTGGAATCGCGTCTTCTCTCAGTCTCTTAGAGGAGTCCAGATCCGCAGGGACCATCTTCTCGAAGAAGATGTCCACCACGCGTGCATCAAACCGTTCCCTGGCGTCGGCAAGGGCAGACGGATCGTGGAACTTCGGATCTCCGAGCAGAACGTTCAATTCGTCCCGAAGCCCTTCGGCCTCGGACTCTTCGCGAGTGGCCAGCCCCCTCCGAACCCGGAGCCCCGGCTTGCCCGTTGCCTGATCCAACCGAACGGGATGCCGGAAGATGATAGAAAAGCCGGACCTCCCTTGGGTCCGGCTCAAGCTTGCCGAATACCTCTGTCTTGGCACAACTGCCTCCTTCAGTTAGTCGTTGTTCCTTCGTTGTTCCCACCAAGGAAGGGGCCAAAGCTTAATCGGTGGTAGGAGGTGATGTCAAGGATAGCCCGAACAACATGGGAACAACGCTCAGCATCGGTACGCGAAGATCCCCGGCTGTGAGGAAACAGCAGTGGGCTTGAGGATCGGTGCGCTAGCGGGAATCGGAGGGTGGGCCGCGCCGGGCTTGTTCGCTATCGCGGCAAGGCTAGCCAGCCAGCCAGCCAGCCAGCCAGCCGACGCCACGTTTAACGTTGCGGACTGGCAAGGGAGGGCTCCGCCCCCCTTTGACCCCCCGGATGCCGACGCTTCTACGGAGTGTCCCCGAGCGAGCCTCGCTCTCCTCTGCGGCGTCGTGATGGCGGATGCCATCCAAGTCGCGGCGAGTTCCGGTTCGGGCTGGATTACCGCGCTCCGGGAAGCTGCGATAGTGGGCATGGGCACTGGGATGTCAGTGGCCCAGACGCACGATCGCCACACGCTGCAGCTCCAAGGAGTCCTTCACCAATCCGATCGCCACCGAGTCCGTCAAGCGATAGGGTGTGAACCCATCGGGAAAAACGATCCTCTGGAATCTTGGGGCTGTGTCGTCCAAGGCGACCGTCATCCAGTTCCTGCCATACCCGAGGGGATGGGACGAACCGTCGAACTCCTGAATCCAGATCCGTTTAGGGGAGCAGTGCAGATCTATGCCGATCGGGGCTGCCTCCGGCAGGTGGCTGCCCGCCTGCCCCAGCATGTCCACGGCGGCGCGTTCGATCTCGTCGTCGCTGACGTTGGTTCCTTGCGTCTCGTTGCGCATCATCGCGCGGACATAGCCCAAACGCTCCTCATGCGTCAGCGGCCGGCTGGTCCAGGGCAGCGCAATCTGCCTGACTTTCGTGCTGCCGGGGCCGTAGAGATGAAGACTGCGGTCGACCGGATCGAGCACGGCGACGACGCCATCGTAACACCCGTCCCACAGGGGCACCGGGGCGAGACCCATGGCCGGAACGCGGTTTGCGGCTCCGGGAAGGTCAACCGCGAAGTCCACGACCACGGTTGGCTCGACATCACCGTGCGCATGGCGCACGATCCTGCCGGTCCAGAAGTCGTCGCCGCGGGTGATCCCGCCGGGATAGTTGGCCGTCCAGATTCCGGTGTCGTCCTCGGCGACCCGAAATGGATCTCCGAATGTCACGCTTCTAATGTCGGCCCGAATGGACTCCCGGGTGATGGTCGTGGGCATTGAGGTCATGAAGCTGCCTCCCGCATCGAACTGGGAACGCCTGCGCGTGCCGAGATCCCAAGCGATCACCTCGCCGCCGGACGTTGCAGCGGAGAGGATCCAGGGGTTGCGGAGTTCCCCCGGCCCGTCGCCCGACTTGCCGAAGTCTGCGAGCATGCGACCGGAGCGATCGTAGGCCCGCAGAAAGGGTGCGGCTGCCGTGAGCACCCAGATCACCTCGCCGGACTCGATCATGTCGCGCACGCCCCACAACTCCTCACCCTCCTGGAAGATCGTGAGCGCCGAATGGGAGACCTCAAGCTCAACCGTCGATGTATCCGGAGGTTCGGAGGCGCATGACCCTGTGCCGAACACCCCGAGCGCCAGCAGCGGAAGGACCGGCTGTCTTAGCCGCAATTGTCTGTGAACGAGCAGACTCGCCAAGGCCGCAAGAGAAGCGACTGCGGCGGCAAGGATCGGTGTCGCGACCGCGCCCGGTGGTCGGAGGTAGCCGGTGCCGCCCATGAGGAGCAGGCCGGATCCGAGCGTCAGCGCGCAAGCGACGAAGCCGGAGAGCATGCCCAGCCACTCTCGCCACGCACCCTGTCCGGGAACGCCTCGTGCCTCGCGCTCCAAGGCGCCCATGATCGCGTTCAAACTGGACTCCGAGAGCGGCGCATCCGACGCGCCGACCTGCCGGATCGAGGCGATCAGGTGCATCGTCTCGCGCACCTCCGCATCTGAGGTCCCATCCGCCAACTCCGCTGTCGGTGCTGCATCGCCTTCCAGAACAGCCGAGACGAGACGGTCGATCTTCTGAGCGTCCATGTCGCCGCGTCCGGCCCCGTGCCGACCCGACAGAATTCGCATCTTCTTCATCATGGGGGTTCTCCTTGGCTAACAAGTCTCTTCGGCGAGCCAGTCCATTTGGCGCAGCTTCTTCAGGCCCCTGTGGATCAGCGAGCGAACCGATACCTCCTTCACCGCCAGGAGCTGCGCGACCTCGGCGGTGCTCCGACCTTCGAGGATGCGCAGCAGGATTGCGTCCCGTTCGCGCGCCCTCAGCCGGTCAAGCGCCACGTAGAGGGCAGCCGCCCGCTCTTGGCGCTGCAACTGTTCGGCCGGACCGGGCGTGCGGTCCGGGAGCTCGCCATGGTCGTCAAGGCGGACGAGGGGTTCGGGGCGACGTTTGCGCGCCTCCGTCCGGCAGAAATTCCTGCACACCGTCAGCGCCCACCCGAGAAAGGACCCCGTACCGGAGAAGCGCGCCCGCTTCCGGTAGATCCGGATCCAGCAGACCTGCAGCAGATCGGCTGCGTGGTCGTCATCACGGGCGTAGCCACGGATCACTCGGAGCATTCGCGGAGACGTCTCCCGGACCAGATGGCGAAACAGCGCCCGGTCTCCCGCATGAAATCGCTCCCGGTCGAAGCCGGCGCTGCTATCGTACGCAGTCACCGTGCGGACCCTCGATTGGGACGGGTGAACGCGTACAGGATCCCTGCTGAAACAAGCGGCAAACACAGAGGGAGCACGAACAGCAGCCCTTCCCAGGCCCCGTGGCGTCCGACCAGTTCATCGGCCATGGCCACGGGAATCCAGAACGTCGCGAACAGCAGTCCGCCCGCAAGCCACCGTGCGACGTAGCGGGGCCAGGTGGACAACCGACGGGTCAATCCTCCGGTCAGATCACCCAGCACGGCCGCCACCACAACGAACGCCGCGTTCGCGATCGGCACGAGCAGCATCCCCAGGTCGTTGGCCGCTCTACGCAAGTACCTTGCGGCCTCGTTTCCTGTCGAGGCCTCCGCAGCGGCTTGCGAGGACCTCACGGAATGGAGGAGTGCGCTGGGCAGCGGCCAGTCGGCGCCAGTCCACCTCGGGAACATGGGTAGCACAAGGGACGGCAGGGCGTATGCCGCCACCGCCAGCATCGCGAGGAGGATGCAGCGGCGACGCCGCAAACCGCCAGAACCCTCTCCGAGAATGCCGCAGCCGTTCAGAGCCGCGGCGAACACCGCGGGTGGGAGGATCTGGACAACCATGCCGGGTATTCGTCTCGCCACCATCTCGAGGAAGTCCGAGACCGCATCCGGCCTCCCCCAGAAATGCGTTGCCGAATACGCGAGGTACACGGCCAGAAGGACGACAACCCAGATCGCGACACGCCTGGTGAAGTCGGACTCCGGCTTCGGATGGGACTTGGTCACGGTCATGTGCGCACCCCCGTGGTGCAGGTGATCTCTCCCGGTCCGGTACTCGCGCCGAACGCGGCTGTTCTACAAGAGGGGACGCCAAATCGGCGGCGTCCGTTGCGAAATGCCCTGGCCAACGGGTGGACTGAGGGTTAGCGAAGCGTGGCTGAGCGGGTGCCGCTCCTCGTCGCGATAGTCCTTTCGAACCCGTCTGCAGCGGAACCCTTGCCTTCGGCCGTAGCCTGACCGGATGGAGATTGCCGAGCGACGCACCCCGCCGGGGTGCTGGTCGCGACATCGCGACTTAGCGGCCATCCGGGCGCTTCCCGGTGCACGGGGGCGTCGCCCCCATTCCCGCGAACTCCCTGGGGAGGGCGCGGGGCCTCTTGGGGGTCGAGGGGGCGGAGCCCCTCGCCAG
>JAJEBR010000025.1 GCA_022822445.1 Gemmatimonadota bacterium | reverse complement strand
TGTTCGTGCGATATTGTCTTCACCGGAAAGGCCTCCTGGTTGGTGTCCGGCGATATACGCCGGATCGCCCTAACTACGACCAGGATAAGCCTTTCCGGTACTCTTTAACAGACCCCCCCCGCGAAACGATCTTGTTTGGGGCCTAGTTGCCGTGCGAGCGCGTTGATCACGCTCCTCCTAGCCCCGGTGGTGTTCGCGAAGTGCTTGATGTCGAAATGGTGGGGGTTTCGCACCAACCGCTCAGACACCTCGACGGCCAACAGTGGCCGGAAGGTTCCGTGCTCGTAAATCGCGATCTCGTCGCGCGCGGCAAGCAGCGCGGCGGTGACGAATACCGGAATCACCCCTTCCTTCATGCCGATGGGACTCGACATGAGAGCGCCGTATAGGTCCCGCAGGTTCACCCGGCACGCCTTCGCCCGCACGAACTGGTCTTCAACCACCTCCCAAGCGGGCGCGAGGGAATCCGTCGCGAACGGTTCGCCAAGCCGGAAACCGCCTCCGCTGGTCGCGGGCCGGTGGATTCCCGTTCGCTGTAGGAAGGCGCGGTACATCGCCACTTCGGGACCATTTCCGTCAAGGCCCAGATCCGGGTCACGCTCGCGGTCGATCATCGCACCAATGAGGAGGCGTCGCGCCTTAGCACCCTGCGAAGTGAGTCGCGTGCGGTTCAACACTTCGTTGCCGATGATGGGAGTCCGCTCGTACGCGATGTCGGCCGCATTGGAAAGCGCATGACTCCCCGGGCCGGTTGGAAGCTCCCTTCCGCCCGAAGGCTCCAAGAGGATCCAACGGCACGCTTCCGCCGAGAAGGTGTCGTGTACTGCTGTATCGAGGTTGGCCCTTGCCTGGGCCATCCGTTCCGCTAATTCACGTCGAACCACCCAGTCGTCTTCGACCAGAGGGTCTTTGAGGCTCGTGCGCACGGCCAAGGCTTCGCGCGCGGCCTCGTCGAGCCTCGTCACGTCCCGTGGGATAGCGGCGACAATCGGCTTGGCCGTGGTCGATCCTTCGGCCAGGCTTGGAGTCACATCGATCGAATCGACGATCAGCAGCGCCTCGCCGTCGTAGCCGGTGAACGGGTCCACAGGTTCGACAGGTTGCGATGCGTCGGCATACCGTCGCTTGAAGACTCGGAGCACGTCGTGCTCGGCACTGTGTCGCGCCGCAACTACCGGATCCAACGGCTCCATCGCCGATAACACCTCGACAAGGGGTCGGCGCCGAATTCGGGTGCGACCACGTTCCAGCAGGAGACTGATATCGATATCCGAACCCTGCCAGATTCGGTACTCGTCTGCGAACTCACGGTACGTAATGATCCCCGCTGCTTCGAGGTCCGCCAACAGTGCATCAGCGTGGGGTTCGGTTAGCGCCAGTACGGCGCGGGAGGCACGAACGACGCCCGTGGTAGCAATGAGGTTCAGTACAGCAACCCGCTTTGCCATGCGAATGAGGGGTTCTGACAGGCCAGTAACGTCTCGCAGCCGGATGGCGATCTCGGACCACCGGCTAGACTGCTGGCCGTTCAATCCGCCGAGGACGCTGCTAGCGACGAAGTAGTCATAGACGTACTCCAGACCGAGCGATGGGAGTAGCCCGCGTTGGGGAACGCCGGTCACCGCCAGGAAGCCCTTGGCGCTCGCGGGGTCCTGACTCGTCAGGAAAGAAAACAGGGTCCTCTCGTTCTGCCCGTACCGGGTGCACATTTCGGGCAACACCATTGCGGTCAACGGGTGCAGCGGATAGCACGATGCCACAATACCCGGATCCGCGACTTCGCTGATGCCGACAGCACCCATCTCATCCGCGTGAAGTGCAGCCCAGCGAGCGATGCGCCGTTTGATCGCAGCGTCTTTCCCACCGAAGACACCCCCAATCAGGGCGCGAAGCTGCTCGGCGGACTCGACGAACGGCATGTCGCCGAAGCGGCCTTGGACCTTGGCCCACTCTCGTCTCGCCGGTCCGGTGCTCGCCGCAAAGTACTCCTCGAACGACAGGTGTTGCAGTGTGAGCAGAAAAATCGGCAGCCCCGACCCTTGACCCGCTTCCGCTAGCTGCTGCAACAAGTAAGGATCCTCATGGCCGTCACTTGCGGCCTCAAGGGTTTTCCCGAACTCGTCGATGATGAGCAGGAGAGGGGCCTCTTCCGCCAGTGCCTGCGCAATCTGAACGATCGAGGCCGGAGTCGGTCCGGTTCGCGGGGGATCGGCGGCTTCCGCATCCCGCAACGCGCCACGGAGTGCATGAGCCGCAGAGGATGCGGTGCCTTTGGAAGCGCCGGCGTAGGCGGCCCGCAGGGCGCGTAGGACCGTGAGGCCGAGCGGTTCGCGGGTTGCCGTCACCAGGCCGCGGTGGAAGCCCGTGTTCCACGTCCCGTGGTGCTCGTGTGCCGCCCGGAGCGCGCCTTCCGTTTCGGGAGAGGCTTCCCCGATCAACCGAAACGCTGTTTCCCGCGCCGGTGTCGGCGGACCGAATGCCGCATCAATCAGCAATGCGAGGGACGATTTTCCGGTGCCGTAAGGACCGGTCAACGACCATGCACCACCGGCTTGACCCCTTCCTGCTGTCGTGGCGACGCGTGCCAAGATGTCGAGGACACGCGCCGTAACCACATAGCCGTCGAGCGGCTCGGGGCGCGCCCGATCCCGCTCGACGTTGGCCGATCGGGCAAAGCGGCACTGAACAGAGATTCGGTCCGCCAGAACAGCGCTCATGCTGGCACCTCTCCGGCGGTGCGCGACCCTTGGTCGGACCGACCATAGTAGTCGTCCAGTACCGCCAACGCCCTGCTCCTCGGGCTGCCGCACCAGGTGAGCTGTGACACCCCTGCAACGTTTGCCAACTCGATTCTGGCCGATGCTGCGACAACCGAACCTATCGCCTCGCGGAGGTCGTTTTCGGTTAGCCTGAGAGCCTTTCCGGGTCCACCCGATTCCTGCGCGAGGTGGCTGAGCGTGACAGTGCGGGTTTCTGGAGCTGTGCGATCGACATAGTCCATCGCGGCAAAGGTGACCACGGCTGCGGGGAGCGAGGGCTTAGCGCCCGTGGCGAACCTGTACCGCTCCGTGGCCTCCGAACGTCCCAAGAGACGGAGTTCACGAAGTGGGCAGTCAAGGATGTCATCGATCCCCGTACGGGAAGAGCGGACGGCAGGTGTGTAGGTGCGCAGGAGAGCCCGCACGTCCTTTCGAATCGACGATCTGTGGGGCGTCCTCCACTCGGCGACTTGAAGTTGGGTGCAGATGACCTGCTCCAGTTCATCGTCGTCGAACTCGATGGCGTGGAACTCGTTGAAGGCCAGCCACCAAACAGGCAGATGGCACGGTGAGGCCAGCAGCAACCAATGAAGCAACCACAGGGTCGCCGGTTCCTCCATGTAGGGGTCCCAGCCGTGTTCGCCGAACAGTCTGTTGCCCAGGTCGGTCCGAATCATGCTGGCTGAACGGCGCGGCCGCGAGCCGGGATCCTCCTCGATGAGCTTCGCCGCCTTCCCCCAGAAACGGATCGCCCGTACCATGTTCTTGCCGACCCCCAATTGGATCGGCGCGTCCTCACGCGCGAACATCTTCGGGTCGCGTCCAACCGACGAGTACGCCTTCCGGAACCACCCGTAGCGCGGATGGAACGTCTCATGCCGGGCGAAGATCGGTTCGGCCGCTTCGACCAAGCGCATTCAGACGACCTCCGCGGTCATGTTGCGGACGTACCCGACGGCTTGAACCGCGCGGGACACTGCAAACTCAATGTCAGTGTCCACGGTGGACCGACCGAGACTAAAGCGGACGCACTCGAAAGCGGCGGACCGCGAGAGACCCATCGCCAGCAGTACGTGGGACGGCTCGATTGAGCCGGCGCTGCAAGCGCTTCCGGTGGAGGCCGCGACGGGTTCCAGATTGACGGTAACGGCTTCGGCATCGGCGTTCCTGAAGCGCAGACAGGCAGTATTCGGGAGCCGTCGCTCGACATCTCCGATTTGGACCACACCGGGCACCGCATCTATCAGACGGGCGGTCAGACGGTCTCGGAGCGTTGCCAAGCGGACCGACTCCTCCGCTCGCGTCTCGACCGCAAGAGCGGCAGCCTCTCCAAAGCCCACGATGCCAGGCACATTCAGCGAACCCGACCGCAGGCCGCGCTCGTGCCCGCCTCCGTGGATCACTGGCGCAAGTCGGGCCAAGGACCGTCGGGTGCCAATCAGAGCCCCGACACCCATTGGTCCACCTAGCTTGTGTCCGCTGACCGACACCAAGTCGACGCCGACCTCGTCCATGCTCAACGGCATGCGGCCTGCGAACTGAGCGGCGTCGCAGTGGAAGAGCGAGCCGGCGCGGTGAGCGAGTTCCGCGACTTCCGCGATAGGGTTGACCACGCCTGTCTCGCCGTTCGCAGCCATGACAGACACAAGGAGGACATCGGGGCCGAGGAGCCGCTCGACCGCACGCAGGTCAACAACCCCGCCGCCTGTCACCGGGATGACATCCACTCGTACGGCTCCCCGAGCGCGGAGCCAGTCGGCTGTCCGGAAAACCGACGCGTGCTCTACGGCGGAAACGAGAATCCTGAATCGGTCATGGCCTGCCGCCTGCACTGCTCCGCAGATTGCCAAGTTGTTGGCCTCAGTCGCGCTCGCCGTGAACACGACGCTCGATGGGCGACTTCCGATCAGTGCCGCGACCTGCTCGCGGGAGCAATCGACCAAGGCTGCCTGTCGGCGACCGAATCCGTGGGCCGACGTGGCGTTGCCAACATTCGTCAGCGCCGAGACCATCACCTCGGCGACGCGGGGATCGAGCGGTGCGGAGGCGTTGTAGTCGAGGTAGACCGCTTGGGTCGTCTCGGCGGTGGCCGAATGCCCGCGCTCCTTCAGGGCAGCACTGGCCAAACGGCTCGCGACTCCCCAATCGTTCGCTCGGATGGTCATGGCACTCAAGATAACGATCCCCGCCACCGATGGCAGCGGGAGCCGCTTGGAGGGCAGCACCCGCCCGATCGGCGATGCACACTTCCCCGGCGTTGCCTTCGAGGGGCCTTCCGCGAGTCCTGAGATGGGCGCGGATGGGCTTCGGCGGCCTTCGTTCCCCCGACCGGATTGAAACCAATTGCGGGTGAGATCCGTAGGATCTCGGCCTTCGGGTCACCGAAGCGTGAAGGGCAGTACGACCGAACGAGGCGAGACGGAGGAGAAGCGTAGTCAGGTTGATCCACTCCACGACCGAACTGATGCCCGTGTCGATCCACGCGGGCGCTGGCGGAATCATTCGCCGATCCGGCTTCCGACGTACATGGACGACCCGGCATCGCCAGCCTCCGTCCCACCGCCAGCCGCGCTTCGCGAGGTCCGTCTGAACGGGTTCCCTGGAGCGCTCGCGGAGGTGCTCTGCCACCGCATCGGCGATGGCGGCCGCCGGGTCCCGGACGCGGCCCCCACGGGCTTGTCTGACGCCCGTTTCGTGGTTCAAGCCAGCATACTCCTTGTGGCCACACTCCGTGCGACCCCTGCGGAGGCTGGCGGGGGGCTCTGCCCCCTCAGACCCCCGGCAAAGCAACGCCGCGCCATGAGCCTTGGACGCGCCGTTTGGGTGAAGGTTCGCGCCAGCGAGGCGGAGCGTGCCGAGTGGCACGCCAAGGCGCGCTCGGCGGGCTTGACGCTGTCGGAT
Organism: Gemmatimonadota bacterium; assembly: GCA_022822445.1. Taxonomy (GTDB): domain Bacteria; phylum Gemmatimonadota; class Gemmatimonadetes; order Longimicrobiales; family Gaopeijiaceae; genus Bin94. Next base: position 182 of record JAJEBR010000025.1, on the reverse strand, counting down.
CTGGTGCGCCGTGCGGTCGGCCGGACGCACACTTGGACCGTGGCGCACGCCGAGGTCGAGCGCGAGCGCACCCGGCAGGTGGCGCGCGTCGGGAACAACCTCAACCAGATCGCTCGCTGGGCGAATGCCCACAAGGAGGGCATCGAGGCCGTCGAGGTGATCGGCCACCTGATCGCCATCAG
>JAJEBR010000100.1 GCA_022822445.1 Gemmatimonadota bacterium | reverse complement strand
CACGCCCCGCACCGTCAGTGCCCTGGACCAGCGTTACGCCGCTGTTCATCACGAAATGCGAAGCCTCTTCAGCACCGTTGGAATCGCCGCTTGAACTCCATCCTCAACTTTTTCACGATCTTTAGCCCGCAAGCGGCCTAGAAAGGAGGTCACGTTCCAACCCCGTTCGGGATAATGATACCCTCCCCGCCTAGTAAGAGGAGACTTCCGGCTCGCGCGGCTCAGCCCGTCATGACCCCGCACGGTAGCTCCGTGCTGGCTCGGCAGCAATCTCTTGGTTCCTCTTCGGACCCAGGTGGTCTCCCCGGCCCGACGCACCACGGCGACGCACGGTCGGACGCCCAAGACCTGAATGGCGGGACTCCAGCGCCCGCGCCGCATTTTCGCCGCAGGTCCCGAAAGCCAGGCCCTCTCCTCAGAGTCGCCCGACCCCACTTGCACCCGGGGCAGGCTTCCGGTACGATGATGTCGCACCGTCTGCGTGCCCTCCGGTTCGGGTCGACTTGTCGAGAATCGCCCCGTAAATCTAAGCCCCCAAGCGGTGTACACCTACATCCTCGTAACGCAGGATCCGGGGCAAATGCCCGCGCCCCACAACAGCGGGCACGAACGTAAGGAGGAACCACCATGAAGAAAATCATCGCGCTCGCTTTCGCCCTTGTGTGCGTACTAGCGCTCAGTAGTGGTACGCTGCCGGTGATCGCACAGGAAGAGGAGGATGACCCGGAGACGGCGTGTGACCACATGGAGGCGGCCATGAACCAGGCGTGCCAAGACTTGGAGGACGCCTTGGAGATGTTGAAGCGGGACGACATCACGCTCGGCGACTTCCAGCGCCTCGCGAGGCGCTGCGACAGATTCTCCGATACCTACCGTGAAGAATGCGGCCCGATACCGGACTGACCGGCAGGCGGCTTGTGGTAGCTGCCGCCGGTCTCGGGCTGGCGGTGACCTGCACGGATGAGAGGGTGGGGGTGCCGGTCGGCCCCCACCTGCTTGCCGTCACGTTCGACGAGCAGTTCTGGATTGGGGACGATCCATCGGAGCGGCCGTTTGCCCGCATCACCTCCTTGGCCTTTGCCCCGAACGGGCACTTGGTCGTCGTCGACCGTGATGCCTTCGCCGTACTCGTGCTGGATCCTGACGGCCGTGAAGTGCTCGAATGGGGAGGCGAGGGCGAGGGACCGGGCGAGTTCGAGAACGAACCGACCCGCGTGGCAGTGTCGGCCGACGGGAACGTGGCAGTGAGCAGCTACCGGCGCGTGGATGTGTTCACTCCGGAAGGTGTGCTGATCGGATCACACTTGCTCGATGACCTTAGCGTGGACGAGATCGCGTTCGATGGCGATGGCTACGTCCTGGCCGAGGTGAACACTGGAAGGGAGGCGCTCAACGAAAGAGAAGCGCAAGAACAACTCATGCGGCTTCGCGATCGCGAAGTGCTCTGGTCGTTCCCGACGATCCCGCCCCAGCCCAACCTCGCGTTCTTCTTCCCCAGCAGCCTGACTGCAGGACTCGATGACGCCAGGATCGCGACCGCGGTGGACGACCACTACGACATCGACATCCGCAACACCTTGACCGGCCGCGTCGCGGGTCGCATCACCCGCAACATCGTCCCCAGGGAAACACCGGAGGAACTCAAGACCGGCATACGGGAGTCCCTCATCGAACTCGCCGGGGGTGATCCCGCCATGGCTGAGATGTACGAGAGCATGGAGTTCGCCGAGACGCTGCCGGTTCTCGCCGCGGTGTTCCTCGGGCCGCCAGGCCGCACCTTGTGGGTGCGCCGCGGCATCGGGGTCGATGACGAACTGGCACCGCCGGTCGGCGACGATATTGACGCTTGGGAGCTGCGGCTCTACGACCTGTTCGATGGTGACACCTACGAATACATCGGTACCGTCGAAAGCCCTGATCTGGCGAACTTCTCAATCATGGCCGGCGACAGCGAGCGCATCGCCGGCCTCCACCGGGACGAGCTTGGCGTCCACTCCGTCCGTGTGCTGCGCGTGGAGATCGAGAAGTGGCCATGACCATCGAACGCCATTTGGCGAATCGCGGGTGCTCGTTCTTGCTTAGCCAGCTTTGCCGAGCATTCTCGCAGACTCCGGCCCTTTCGGATGGGGGCTGAAAGCCACACCGTCGGGACGGTCGGTGCGGGCCGAAGCTCTGACGGGATTTTCCGGGCCGGTCCGCTACGGGTTTCTCCTGCCAAGATTCGCGGGCTTTCCCTCTGGGAGCGTCCATGAGCCGTTGCCCATCTTTGGACTCACTGTAACCCGGTTGCTCGCTTGGGAGCCGCTTGTGGGCGCCGACCACATCAATTCCGAGAGGTAGACATGGACGTGAGCGACTGGATGTACCTCTTGCGTGAACACGGCGGTACGCTTCTCACGGTAATCATCACTTCTGCTGTTGATGCGCTGGTTCGGCAAGCTCCTTGCCGAGACCCACGACGTAGCCGATACGCAAGGCTCATCTGGAGTCGACCAATAGGCGGGGTCAGCGGATGGGGCGCTACTCGACTGGCAGCGCTTACGTCCGCCGTCCTAGCCATGTTTGCCTGCGCCAGCGCCCACGGTCAGGAAAACGCTGACGGCGAGGCCATCTTCACACCCAAGGTAATCGCCACCGCCACCGTGCCGCTGAGCGAGTCCGACCAAGTCGCGCTTCTTGCGGACGAGCGCATCGCGTGCGTAGTCGATTCCTACGAGATTCAGATCCGTTGCGTGGACCCGGATGGCGTCGTCGTCGGAGCCTTCGGGCGAAAGGGAGAAGGTCCTGGCGAGTTTGGCCGCCCAGACTTCCTCGCTCGCGGTGACCAGGGAACGGTGGGGGTAGCGGACATGGAGTTGGGCCGATTCACGGTCTTCGAGCCAGCGGGCGCCTATGTTTCGACCGTGAGGCTACCGGCCTCGCCCTTCTCCCCCTCTCGATCATTCGGCGAGACTCTCTCGGGTGTGTCCCTGAGTCTCGGCGTGATGCTCGGTGGCGGTAATTCCGGTACGTTGATGACCCGATTCGACGTGAGCATCGCCTCGGGGGAAGTCGCGCGGGAGGAAGGGTCGCCGGGCGGGCCGTGGGGCATCGACTGTGATCAGGTCATCTATGGCATCCCGGACCGAGCGGAGGGTTGGGCCTTCGTAGCGTGCGAGGGTCATCTGATCTTCGTCGACAACGCCGGCACCACCTCGGTGTTGCGCGCACCGACGTACGTCGCGGAACTCCCGGACGAGAGGGACGTGGCGCGGCGCGAGGAGGAAATGATGGCGTTCTATAGGGGTTTGGGCGAGTTGGGCATCGTCTCCCCCTCACGTCGGATTGCGGAGCGGCTGGAAGACTATCGGGCGAAGCCGAAGAACTACCATCTGGGCACGGAACACCAGTTGTTCGACGCTGACAACCGCTTCTGGATCGCCACTCGGCGCGACCTGCACGAGTGGTCCTACCTCGACGTGTACGAGAATGCCGAATACGTCGGGTCGGTGAAGGTCAGCGATCGGCTGAGGGGCTTCGACCTTCACGGGTCGACTCTGGTGGTTCTGGTCGACCGGCAGGTCAGCCCGGACGATGCCGACGGGATTCCGGACCGGGCGCTGGACTGGTACGACATCGGGCACTTGAGCTTGGGCCGGTGAAGTTGCTGCCCTGTGACGCGCGTTCTTTCAGTTCCTTCGGGTCACCCCCGCCTTGCCGTTGCCGCCCATCGCGTGCGCCAGTGCCGCCTCCGCCACCACGCGGTTTACGCCCGTCTCCGCGCGGCCCAATCGCACCGAGGACTTGCAGATTTGACCCCGGATCCTGCACGCCGGCCTGATTTCAGCCATTTCGTGACCCAACGGAGTGTCCGGTGCGCCGCCGGGGCTGCTTGACGCAGGGTCAGAGGGTGGGATGGGCCTTACCGGTGCTGCTGGAGGGAGGAACGAGGG
>JAJEBR010000014.1 GCA_022822445.1 Gemmatimonadota bacterium | reverse complement strand
ATGTCGTCGAGAGTGCGGATCCGTTCGGTGCAGAGTGTCACGATCATGCTCCCATGATCTGCTCGCACCCCCGCTCATGCTCATTTCCCGCTGGAAACCGGCTTCCCGCTCATGATCATTTCTCATTGGACAACGCTCGGGCTGGCAGGGGCAGCGCTGGCGCATAGATTCAACGAGCTACCCAGCAGCCAGATTCCGACGAGCCGGAGGTGTTCCCGAAATGCAGAGATCCGCCACCATCCCGACCCTGGCGGCAGCCGCCCTCCTCGCCGCCCTCCCCTCCCCCGCCTCCGCCCAGGCATTCGGCGGCGCCGTCCTCATCGCCGACGACTACATCCTGGTCGGCGAGTCCGCCCACGAGCGCGAGCCGGGCACGGTGTGGGTCTTCGCGCGAGACGGCGACGAATGGGCCAGCGTCGCGGCCCTGACGCGCGGAGGCATCGGGCGGACCGGGGACCGCTTCGGCCAGGCGCTGGCCCACGTGGGCGACTTCGTCTTCGTGGGCGGGGGCGGCGTGGACGGGGGACAGATAGACATCTATCGCCTAAGGGACATCGCAAGCCCGAACGCCATGGCGGAGTCCATCCTCACGGCAACTCACATCGGAGTGGACGCGACTGTTCTGGCCGGTTCCGGGAACGAACTGATGGCAAGCATGCGCCGGACGCCGGAAGGGCACCTCGTCATGTCCATGCGCCCTGTCTCCGAAGACGAAGTCCTCTCTCCCGGCAATAGCTTCGCCGTCCCGTTCGGGGGCTTGAGTTCCTACGCGCTGGCCGACAACCTGCTGGTCGTCGGCAATCCCAACGAGGACATCGTGCACCTCTACGAGAGGCGCGACAGCGATGGCGACTGGGAACCGACCGGGACCCTGTCCCCACCGGGAGAGCCCGATGAGCGCACGCTCTTCGGCTACTCCGTGGCTGTCGCGGGAGGCGAGATCCTCGTCGGGCAGATGCGCGATGGCGTCGTCCACCGCTACGCGAAGGCGGACGGAAACTGGCAGCGGACCGGCACGCTGGAGCCAGCGGACGAGAGCATGCGCCCGGGATACGGCGTGTCCCTGGCCGCGGACGGCGAGACCTTGCTCGTGGGGGCCGCACAACGGTTCCAGGCCTATCGGCGCAGCGGCGGCGACTGGGTTGAAGCCGGCGCCTCAACGCAGTACGAACCCGACGGAGGCGCGGTCCCCCCGGCGGCCCGCCTATCCCTGGAGGGCCAGGTTGCCGTCCTGGCCGACCCGTCCGCCGACCACGGACTCGGCGCCGTGACCGTATTCTCCGCCGAATCCGGCGAATGGGCGCACGCGGGCCGGCTGGTGGCCGACCGCGACCCGCTCCCGGCGATCAGCGGCGGCGAAGTCACCTGCGAGGATGGCGAGGCCGCCGGCTACGACTGCGACGAGGTCGACCTGCTGGCTTTCGTGCCCTGGGAGGAGCTGGGCGGGGGCCGCGGCGCTCGCCTCAACGACGTCTGGGGCTGGACCGACCCCGTGTCCGGGCGCGAGTACGCGATCGTGTGCCTGATGGATGGGACCTCGTTCGTGGACGTCACCGACCCCTCCAACCCCCGCTTCCTCGGCTACCTGCCCATGACCCCGGGCAGCCGTGCCGCCGTCTGGCGGGATGCCAAGGTCTTCAACAACCATGTCTTCATCGTGGCCGACGGGGCCGGCGAGCACGGGATGCAGGTGTTCGACCTCACCCGCCTCCGGGACGTGACCGAGCCCGCGACCTTCGAGGCCGACGCCCTCTACACCGAGATCACATCCTCCCACAACGTGGCGATCAACGAGGAGACCGGGTTCGCCTACCTGGTGGGTTCGTCCGGCACGGAGTCCTGCGGCGGCGGTTCGCACATGGTCGACATCAACGACCCGCTCAACCCGGTCTTCGCGGGGTGTTTCGCGCACCCCAACACAGGGCGCGGGGGCACCGGCAACTCCCACGACACCCAGTGCGTGATCTATCACGGCCCGGACGAGGACTACCAGGGCCGCGAGATCTGCGTGAACTCGAACGAGACCGCGCTCTCGGTCGCGGACGTGAGCGACAAGGACAACCCGGTCGCGGTCTCGTCCGCCGCCTACCCGAACATCGCCTACGCGCACCAGGGCTGGCTCACCGACGACCACCGCTACTTCTACTCCAATGACGAACTCGACGAGGTGAACGGTCTGGTGGAGGCCACGCGCACGCTGGTCTGGGACCTCGAGGACCTCGACGACCCCCTGCTATTGACGGAGTACTACAGCGACACCCAGGCCACCGACCACAACCTGTACATCCGCGGCAACCGGCTCTACATGACGAACAACCGCGCGGGCCTGCGGGTGCTCGACATCAGCGACCCGGAGAACCCGGTCGAGGTCGGCCACTTCGACACGACCCCGTGGAGTGCGGACGAGAGCGGCTTCGACGGCACCTGGAGCGTGTACCCCTACTTCGAAACCGGGACTGTGGTGATTTCGAGCCGGCGGGAAGGACTGTTCATCGTGAAGCCGAGGGTGCGGCCGCTGATCGGGTAGGTCGCGGTCGGTCCCCCGCGCCAGGGCCAGTCTGCTGCCTGGGCCGGTCTCCCCTGCCGGGGGCCGGTCCCCTGCGTCCGCCCGGCGTCTTGCCCTGCCCGCCGAGACGCCGGCGCAGGGCCCCGGCGGCCTACTCCGGCTGCGGCACGATCCGGATGTAGGGCAGCGGCTCCTCCCACCCGTCCGGGTACTTCTCGCGGGCCGCCTCGTTCGACACCGCCGGGAGGATGATCACGTCGTCGCCGTCCTGCCAGTCGGCGGGGGTGGCGACCTGCTCCTTCGCGGTCAGCTGGATGGAGTCCAGAAGGCGCAGGATCTCGGCGAAGTTGCGCCCGGTGCTCATCGGGTAGGTCAGGGTGGCCTTGATGCGCTTGTCGGGGCCGATCAGGAAGACGGAACGCGCAGTGGCGTTGTCCATCGGGGTGCGGCCCTCGCTGGTGTGGCCCGTGTCCGCGGGAAGCATGTCGTAGAGCTTCACCACCTTCAGCTCCGGGTCCCCGACGAGCGGATAGTTGAGCGCATGGCCCTGGGAAGCCTCGATGTCGGCGGACCAGGCACGGTGATCGCTCACCCCGTCGACGCTGATTCCCAGCACCTTGCAGTTGCGCTTCTCGAATTCGCCCCTCAGCCCGGCCACCCTCCCGAGCTCGGTCGTGCACACGGGGGTGAAGTCCTTCGGATGCGAGAAGAGGATCGCCCAGCCGTCGCCGATCCAGTCGTGGAAGCGGATCGGTCCGTCGGTGGTCTCGGCGTCGAAATCGGGGGCGATGTCGTTGATTCGGAGTGTCATGGCGTGCCTCTCGGGAGTGGTCGGGGCTGGATGTCGGAAGGCGTCAAAACCCAGCGTCATGATAGCGAAATACGTCGGGTGCGCCAACGCCGGGCGGGACGCGCGCTGGCGGCACGGCGTGGCCCCCGAGGTTGGGCGGGGCTGGCCATCGCGCGGGCGGTCCGGCCGGGCTGGCGTCAGCCCGCAAGCGGCCTGGCGAAACAGCTGCCTCCCGGCACCACCAGTTCCAGCCCCGTGTGCCGGGCGATCACCTCGAAGTCGCGGTTTCGCGCCAGGAGGGGACGCTGCACCTGGATGGCGGCAGCCGCGACCAGGCAATCGACAATCGATCGGATCGTGTAGCCGGCCCGGCGGCAGGTGCGGTGGATGAAGGCGGCGTGCTGGAAGTCTCCCGCCGAATCGGGGACGAGCACCTCGAAGCGCGACAGCAGCTGCGACAGCTTCAGGGCCTCGGGCTCGGTGCGACTGCCGGCGAGCAGTTCCATCACGGCGGCCGCAGGCGTTGCGATGGGGCGGCCGGCCTCGACCTCGGCGCGGAGTGCGAGATGGGTCGGGCTTTCGGTCCTGCGGAGATACTCGACCCAGGCGGAGGTGTCGACAATCACCAGACATCGCCGGGGCTGCCCGCCCGCATCTCGTCGAGATCCCCGTCCCAACCGACACCCTGCATTGCGAGCGCCTCCTCCTTGGTCATCGGCACGACCGCCTGCCGCCAGACCGCTTCCTTCACGGCGGCGGCCCAATCGCGGAGACCGTAGCGCCTTCGCACCGCCTCCAGGTCACTTTCGCACACTCTCACCTCCAGGTCGACGAACCGCAGGCCGGCAGACTCGGGCGCGCGGTACGCCGGGCGGGCCTCGCGCACCGCAGCGGCCCCACCGCGCAGCTCACGCTCCCGCGCAGCGCGCAGCGTTCGCCGGACCCACGCCGACACCGTAACGCGATTGCGTTTGGCCGCGTCCCGGATCTCGTCGAGTTCGGCCTCGGACAGCACCACCTGCAGTCTCTTGCTCATGATATGAGTATAGTATACTCACACGAATAGTCCAACGCCGATCAGCGACGCCTCCCCCCCGACTCCGGCACGCCCCGGCTGAAGAGCACCTCCACAGTCCCGGTCAGGCCTGCCACCTCCGCGGCCGCCCGCGTTGCGTCCGCGGCGAGCAAGCCGCCTGCAATCGCCCGCGCCTGCAGGGCATCGGCGCCGCGCAGCACCGCGCGCACCTGGCGGCTGACGGGATCGCGTACGATGGCCACCGGCCGGTCGGTCGCCAGATCCATCGCGACCGCCCCCCCTGGTCCGGACAGGGTGATGCTCCGCAGGGCGTTCTCCCATTCGGCCCGCACCGGAAGTGCGTAGGCGAAGGACGACCGCCCGTCGGCATCCGCAATTTCCATCATGTCGAAGCTCAGCGAGAAGAGTACGTCGCCACTCGCGGACCGGCCGGTCAACTCGTACTCGCCGGGGGCATCCGGAACACTGGCCGGCGCATCGGCCAGAAAGGCGGGCTCCAGATGCGGCCTGTCGTTTGCATCCGTGCCGCCCCAGAGAAGAATCGTCCGCGTGGACGCGCCGGTGTGAGCGCTGGCGGCCACGGCGGCACCCGCGCCCGCACGGCGATGGCTCAGCGACCTGATGAAGCTGTAGTCGCTCACCCACGCGGGCGGACCGCAGTAGGTCATCATGTCCGGCATATCCGGCGGTACAAGCGCGCCACCGTCGCGAGGATCGTATCCCCAGACGCCGATCGATCCATTGTGGTGCGGAAACGCCTGGTCCGGACCCGCGGCGCCCCCGCACGGCGCGTGCGCAAGATTGAGGTTGTGCCCCAGTTCGTGCGCCACCACAATAGGGTCGGCGGTCGAGAAGTTGACCCTTCCGGGTGAGTACGCGACACCCGATTGGCCCCCGACGACCCGCTCCTCCATGATGCTCATGTAGTAGCCGGCGCCACCCTCCAGATTTCGAATCAGAATGGTCTCGAGCAGCAGGTCGACCACGTCGTTGGTCGAGGTCAATACGGGTGCATGCGCGGTCACGTCGAACCCGGAAATCGGGAGCAGCGTATAGGCATCCCACAGCAGTTCGTGCGCCTCCTCTTCCGCGGCCATCGACAGCGCGGTCTCCACGATCGTCGAATCGGGGCCCCGCACGAACAGGAACGGGACGATCGTGAGGTCCAGGGGGGGCACGGTTTTCACGAGTACCGGGGCACGCCCCTCCTCGGGAATCCGCTTCGCCACACCCAGTCCCGGCGGCAGGACACCCTCGCGATCGATCTCGATCACCATCTCCAGCCCCGGCTGCACCACCGAGCCCGGAATCCAGCGGTTCGACGACTTCGCGAGGTCACCCTCGGCATCTTCGAGATCGGTCGGGATGGGGGTCGCCGAGCCCGGAATGTCGACGACGTAGGTCCTGGCGCCATTGAGAAAGAAGGTCGCACGCACCGCCGGAATGGGTTCACCTGTCGCCTGCGAAGCCGTCATGAACACCCGCAGAAGCGCCGGCTTGTCCGCCACCAGCGGAACCGGGACCGAGAGCGACTGCACCGCCTGGGTCAGGTACGCCCGGGAACCGGCCTCCGCACCACAGGTTCCTGCCTGCGCATGCTTTACCCGGGCGAGCCAGCCCTGGAAGCGGGCATCGGCGGGGGCACAGAGACCGGTGCCGGTCACGACGAGTTCGTTCAGCGGGGGAAGATCCGCCAGGTTCGCGGGGAGCGGCCCGCGCAACTCGGCGTTGTTGCTCAGGTTCAGCCGCCGCAGGCTTGCCATGTCCCTTCCCAGCGTGGGCGGCAGAGTGCCCGACAGCCGGTTGCCCATGAGCCACAGGAACCGCAGTCGCTGCAGCCTGGCGAGTTCGGAGGGAATCGACCCCGAGAGCTCGTTCCCGTCGAGCCGCAGCCGCACCAGGCTGGACAGGTTGCCCAGCGCCGGCGGAATCGGCCCCGTCAGCCGGTTCCGGGCGAGTTCCAGCTCGGTCAATCGGGAGAGGTTGGCGAGTTCCCGCGGAATCGGTCCCGACAGGCGGTTCCCGCCGAGGTTCAAATGCAAGAGGCTGGACAGCGAGCCCATGTCTGGCGGGATCGATCCCGTCAGCTCGTTCCCGTCGAGCCGCAGGTGAATCAGGTTGGCGAGACGCCCCAGCCTGGAGGGAATCGGGCCCGTGAGTTCATTGTCCTCAAGGTAAAGAAACACCAGGCGCGACAGCAGCCCCAATCGAGGGGGGATGGATCCCGTGAGCTGGTTCCCGCCGAGGACCAGCCATTCCAGTCCGGGAAGGTCGCCCAGCTGCGCGGGGATCGATCCGTCAAGCTCGTTGTAGCTGAGGTTGAGCCGCTGCAACGTGGTGATCTCGCCCAGCTGCTCCGGGATCGGTCCCGTCAGCTCGTTCCCCCAGAGGTGCAGATAGAGCAGTTTGGAGAGGTTGCCCAGCTCGGGAGGGATCCGTCCCGTAAGCCGGTTCTGGTGGGCTTCAAGCAGTATGAGGCTTGACCCCGGATCCTGCACGCCGGCCTGATTTCAGCCATTTCGTGACCCAACGGAGTGTCCGGTGCGCCGCCGGGGCTGCTTGACGCAGGGTCAGAGGGTGGGATGGGCCTTACCGGTGCTGCTGGAGGGAGGAACGAGGG
>JAJEBR010000023.1 GCA_022822445.1 Gemmatimonadota bacterium | reverse complement strand
CGACGATTCCGGCTTCACCCAGACCTCGATCGTCAACGGCGGAACCCACGACAGTTTCTCCGTGCAGGTCGTCGTCGTCGGCGTCACCGGATTCCCACAGTCCGCCGCCATCCCGTCCGCCGCCGCCCCGCACGGTTCGTCTTCCTCTTCCTCTTTGACGAACGTTACGCAATGAGCAGCCGCTATCTGGAGCACATATTCGAGGCTGTCCAGCTCCGCTTGGGTTTCCACGGGTTCCCCGAAGCCCGCCCAGTGCTGGGCTTCGTGAGTGATGGTTATCCGATCATCTTCTGCCGAACCCTGTGCACTAACGATCACGCTGTTGTCTGTGAAGTACTCGCCGTGTAAGCCAGTAAGGGGGGTAGCGAAACTTACGCTTGCCTCACCGTCATTCACAGCATCCAGAAAATCCATTGTGTTTTTTCTGGTCGTTCCGCAGTCCAGCCCGCCATCCTCTAGGACTTTGAGGCCGAGGTAGCCGCTGCCCCACGTCGATTTTCGGAGCGTGTTTTCTGCTGTGCTAACCCGTTCCGAATCGTCGTAAATGTCGGCCCATATTGTCCCGTCCGGCCCGGATCGCTGGGCAGCGGCGGGCATGGCGAAAAGCAGGAACAGCACGAAGGTAACGCATGCGGATTTCATCGAAGCCTCCATTCGTTTTTGAGCCGTCCCTGTTCGTCGTACGGATCGTTGTACGGAAGTCCCAGCCGGTTCGCCACTTCTTGGTGTTGGTCTCTCCAAGCCGGATAACTCTCACAGGGAACGAATGGGCATGTAGACGGTTGCAGGTGCCGGACAACCAGATGGCGCGCTACATTTAGGTCGTAATCGGCCTTGGTGGACACTCGCCAGTCGAACGGAACAAAGCTGCCGTCTGCAAGCCGTCGTCCCTTTTCCCTGTACTCGGCAACAATCTCCTCCTCGGTGCGCAGTTCGAGGGGGAAGACGTCGAGCGGCCTGCCGGAAAGGTTCCAGCCGATCCAGTCGATGTTAGGCATCCGTCCCACGGCCAGGCTGTCGGCAAACTCCTGGGACGTCAGGTGGGTCTTCTGCCCGTCCGGCATCTCCGGCTCGGCGAACGCGCCGGGGCCGTCTTCGGTGCAGGCTGCGGTGAGGGTGAGGGTTGCGGCCATCAAGGCCAGGGCGATCGAGTTGGTCCAGGTCTTCATGGGATTCCGCCCTTCCTGTAGCGGGGAAACGTGCGGGGACTGCCTTGCCGGAATAATACACCGCTCACGGCTTCTGGACCAGTCCGAGTTCTTTTCCGGAAGGGCGCACCAGCCGGTGGTGGGCCGCGCGAGCCGCGGGCGTCGAAGAAGCCGGCAAGACTGGAGAGGCCCGACGCGATCGCGGACGCCCGCAGGGACGGGCGACTGCCGGGTGCCGGCGACGGGGGGGCAGGTTGGCCGTCGATCTGGGATGCCGCCGACAAGATCCGCCCGGCGTGTCCGCTGCGGACGGGACGGCGAAGGGGGCCGGCGCCCGGTCCGGTCCCGTCGCCACGCTCCGCGCCGAAGACCGCTGGGCCTGACGGCCGGACGCAAGTAGCCCCCGGCGCTCGCCGTACCGCTCTCGGATTCCCCATTCCACTGAAGACCGTTGCGGGATAAGCGGCGCGCCGGGGGCGGTCCCACGGGCAGGCAACGTACGGACCGTCCCGCTTTCGCGCAACCCGGGCGCCTTCGAGGCCCTTCGAGGCCCCGATTGACCATCTTGTCGGAGGCGGGGATACCAGGAAGCTCGAGGGGGGCATGGAGGAAGGGGTAGTGGAAGCTGATTCCGGTTGACCTCCCGAGTGCGTCTGCGTTGCTGAACGGTAGGCGGGCGCGCTGATGGTGCACCAACCGCGCGCGCGAGGCTGTGGGCGGGCTGCGAGGGGCGGTATGAGAGCCCAAGGAGCCGAGTTGCAGCCCAGGTACACCCCTACTCTCGTGCCCGGTTCCTTCGCTCCAGCCTGGAGAATGCGGCGCGATACGCGCCCTCTACCGAACTAGGCCCATCGTTGTTTCACGTACCCGACGAGATCCGGCCCTTCGAGGATTCTGGTCGAGTTGTTCACCCGCGCAAAGAAGATCCGGTCACCCTTCGAGACCTTGGCGTAGATTGGCTCGGGTGATGGGGCGACATGCACGAGAGCGACCTGAACGCCGTTGACAGCCTCCAGTTGGATCTTTGCCATTGTCGAAGCGAGTGGTCCGAGCGAACTCCTGATCGCAGTGGTGAGTGAGCCTATGTAACGGTCGCCGTCCACGTTCTTCTTGTCGAGGTCTGCTTGGATCCCCAGGATTTCGCCGTCATCGGCGATACCAATCGCGAGTGTGCCGCCACTGGAGTTCAAGAACGCCGCGACGGTCTTCAACACCGATTCCGTGATGATCCTCTCCGGAATGTCCGGCCTGTAGCTGAAGTACGCAGAAGACTTGAACTCGACTCGTTCGGTTTCCATCTCGGCCAAGAGGTCCTCGACAGACCGCTGGGGGAGACGGGGAGGGATTACCTCCTCGTCGGGAAGCTGCCCCGTGCGGAGCCTGGCGAAGGCCGCTCGTACGACCTCGGCAATGAGCACTCGCCGTTGCTGGAGAAAGTCCTGATACTCCATCTGTTCCCAACCCTCCGGCAAAGCGTGCCAGAACCGAGCTTGTTTCTGCTGCTGGGGCGTATTTTCCTCGAAGAGCGCAGGAAAGTACTCGCTGGGCGGTGAGTCGCCGATCTTCGCGTTGTCAGGCCATTCGACGAAGGCATAGTTGGCGATCTGGTTCCGCTGGACCGTACGGTCGACCCCGATGCGCGTAAGATACGCCTTGGGAAACAAGTGGTGGCGCTCGACGGCTGCTCGAGGAGCGTGGGTCGATGGATCCAGCAACTCGCCCAGGTGGAGAGGCGAGAACAGGGGCCGGGCATTGAGGAGGACGAGGCTGGCAGAGTACGCAAACACCGTCGGGCCGTAGGCCGACGACGTTTCGAGCGAGCTGGGGAGTTGAATGGTCCAGTAGTCTTCTGTAAGAGCCGTGTCGATGATTCCGCTCAGTGTTGCCATGAAGTACTCACCCGACTTCGCCTCGGCGATACGGCGGAGATCCTGCTCGACCCTGCTCTCGAAGTTGCCCGTGTAGCGACCTGTGAGGGAGGTCATGAAGAACCATTGAGCGATCGCTTCACGAAGTGTCCTGCGGTCGATGTCGTAGTCCCGATGTCCAATCAGGTACATGAGATACGAGAACATGAGATTGTTCTCGGAACTGATCATCCCTCGGCCTCGGTAGCCCGCCCGCCGGACGGCCTTGAGAAACTCGTTCCAATTGGTCAGGTCCAGAGTCTCAGCCTGAGCCTCCCTTAGAGCGGCAAACTGCTTCTCCCGGATTGCAGCCGAGATCTCGCCTGTCTCCAGGTCCTTGCCGCGCAGCACCTGATAGACATACCGGAGTCGGCCGCGGCGCAGGGCAAGGCCCGCAACGACACGCAGCATTTGGTCTGCTGACGGGTCGATGAAGGGGTTGGCCGGAGACGGGCCGGCCGGTGGGATCCTGGCGTCGCGGGCGAATGCCTCCAGTTGCTTGCGGCCCTCTTCCCACCAAACTGACATCAGGGTAAGGATGAAGTCGGCCTGGCCGAGTCGAACCCCCTCGCTGTTGATGCGCACGAAAACATCCGCGACCTGTTCCTCGTCCACGTTTGCCCCGAGTTCCAAGACCTTGAACGGGTAGTTGCGGAGGTCGTAGAGCCGGTCGATTGCCTCCTCAAGGTCGTCTCGCTGATCCTCCGCCAACTCGCCCCGCTTTGCTTCCAGGCGCTTGAGGAACTCGCGCACCTTCTTGCCACGGCCACCGCCGTCCCAGAGAATCGAGATGTCGGGGATGAACTCGGGGTCTCTTGCCACGGCCGCATCGGCAACCTCAAAGCTGCCGTCGCGAGGTCGAAACGCGATCCGAATCCGCGAGGAAGTGTAGTCGTCTCGCAGTACGTCCTTTCCCGTCAGGACGCTGTAGAGGCTCGTCAAGCGCTGCTGGCCGTCCACGATCATGAGCCGCGGGGCGGCTTCATGGGCATGTGTGCCGATTCGGCGCGCACCCATCTCGGCGCCTGTGGCCCAGAAGAGCAGGTTGCCCACTGGGAAGCCGCGGTACATCGAGTCGAAGAGGTCGCGGACCTTGGCCGGTTTCCAGACGAAGGGGCGCTGGATGTCCGGTAGAGCGATCTCGCCTCGGTCTATTTCCTCCAGCAGCGTGGATAGGCTGTATGAACTGTCCTTGAAGACGGTGATGGCCATGTGGGGTTCCAGAGGTGGTGTTCTGAGTTTCAAGCGCGACGCGCAAAGCGTCCCCCAGAATACAGGGCTGCTTCGGCGGCTGGCAACTCTATTTCTGCGACCGCAGCAAAGCTCCCATGGGCCGGACGGCTCAAGTGCCACAAGCTCGGGTGCCAGCGCCGCGACCCAGCGGGCAGACCGGAGCGAGCCGCCTCCCCGAACCCCGTCGCGGTAGCTGCTCGTGGCCGACCGTCGTCCTTGCAGTTGCCATTCGCTACCGCTGTCACGTCCGACCGGCCAGAATCATCCCCACTACGGTCACGAGAAACGATCGCCTGACGGCCGGGTGAGACATGCGGGACAAGGCCGTAGAATCGCCTGTAGCGCACCGAAACCCCCGGACCCGCACCCGCCCAAGGCTGAAAGCGCGATCGTGACGGGGCGCCACGGTTCCACCAGCCGTGGGCGGTTCTACGGCCCCGATACAGGACCGTAGCCCTCCGCGCGGGTGCTTGAGCCCGAATCTGCCGCATCGAAGTGCTCCGTTCGGTGGAAACGGGACCCCTGGATGGGACCCATCAGCCCTTTCCGTTATTGGAACGGGACTCCGAGCATGGGATCCCGCTACCCCACTGGAAACGGGACTCCCTGGATGGGACCCACTGCGCGAAAACGACCCCCCCATCTTCCATAGTGCGCATGGATGTGCGCGGTGGAGGACCGCCGCCGCAGGAGTCCCGCGCGGCGGATTTTCTCGCCTACCCACCCCCTGCCCCCCCGTCCTGGCGGCCCACCGGGCGACCGCGCACCGGGCAGCTGGCGGCGGCCCGCGCCCCGTCCTGACCCTCGACCGACCCGCTTTCGCCCCGGCTGGGCGGCTGTGGTCGCGTCCCAAGGGCCGGATTGAGGCCAGAATCGGACGCGACAGCGCCCCTGACACCGCTGGCCGGAGCAGCCGCACGCCCGAAGGGGGACGGAGGGCACGGAGAGGGGTCGAAACGGGCTCGGGCGACCGATCCGACCGCCGAATCGGGTCGCTGGTCGCCGCCATCGCCTCCCGAACCGTGTCTCGAACCACCCAATCCGTCCGTTCTGGCTGCCCTCGGGCACCGAGCCGGGCCGACAGACCCGGATTGAGGCCGGAATCGGACGCGACAGCGCCCCCCTGACACCGCTGGCCGACGCAGCCACCCGTCAGCAGGGAGACGGAGGCACAGAGAGGGGTCGAAACAGGCTCGGGCGACCGATCCGACCGCCGAATCGGGTCGCTGGCCGTCGCCATCCCCTCCCGAACCGTGTCTCGAACCACCCAATCCGTCCGTTCCGGCTGCCCTCGGGCACCGAGCCGGGCCGACAGACCCTCGCCAGCCCCGGCAACCGGCCCGTGAGACGGCCGCGCCGCACCCCGGTGGGGTGGGAACGCCCCGATTCCGACCCCCTTGCGCCCCGATTCCGACCCCCTGCGCCCCTGATTCCGACCCCTTTCGCCCCGATTCCGGCGACCCTTGCCCTTCCCTGTAATCCGCATCTCTGGTGTCCTACTGGTGCCCTGCCCTTGCGTACTTCTGTCTAGGCTGATAACTTCCGTTATCAGACATTACGTCTGATCTGGATGGGATCCGCGCCGCCGGACGGCCCGCGCGAAGCAGCCCACCCGCCGCGAATCGGCCCGACCGGGCCACAGCGGTATGCCGCATCCGTCCCGCCGAGGTAGACGGTGAGCGTTAGGGCCGAGCAGGAGAACGGCGACGAGCAGCGGTTGGGCTCTCGGGGGGTTCGATGCCCTCACGTCGCCTTGCGCGCCCGCAATGGGGCGGGCGCTTCCATTCCCATCCATCCAAGGGGGAGACATGGGAACCGTGGCGTTGAAGGTCAGGAAGCACGGGGACGGTTGGATCGTGCTGGTGAACGAGATGGTGTGCGCATGGGCCACGCGGCGGCGGCAGGCGATGCGCCGCGCGGAGGTGGTGCGCCGGACGGTGCAGGCCACCGGGGGCGAGGTGGTGGAGTCGTGAGCGGCCAGCGACCGACAAACTGCCCTGAGTGCTTGAGGCGGCACACGATCCTGAAGCGTCCCGGTCGTTGCCGTTGCACCTGCGGCCGAGACGAGCGGATCAAGCAGTGGGTCGCTCGGGCAATGAACGCAATGGCCAAGGGCCGAGAGGACTAGAAGGGAACCGAACGGCCGGGGGAGGGTTCACCCCCTCTCCGGCCCGTTGCCGTCCGTCACGGTTGGCGGGCGCTTTCATCGCAAGGGGGGAGAAGAGCCATGCGAGAGATCAGGACGCTGTGGGCCGAGCCGGAGCAGTTGCGAGGCGAGGGACTGCGCCCCGGCAACGTCACGACCACACGGGTCGAGTTGCAGATCTTCACGCTTCGGCGGTGGGACGGGAGTGATCCTCTGCCCGCCGGGAGTGTGGTGACGGTCATGGAGACGCGCCCGTATGGGTCGGTGATGGTGGCGGAGATGTCACCCGAGGCGCAGAAGTCAACCAGAGGGGCGATTGAGAAGATCCGCGCGGAGGTGACGCGGATTCAGGAGTCGCCGATGGCCGGGGAGTTTGCCGTCGAGTGCGCCGGGTTGACCCGCCTCACCGACCGCTTCCCCGTGTCTGACCCGATGGACGACGACAGCCCGTACAACGGGAGCGTCACACCGGGCTCGGACCTGTGGGACAAGGGCCAAGAGGACTAGTAGGACAACGGCCGGGAGGGTTCGCCCCCCTTCCGGTCGTCTCGCCATCCTCACGCGGAGGAATGGCAGCATGACCCAAGGGAGGTCACGATGAGCAACGTGAGCAACGCCAGCAACCGCTACACCGACCACGATTGGGAAGAGGAGCCGACCAACGGCAAGGGCACTCGCACCGTACACGGCGAGATGGTCGCCATCCACAACCGTCTCGACTTCCTGCCGTCGTATGCGGACGCCGCTGGTGCCGCCAACTGGTTCCGAGACATCCGGTTGGCCGCAAAACGCGCCGAGCGGGCGTTGCGCGACCGGGCATCCAAAGGCCCGCGCATCAAGTAGGTCCAGCCCCCCCCACCGTTGAAACGGGTCGCACCGTCACGGTGGCTTAGCCGCTTCGATTCGCGGAGCGGGTCACTTGGTTTCAAGGGGGAGACCGATGACAGACGCGGAGGTGAAGGCGCTGGCCGACGAGGCGCAGCGGGAGATGGATGTGGAGTTCGAGAAGGCCAGTGTCGCGATGAAGCGGGCGGTCGAGGCGCTCCAGCGGTTCGAGGTCGCCCTCTTGGAAGCGGGCGTCGAAGACCTGAAGGAAGCCACGCCAGCGGAGACGGGGATGCGGGCCAAGCATCAGGTGGCCGAGATGATGCACTACGTCCTGCGCAAGATCGCCGTCTGGCCGACCGGGCCAGCGGCTGCGGCTGCGGTGGCCGTCAAACTCGACGACTGCGAGATCGAACGGGCGGCGTCGGACGGCAAGGCGCATCCGCCGCGCCGCCGGGAGGTCATCAAGGGTCTGTCGGCCCTGATCGACAACCGCCAGCGGCAGTTGCACGGATTCGTCAAGCGGGCCGTCACCGACGTTCATCCGAAGTACAGCCTTGAGACGGACCCCGGCGGGATCGGGGGAGCGTACCGGGCCGTCAAGCGGGAACAGGAGGTGTTCATTCACGCGCGCGACCTTGTGTAGCCGCCACACGCGACCGGGTGGGTCTCGAAGCCCATCCGGTCCATGGGTTGGACCTGCCAACCCTGATACGGCTTTCAAGGGGGAGAGCCATGGTGATACGAAGCGTCGTGAACGGTGTGAACCGTATCTACGACACGGACGATGAGCGGTTCCCGTTCTTCGTCGAGACGCCCCGCGGGGACTTCCACGTCAGCGACCTGTTGGGGGCGTGTGTGCTGGCCGAGCATGGCGGCCACGTCGCCGCGCTCAAGGTCAAACTGGAGTTGGTCCAGGAAGACGGTTTCATGACCGTCCACCGCTACGGGCCGTGGCGGATCGACCGCCAGTCCAACGGTTCCTACCGGATCACCCACACGCGCACGGGCGAGTGGGCGAACGTCGGGTTCAACCTGAACAACGTCCGCATCTGGTTGGCGGACGAGGAGGCGGAGGTGGCCGCATGACCGCTTCAAGGGTGCTGGCGAGGTTCTACACCGTGTCCCGCGATGCGGACGGGGACGCGAGCGTTGTGTTCCTTCGGGCGCAGACCGTTGACGATGCCATCAAGGAGGTGGCCGACAACGTTCACGACCTGCCCGACCAGATTCTTGACGTCTTTCGCTGGCGCACCGGCGAGGAGGTGGCTTCCTCAGTGGATGTCGAGGCGTAGGAACCTTCCCATCCGTGCCCTTCACACGGGCGCGGGTGGCTTGAGTCTGTGGCCGTTCGGGCCGCGACCGTTCACCACCATGGGGAGACGTCCATGAACCGTAGCATGCTCCTGTTGGGTGGCTTGCTCCCGCTTCTGCCGCCGGGCGGGCAGGACTGGCGTCCTGCGCTTCCGACGGCTGGACCGGGGCGGGCCGAGATCAGGGCGAGGACGAAGCGCAAGCGGAAGCGCAAGGCTGCCCGCAAGGCTCGCCGGGTCAACCGCATGGCTCGCCGCTGATGGCTCGGGGCGCGCACTCTCGCACGGTGCGCGCCTCCATGGGGGATCGACCGCCGGTCCCCGCGTACCGCCAACCGAAGGGGGAGAGTATGGCGGACATCTATTGCCCCAAGTGCGCCGAGCCTTGGGACATCTACAGCCTGCACGATGTGCCCGGTCTCACGTTCGACGAGGCGAGGGCGAAGTTCACGCGCGAAGGCTGCGAGACCTTCGACTCGAAGTGTACGGGCGACGAGGAGTTGACCGAGGCTGACCGGCTGAAGGCCATGGCCGCGTCGGCTGTGATGGACATGTCGCCGCATCCCGACGATTGGGCTGCCGACATGGCCGACTTCGACCTGTTCCTGTAGCGGGTCGCATCCATCCGCCCGAGGGCTTTCACAAGGCCTCTCGGGCGCTTCCGCAGTACCCACGTTCACCCTTGCATTGGGGGAGACCATGCAAACCGTGGAGGAAGTGCAGGAAGCGTTGCGAGACGCGGCGCCCGTAACGTCGCTGGCCTCATTGGTCCGTGTCGGAATCGAGGACGGCCGGAAGATGCTGGCCGAGCGGCCAGACGTTCGACCGCACTACGCCAGATGGTTCAGGTCGCCGACACTCGAAGACGGCATGTGTACCGCCTGTCTCGCCGGTGGTGTGATGCTCGGGACGCTGGCCGGACTGAGCTACCGCCCGTTGAGCGAGTGTGACACCGTCAACTCGCATGTGCTGGCGTTGCTCTACGCGGAAGCGCAGACGGACGCGCTGTGTGCGCTGGACCGGGTGCGGCAGGGCAACATCGACGGTGCCTACCGGGCGCTCCGCATGTGGTATCGCGCCGACGGGAAGCGTGATCCGAAGATCGAGGCGTTCCGTGGCGACGTGGAGCGGCTGTGCAACGCCCGCCGTCGCCGCACCCCCGAGAACCGGCAGGGCCCCGAGGAACCCATGTTCACGACGCGCGGCATGTTCGAGCGGCATCTGAACAGCCTCGCCGAGCTGGCCGACGAGCTGGAGCGGATCGAGGCGACCCATGCGTGAGATCGTGGAGGCATAGGAAAGGAGGGAGATCGCCCCCGTCCGGCAGGTATCGCAGCCTGCCGGACGCTTGGCCCGGCCATGGTGGCTCGGGCGAGTACCCTGAACATGGGGGGAGACCATGACCATTCAGGAAGTGGTGTCCACGGTGCTCGCGGACACGCTCACGCTGGTGGGCAAGCCGGAGCGGTGGACGCAACGCAAATGGGGGCGGGACGCGGACGACCGGAGCATCAACCGATGCGGTGTGCTCGCCGACAAGCCGCCGAAGTGCCTGTGCTTGGACGGGGCGCTGCACCGGGTGGTCTACCGCGACCGGAGCGATTGGCTGCTGCGGGCGGCGAAGGAAATCGCCCCCGAAGCCGACAAGCACGAACGCCGCTCGTTCCGCTCTCAGGTGTATCGGTACGCACACGCGGCGCTGTGCGGGGCGTTCCGCACGATCGTGCCCGGCGAGTGCTACGCGGACGACCTGTGGGCCTGGAACGACGAGACGACGCACACGGCTGTGGTCCACGCGCTCAAACTCGCCATCACGCGCGAGAGGGCAGGGCTGGACCATGGCTGACATCGACCGGAGGGTAGACGACGACCGCGCCGTCCCCCGCATCATGGAGACCGAGAAGCGGGGCAAGCACCGCGTCACCCTGCGCCGCACGATGACGGGCTACCTCGTCCTGTTCGACGGCTATCAGGTCTGCGAGACGGACGACCCGAAGGTTGCCGTCCAGTCCTACAACGTGGTCCGCAAGGTCATGATGGTGCTCACGCCCATGACCTGACCCCCGCTTCCCGCTACGTCCCGAAGGTGCCGCAGCCTTCGGGACGCTTGGCGCGGCGGGACTCGAAGCGTAGCACCGGGCACAACGGTGCGCGCCGGGGGTGTCAGAGCCTCCGGCGCGCCTGCCGTCTCTCCGTGTTGGAGGACGGACTCACCCCCTCTGAACAGGAGGTAAGGGCCTATGTCCGAGAGCAAGGAAGCCTACACCGTGCTCAAGTGGTGGCTCGAAGGAGACACGGACGGGGCCGATCAGATCGTCGAGGCGCTGGTCCAGCCCAAGCCGACGCCGCGTCTGGTCGCCGCCGACGCCATCGTGACGCTCAACGGAACCGTGATCGCAAAGAGCGAGATGCGGTTCAGCGAGCACGAGGCCAGAGAGTGCGCGCTGGCCATGGCGCGGGCCGCCATAGGGGCGCTCGAACAGGTGCATGGCAAGCGGGGCACCAAGGAGGGAGCGCACTATGGGCGTTGACATCTTCGGAAAGGCGTTCGACGCCGAGTACGAAGCCGACTCGAAGCTGTTCGACGAGATCGGAGCCGAGGCGCACCTGAGCATGCCGCCCGAGGACCGCCCGTGGCAGCCGGGCAAGCCGGGGCGCTTCTTCCAGACGAGTTGGTGGACGTGGCGTCCGATGGCCGATTTCATCTGCAGGGAGTTTCCCCGTCTGGCGTCCGGCTGCACCCACTGGCAGTCAACCGAAGGGGACGGACTCGGTGCCCGCGCCGCCCGCGAGTTGGGCCGCAAGCTGAAGGCCATGGTCGAGGACGGCCGGATGGCCGACCTGATCGCGCTCCGCAACGCCGCACTCGACGAGGTGCCGGATCAGCCCTGCCAGTACTGCCGGGCAACCGGCAAGCGGACGGACATCAAGCCGCATCCGACCGTCTGCAACGCCTGCGGTGGCTCGGGCGCACTTCGACCGGACGCCACGATCTACAGGTTCAATCTCGACGACATGAAGCGGTTCGCCGAGTTCTGCATTCACTCGGGCGGCTTCGAGATTCACTGACCCGTCACCCCTTCTCCCCCACACCCGTCACGGTTCGCACTGTGGCGGGTGCTTGGCCCGGTCCCGTTCGGGGATCGGGCGACACCCTGCCGAATACAGGAGGCAGACGATGGACACAAGCAAGAAGGGGGCGGCAGACACGCTCACCTACCGCGACGGGGTGCGCGACGCGCTGAGCGGGATGCACGACTCACGCGCGAGGGACATGAACGACAGCGACCTGCCGCACGACTATCTGGCGGGCCGGGATGTCGCGTTGGGCATCAAGCAACGCGCCGTCGAATCCGAGGACGACTGCCTCAAGGGCGAACGCGACTACTGGCTCGGGTTATAGTGCCCCCGATTTCTCTGGACAGTACTTTAGCCAACCTTCCGGGGTCCAGAGGAGAGGAGGCACGAGATGTCTCGGAGTACGGAAGAGCAGGATTCGACGAGGAGCCCCGGCCGGCCGGAAGGCCTGCCGAAGCGG
>JAJEBR010000050.1 GCA_022822445.1 Gemmatimonadota bacterium | reverse complement strand
CCCACACGCGGCGTCGCTGCGTCAGTCTTTCGACCATTGCGCAATATTCCCTACTGCTGCCTCCCGTAGGAGTCTGGGCCGTATCTCAGTCCCAATGTGACGGATCGTCCTCTCAGACCCGCTACGCGTCGTCGCCTTGGTAGGCCGTTACCCCACCAACAAGCTGATACGCCGCGACCTCCTCCCTGGGCGAGAGCTTACAAGTAGAGGCCCTCTTTGGTACAGCCGCCATGCGATGGCTGCACATCACGCGGTATTAGCCCGGGTTTCCCCAGGTTGTCCCTCTCCCAAGGGCAGATTGGTCACGTGTTACTCACCCGTTCGCCACTCGGCTCCGGATGCAAGCACCCGGTCCTCGTTCGACTTGCATGTATTAAGCACGCCGCCAGCGTTCGTCCTGAGCCAGGATCAAACTCTCCATGATATTTTATAGATCGCTTGAATAGCTCTCGTAAACATGGACCCGTAATTCGGATCCTCTGTTCGGAATCTGCGTTAATCGAACCCCTCGCCTCGCGGAGACCTCGCGGTCCGCCGGCGCGGCGAAGACCGGGAAGACACAGTGCTCCCCGGCTTGAAGGGCCCGCCCGCTTCTCATGACCTCGATTGTCAAATAACCTTGCCGGACGGGGAAAGACGGCCTGCCGCTTTCCCGCCGGACCGGCCCGTGCGCCGACTGGCGCCGGGCAGTCGCCGAACCGGGGTGTCCCGGCGGCGACACGGTAGACCTTTATCGTAGGAGGAATCCACCGTCCTGTCAACATGGGGCCCTGGAATCCGCGTGCGCCCGGCGGACGGACGGACCGCCGGGCCCAGGCCCAGGGTGGGCGACCGGGATCGAACCGGCGACCTCCGGAACCACAATCCGGCGCTCTGACCGACTGAGCTACGCCCACCATCGGCCTCGCACCTGCACGGGGACCGACAGGCACCAGGCGGCACCAAAGGTACACCAATCCGGATCGATCGTAAACGCCCGGGGGCGCAGCCGGGGGCGCAGCCGGGCCGGCCCACGCCAGCAGGGGCGGAAAGGCTCATCCTCCTTTGCGGACCGGCGATCGCCGCCCTATGCTGTCCCACGGCGGATCCCGGCGGAGGCGCAGGCTGACCGGGCCGGGTTGCCGGCCGGGGACCGCCGCTCACCAAAGAGAGCAACGTCCCACCGGGAGCGCCCCATGACCATTCATCTCGCACATCGGCACACCGTCCTGGCCGCGGCGGCCCTCGGCATCTTCGGCTGCGACCGGAGTCCTGGCCCGCAGGAAGACGGAGCCGCCGCGGAGGCACCCGCCGCCGAAGACCCCAGGGCAGCGCTGATCGCACGCGGCGAGTCGCTGGAGCTGCCCGGCGAATTCGTGGTGCCCCCCGGGGATCCGCTGTCGCACGCCACCGCGGGGTTCGCCAAGATTCTCTGCTCCAACGTGTTCCTGTCCGGTCTGGACCCCGATTTCGCTGCCGCGAACACCGGGTTCTTCTCGGCCCCGCGCGGGCCGCGGTCCCAGGTCACCGAGCGCGTGGTCGACTACGACGACAAGCGGGTGCACCTCACCCTGCCCGATGGCACCGTCCGGTCGGCCAAGCTGCACGGGGGCCAGGGCTGCCTCGCGCTGCCGATCGGCGAGACGGAGCCCTACTACGACGCCGTCGAGGTGACGCCGAACCTCCCCGACCCGCAGACCACGCCATGGCCGATGGGGGACATGCTCGCGGACGAACCCTTCCCCGCCGATGTCGATATGGAGAAGGTCGCGCAGGCGCTGGATGCCGCGTTCGATCCGCCCGAGGCGCTGACGGCCGCCTTCGTGGTGACGCACCGCGGCCGCCTCATCGGCGAGCGCTACCGGGAAGGAATCGACCATGCCACACCGCTGGAGAGCTGGTCGATGGGAAAGAGCCTGACCGGAACGCTGATGGGCGTGCTCATCCACATGGGCGTCTACGACCTCTGGCAGTCCGCGCCGGTCCCCGAATGGCAGACGGAGGGCGACCCGCGCAAGGCGATCCGGATCGGCGACATCATGCGGATGTCCTCCGGGCTGCGGTTTCGCGCCCCGCAGGATCCGGACTTCGACCCCGATGTCGGCTACGCGGACCACATCTACGTGTATACCGGCACGATCAACTCCTTCCAGTGGGTGGCCGGCAAGGACCAGCAGTGGGAACCGAACACGGTGGGGCGCTACCGCAACTCCGACCCGGTGATCACCAACTACCTGGTGCGGCTCGGGGTGGAGGGGCAGCTCGGCGAGAACTACCACGAGTTCCCGCAGCGCCACCTCTTCGACAAGCTCGGCATCCGCAATCTGATCCCGGAGACGGATCCGTACGGGAACTTCCTCCTGCAGGGCTATGAGTTCGGCAGCGGCCGGGACTGGGCCCGGCTCGGCAACCTCTACCTGACCGACGGCGTGGCCCCCAACGGCGAGCGCCTGCTGCCGGAAGGGTACGTGGACTACGTCTCGACGCTGGCCCCGGCATGGGAGGCGGACGGACGCCACCAGTACGGGGGCGGATTCTTCTGGGTGAACCAGGCGGGGCAGTACCCGGTCCCCTCCAGCGCCATCTACATGGCGGGAGCGGGCGGACAAACGACGCTGGTCATTCCCTCGCACGAGATGGTGGTGGCGCGGCTGGGCCACTACAGCGGGAGCGGGCCGGGCCGCCAGGCTCTGAACCGCGCCCTGGAGCTGCTGATGGAGGCGGTGCCGGAGAGGTGAGGGTGCGCGCGGGAGTCGGACGGACGACAGGGACGGGCGACTGCAAACACGCCCGCCAGGACTCGAACCTGGGACCCTCGGCTTAGAAGGCCGATGCTCTATCCAGCTGAGCTACGGGCGCTTGGAGAAGCTTGGTTTGCTTCTTCGGGAAGGTAACCTCGCCGGGTGCCTGGCTCCAGTGCGAACCCCGTCAGCAGGCCCACGTCAACGCGGGCGCTGGTGCGCCCGGCGCGGAGACGCCAGATTGGTGCGTTGCGGGGCGCCGACGTGGACCTTCCAGACATTCGATGGTAAAGACAACATGACATTTTGTAAGGTTCTCATTACATCGCGAATTCGCGAGCGCCACGGCCAGCCCGGATGCGTCGCCGCGCGAATGCGGCGGGGCCGGATTCCACGGGCTGCCAGATGAGCAAGAAGACGTCCCACTGGGAGGACACCGCCTTCTTCATCGGCACCCTGCTGCTGACGGCCGGCGGGGGGCTGGTCATTCAGGCGGCGCTGGAGTTGCAGCTGGTCTACGCGAAGCTCGTGTGGGGCGGGGTCGGCCTGGTCTGGGGAGCTGTCCTGATCCGGGTCTGGCTCTTCCGGGAGCGCGGTCGGTAGGCGGCGGGGCGGCTGTCTATCCCCCTCCGGCGGCCGCCTTTCGGGGCGATTCCTCTTCGCGCTCCCCTCCCCCACCCAGGCTCGCCTTCAGTGCCTCCATCAGGTCGATGATCTTCGTCTCCGGCTCCTCCTGGGGGGCGAGCGTGATCTGTTCGCCCTCGATCTTCCGGTCGATGAGTTCCTGGACCCGTTCCTTGACCTCGTCCCGGTAGCGGGCGGGGTCGAAGGCATCGCTGGCCGCCTGCTCGATGAACTGCCTGGCCAGCGCCAGCTCGGCGTCGCTCACTTCGCCGTCCTCCAGGGGCACCTCGTCGAAGGAGCGCACCTCGTCCGGGTAGAAGAGCTGCTCCAGGATGAGTCCGTCGCCGAGGGGCCGGATCATGACCAGACGCTGCTTGCCGCGTGCGGAATAGCGCGCGATCGCCACCCGCTCCATCTCGCGCAGGGCGGCGGAGAGGAGCCGGTAGGCGCGGGCGCCCCCCCGCGCGGGGCCGAGGTAGTAGGCACGCTCGAGGTAGATCCGGTCGATGTCGGCGGCGGGAACGAACTCGGTGATCTCGATCGCCTCGGTGGACTGGGCCTCGATGGCCTTGAGTTCGTCCGGCTCGAAGGTGACATATTGGTTCCTGGCGAACTCGTAGCCCTTCACCAGGTTGTCGCGCTCCACCGGTTCACCGCTCTGGCTGTCCACGTACTGGTACTTGACGCGCGCCCCGGTGTCGCGGTTGATCCAGTTGAAGCGCACCTTGGCGGAGGACTGCCCGGTCGAGTACAGCTTGACCGGCAGCGAGACGAGACCGAAGGAGACGGTCGACGTGGAGATCGGGCGGGCACTCATGAGGGTAACCTACAAACATATGATTCGCGGGGCCAATGGCGGCTGAGGGCGGGCGCGAGGGGACTGCGAACGCGGCTGGCGACCGCCTGGACGAGTATCGCGCCAAGCGCACGGCCTCCGGGACGAGCGAGCCGTTCGGCGGCGGCAGGCCGGGCGGGGGCCGGCTCTTCGTCGTGCAGAAGCACCGGGCCTCGTCGCTCCACTGGGACCTGCGCCTGGAGATGGACGGGGTCCTGGTGTCGTGGGCGGTGCCGCGGGGGCCTTCGCCCAACCAGGCGGACAAGCGGCTGGCGGTGCACGTCGAGGACCATCCGCTGGAGTACGCCGACTTCGAGGGCGTGATCCCCGAGGGCAACTACGGCGCGGGGCCGTCGATCGTGTGGGACCGGGGGTTGTGGACGGCGGTCGAGGACCCGGCCGAGGGGATGAGGAAGGGGAAGCTCCTCTTCGACCTGAAGGGGTACAAGCTGCGCGGACGCTGGACCCTGGTGAAGACGAAGGGCGGCGAGGACAACCACTGGCTGCTGATCAAGGAGCGCGACGCGTACGAGGATCCGGAGGGGGGGACGGGGGACTACCCGGACGAGTCGATCCTCTCGGGGCTGACGGTGGAGGAGCTGGGCGAGGGGGGCGACTTCGGGGCGCGGATCCGGGAGCGCTGCGAGGCGGCCGGGGCGGTGCCGGGCGAGGTTAAGGCCGAGGCGGTCAGGGTGATGAATGCGGAGCCGCGCGACGAGCCCTTCTCCAGGCCCGGGTGGGTCTTCGAGATCAAGTACGACGGGTACCGGCTGGTGGGTGAGGCGGGGGACGGCACGGCCCGGCTGATCTCGCGAAACGGCAACGACCTCACCCGCGTCTTCCCCGAGGTCGCGCTGGTGCTGGCGAAGCTGCCGTACCGGGCGGCGGTGCTCGACGGCGAGGTCGTGGTGAATGACGCAGGCGGCATTCCGTCCTTCCAGCTCATTCAGAAGCGCGGGCGTCTGCAGCGCGAGAGGGACATTGCGCAGGCGGCCGTCGCCCTCCCGGCGACCTGGTACGCCTTCGACCTGCTCGCCTTCGAGGGCCATGACCTGCGCGGACTGCCCCTCCTCGAACGCAAGGCGCTGCTGCGCGAGGTTCTGCCGCCCACGGGTCCGATCCGCTACTCCGACCACATCCCCGAGAAGGGGGAGGAGATGTACCGGCACCTGGTCGGCCTGGGGCTGGAGGGGGTGGTGGCGAAGCGGGCCGACTCGATCTACGTGGGGGGACGGAGCCGCTCGTGGCTGAAGGTGCGGGTCGCGCACACCGCCGACTTCGCGATTCACGGCTTCACCGAGCCCGACGCCGGGAGGACGGGGTTCGGGGCGCTTCACCTGGCCCTGCGGGAGGATCGCGGGTTCGTGTACGCGGGGCGGGTGGGGACGGGGTTTTCGGCGCGGCTGCTCAGGGACCTGGGGGAGCAGCTGCGCAGTCTGCCCGAGGCTGCTCCACCGGCGGGAGCGGAGGCGGCGGGGAGCGGGCGGCATCGCTGGGTGTCGCCGGAGCTGGTGGCTGAGGTGCGCTACAAGGAGATCACCGAAGCGGGGGTCCTGCGGCACCCCTCGTTCCTGCGGCTGCGCGACGACAAGCCGCCCGAGGAATGCCTGCCGCCCGACGTGGGGCGACGGCTGGAGGAGCCGACGGCGCCGGCCGAGTCCGCCCCCGAGCGGGTGGTCCACTTCACCAATCTGGACAAGCCCTTCTGGCCCGGGGACGGCTACGTCAAGGGCGACCTGGTGGAGTACTACCGCGCGATCGCTCCCTGGATCCTGCCCTACCTGGCGGACCGGCCCGTCGTGCTGACGCGCTTCCCCGACGGGATCGACGGCAAGTCGTTCTTCCAGAAGAACGCACCGGATTTCGCGCCCTCCTGGATCCGGCGGGTGCGGCTTTACAGCGAAGGCTCGGAGCGCGACCTGGACTACTTCGTCGCCGATGACCTGGAGTCGCTCCTCTACGTGGCCAACAGCGCCAGCATTCCGCTTCACATCTGGCAGAGCCGGGTGGCGGACATCTCGCACCCGGACTTCTGCGTGCTCGACCTGGATCCGAAGGAGGCGCCCTTTGCCGACGTCGTGAAGATTGCGCGATTCCTCAAGGAGCTCTGCGACGATCTCGAGCTGCCGTCGTTCGTGAAGACGAGCGGCTCCACCGGGCTCCACGTCCTGATCCCGCTGGGGCGGCAGGTCACCTACGAACAGTCTCGCAACGTCGGCAACCTCCTCGCGCTGATGGCGGTGCGCGAGCTGGAGGGGATCGCGACCGTTGCCCGGCGGCCCTCGCAGCGCGAAGGCAAGGTCTACGTCGACTTCCTGCAGAACGGGCACGGGCGGCTGATCGTGGCGCCGCTGTGCGTGCGGCCGCTCCCGGGCGCGCCGGTGTCGGCTCCGCTGGAGTGGACGGAAGTGGACGGCGGGCTCGCGATCGGGGACTACACGATCGGGACGGTGCCGGAGCGGATGGCGGCGCGGGGGGACCCGATGCGCGAGGTGCTGGAGTTGCGGCCGGATCTGGGGTACAGTCTGGGGCGGTTGGGGGGATTGATGGGGTAGCGCCCGGAGGACGACCGCTGGCTGGTAAAGAAAACATGACAATTGGTAATGTTCTCTTTACATCACGAGGGTGTGAGCTCTGCGCCCGGGGATGCAGCGCCGGCCGAATGCAGCGGGGACCTACTCTGCCGGCCGTTTGCCCTGCGGCCGGTGGCGATCGACGAAGCTGGACGCACTCTCCGGCAGCAGCAGATCATCGGCGATCGCCGCGATCTCCTCCGCTTCGCGCCAGGCCTGTTCCAGCCTCCACAGTTCGCCTTCCAGCGCTCGGCGCTCCTCCTCCTCGTGCAGCGCCATCTCAAAGGCCAGACGGGTGTGATGAGGCACGCCACTCAGCAAGCCGGACCTGCCCCGGTGGCGATACTCCCGCCACTTCTCCGCGGTCTGGCGCACGAGTCGCTCCGGATGCCCGTGGGTCTCGATCTCGGAAACCGCTGCCTGGACCATCTTCGAGCTTCCGCCTTCGCTGTTGACCGCGGGCAGAATGGCGTTGATGGCGCGGCGGGCGTCTTCACCCGCGAACCATTCGGTCTCTCGGGACCTGGCAAAGCCCCTGCCCGTGCCCACCAGGAACCCCACTTCGTCGTCGTCCGACCGGATCAGGGTCTGAAGGGCAATCAGCTCATTCATCCGGCGCAGCCGGCCATCGGAAGGCCGGAAACGTACCGAGCGGCGGAAGGTCTTCCACAGGTTGGCATAGCCGACGACCGAAAGTCCCAGACCGCCCGCGAGGGCTCCGGCGGTGCCCATCAGCACCCACCCTCCGGCAGCCGCCGCAAACAACCCGGTCGAGTAGACGATCGCGCGCCTCCGCCGCTGCCCGAACTGGTCGCCGTACCGCCAGGCCGCAAACTCGGGCCTCAGAGGCGTCCCGATCCGCACGAGCTCCAGCCCCTCGGCGTGGCGCGCCAGCCCGATGTTCTCGGACGAGGTGCGTATCCGCGTCCCGCGAAACAGCTTCTCACACGCCTCGACGGCCTCCCATCGCTCTTCAAGCGGCGTCAGATTCCAGCGCTGACAGCTGCGGCAGACGACCCAGAGGCGACCCCTGGCCGCGTCGAAGGCCAGGCGCCGGCCGACCGGAAACGCTTCGACCACCTCGTTGGCGCCGAGGGAAGCCTTGCAGAACATGCATGTGGTGTACATGGCTATCCGGCTTACTCAGGAAACGAGATCCCAAGGGGTCCAACGGGGTCCTACATCGTATCGATAAGACATTGGTATTGCGTATCTTATCGTGATTACTACGGACCTCATAGACGACCTCTCGCACCGATCCCTTGTCCCGGCAGGCTGCATGCTGTATCGTTTAGTATCGGTCATTTTGTGATAACTGAAAGGGTATTTCGTGAACCGTCCCAAGAAGCTCAGCGCCGCCTTCGTGAAGACCGTGAAGCGGGTCGGCCGCTACGGCGATGGCAGGGGCGGCTTCGGGCTGTCCCTGCTCGTGAAGCCGACCACGACAGGACGACTTTCCAAGACGTGGAGCCAAAGACTGCGGATTCACGGCCACCCCGTCAACATGGGGCTCGGGGCGTATCCGGTCGTGACGCTGGCGGAGGCCCGAGAGAAGGCATTGCAGAACCGGCGGACGGTTGCTCAGGGGCGGGACCCCCGCTCGGGCGGCATCCCGACATTCGCCGAGGCCGTGGAAACCGTGATCGCGATTCATCGGCCATCGTGGCGGTCGGGGGGCAAGTACGAAGCCCAGTGGCGAGGAACACTGCAACGCCACGCGGTGCCGCAGATCGGCCACAAGCGGGTCCACGAGATCACGACCGCCGACGTGATGGGCGTGCTGCTTGCCAGCGACTTCTGGAACCAGAAGCGCGTGACAGCGCGGGTGGTACGCCAGCGCATCGGGGCGGTGATGAAGTGGGCGGTCGCGCAGGGGTACCGCGAAGACAACCCGGCCGGCGACGCCATCAGCGCGGCGTTGCCGAAGAACGGTGTCCGCGTCCGTCACCAGCGGGCGTTGCCGCACGGCGAGATTGCGGCGGCGCTGGAGCGGGTGCGGGCGTCCGACGCGCTCCCCAGCACGAAGCTCGCGTTGGAGATGCTGGTCCTGACGGCGTGCCGGAGCGGCGAGGTGCGTATGGCGACGTGGGCGGAGTTCGACTTGGATCGAGCGATCTGGACGATTCCGGAGGACCGGACCAAGTCGGGGCGCGAGCACCGGGTGCCGTTGTCCTCGGGTGCCCTCACAGTGTTGGACCAAGCGAAGGCTCTTGGGGACGGTGAAGGCTTGGTCTTCCCCGGTCGGCGGCTGCGGCCGCTCGGGGAATCGACGATGTCGCTCCTGCTGCGGCGCTTCGGTATCCGGTGCGTTCCCCACGGAATGAGGTCGTCGTTCCGGGATTGGTGTTCGGAGACGGGCGTTCGGCGGGAGGTCGCGGAGGCAGCTCTGGCGCACGTCGTGAAGAACAAGGTCGAGGCTGCCTATGCGCGCTCGGACCTGCTGGAGAGTCGCCGGGAGGTGATGGAGCGGTGGAGCGAGTACTTGGCCCGAGGCGAGAGCGCCCGGCAACGAGGCCAGTCCGGGTCATGAAGGAAGCTGTGCCGGTTGGCCATGCAGGGATCATTCGAATTGCCCGCCTGCGACAGACGCCCTGCATTGTGGATCAGCCAGGGACGACGGCATCCACCCGGCCCTCCTTCGATCGAGAATTGACCGCGCACCCCAAGGTGTGGTAGCTTTGACTCCCTATTCCCCCGGATATAGGGGCTTCCCTTCCGTCCAGTGCAGAGACAAGGACATCAGTGGCTTCCGAGAAACAGACCTATCCTTACGTTCCGACCAAGTCGTGGTGGGCTCTCCGAAAGAAATTCAATCAGTCCATCCCCCCTCAAGTCACGCCGTCGTACCTCGTTGCCGTGCTCGGTGGTACGGAGGTCTCGGCCAAACGAAACGTGTTGCTCGGTCTCAAAGCCGTTGGCTTGGTTGACGAGGATGGCTCCACAACGGAAAGGGCCAAGCTGTGGCGGGACGACGCCAGCTACGCGGAGGTCTGCCGACAGGTCCAAGAGGAACTCTATCCCGCTGAGTTGTTGAATGCCCTCCCGGGTCCGGCGATCGACAAGAGCGCGGCGAGACGTTGGTTCATGACCACCACGGGGTGCGGCGAACAGGCAGCTGGGAAGATGGCTGCAATGTACGCACTGCTCGCGGAAGCAACCCCGTCGGCTGGAGACGAGGCGAAGGTCAGCAAACCGAAGAAGAAGCGGCGGGCGAAGTCGGCCGGACAGCCAACCCCATCGGGTGGACCACCGCCACCGCAGCCCCCAAGCCCTCAGCAAGACCCACCGCAGGCACCTGGCCTTGGTATCGAACTGCCCGAGATGCGCCTCAACGTGGAGATCCGGATCGATGCGAGCGTCACGCCGGAGCAGATCGACCTGATCTTCGCGAGCATGGCGAAGCACTTGTACCGTCGCGACGATGAGAGGCCGTAGCCCCGAAGCTGCCAAGGCTGGCCTCGCAATCCTCAAGCAGCTCGCGCGTGAGACCGGCGAGCTGCGGAAGCCGCCAGAGATAGCGGTCGCTTCACAGACGGAGAAGGTGCTGCCGTTCTCCGTGGTCCGTGGAACACGACAGTACTTGGAGACCACCACACATCAGATCAACGGCTCTTACGAGAACGGATGGTATGACGCGTGTGCGGTGATGATGAGGAAGCTGCTTGAGACACTCATAATCGAAGTCTTCGAGCAGCGCGGGATGGAGGCGAAGATCCAGACGCCAGCCGGCGACTTCGCGAGCCTTGACGGGCTCATCGGGAAGGTGATCGGAGATTCCAGATGGAACCTCAGCCGGAATACCAAGCGGGCTCTCGACGACGTGAAGAAGCTCGGTGACAACTCGGCGCATGGTCGCCGTTTCGCTGCCCACCGTGGCGATATCGATGGTCTGAGGAGTGGCTTCAGGGCCGCGGTCCAAGAGCTCGTCCAGCTGTGTGGGTGGTCGTAGGGGGTCGACACTCGATCGCATCCGCTGCGGCGCTGTGGGATCCGCATCACCATCGGCTGAGACTCGGCAAACACTACCTTCCGTATCCGATGGTACTCGGACACGTTCCCCCATTAGGGCCATCACAAACCTCGGCCGCCCAGGTAACTCGTGGAACGGTGCGAAGGGAGTGCGTGATCGTCCTGAACCGCCGACCGAATCAGTGCTGTTCGCGGCACCCCTGCGGCCAACGCCCCGAGCCGGTCCGGCAGCCATTGGCTATGATTCTGCATGAAGCAAGGGAGGCTCGATCCGCTCACGGTTCGTGAACGCAGCGAACGAATGAGCCGAATCCGATCCAAGGACACGAAACCCGAGATGCGAGTTCGGCGGCTCGTACACGCCTTGGGGTATCGCTACCGTCTTCACGCGAGCGACCTCCCCGGTCGCCCGGACCTCGTGTTCCGTCCGCGACGTAAGGTGATCTTCGTTCACGGTTGCTTCTGGCATCGGCACGAGGGCTGTTCGCGGAATCGGATCCCGAAGTCGCCCGAGCGTCAAGAATTCTGGCGGAACAAGCTGGACGGGAACGCCCGCCGGGATCGAGTCAACCAAGCCGCACTCCGCGAAATGGGCTGGGCCGTTCTCGTGATCTGGGAGTGCGAGACCAAGGATCTCGACCGCTTGGCCGAAAAAGTCACGGAGTTTCTGGGGTAGTCCCGTGCTCATCGGTGAAGGCGCGAAGACGTGCTCTCGCCTCCGCCTCGTTGCGCGGCCGGAGCCGGTCGGCCCACGGCCTGCCTGGATGAAGAGTATCCCACCAAGGCCGCAATCCCTGTAGCCTCCCCTTTCCCGGGTCGTGGAGCCCGAACCCCTCGATGCTGACGTTCCAGCAGGGCCGGTAGTACTCGATCAGAAACCGCTCCGCCATGGTGATCCACAGTGGGACAACCACGAGGTAGCGGCAGGTGAAGTCGTCCACGCGAAGATTGGTGGCGGCTTCGAGCGAGCCCGCATGCTGTCGGATCCGGCTCTGTAGAGCGGGTGCCGACTCATCCGATGCCGTTCCCCCCTTCCTCGCGCCGGGGGGTACGGCCTTGCCCACGTAGATCGGGCGGGTCGCGTCCGGCGAGCGAATCGTGGCGTAGGGTCCGAAATCGCCGTCGTAGAAGAGCGCGTATACTCCGGGGCCTCTGAACCGCGTTGACAGCGGGAGCCTCACGGCGCTCCGGCCCATAAGCTCCCTGACCAAGCTGACGGTGAGGTTCCGGTAGTCGAGCGGGTCGTACGGCTGGGTCTCAGGCATGACCGGGGGCCAAGCTCGCGGCGATGCTTTCCGCCAACGTGACGGCGAGTCTCATGGGCACGGCGTTGCCAAGCTGTCTCATCGTCTCCGTCCAGCTTCCGGTGAAACGCCAAGCGTCGGGAAAGGTCTGTACTCTCGCCGCCTCCCGCACGGTCAGGTAGCGCACGGTCCCGTCGGAGAACGCGATCATGTTCTCTCCACCGGGGACCCCGTGGACGCCGGCCTTTAGCGTCTTCGCCGGCAGGTCGAGCGGGCTTCCCGTGTGTCCGGGATAGGCGCGGGCTCCCGGCTGAAACCTGTGAAACAAGGCGTTCGGTTGTTCGTGGGGTGGGCTGGGTTCGGGTAGGTCCGATATGGAGTCGCGAAGTGTCCTCCACGGCTCCGCATCGGGCGGGAACAGCGTGGGCAGCCGGTTGATGGTACCCCTCAACCTAGCTGGACGTTCGGGCTTCTCGAGATCGCGCGCCTCCCAGTACTCGCCCGTCACCCATTGGTCGTACTGGAGCCTCTCGCGGGAGTGCGTCGGCTCCGGAAAGTGCCACTCCGTGTCGAGGTCATGCCGAAACCCGACGATGAAGACGCGTTCGCGCGTCTGCGGCACCCCGTAGTCGGCCGCGTTGAGAAGGCGGCGGACGATCTGGTAATGAAGCCCCTCGCGACTTCCGCGAGTGTGAACGTCCTCCAGTCTACCCAGGTGATCCTCCCAAGTGTCGCACGAGCGCCGGGGAATCTCGGGATGCTGAAGCCGCAACTCAATGTAGGCCAAGTAGTTCCTGAAGGCCTTGCGGGTCAGCCCCTTGACGTTCTCGAACAGGAAAGCGGAAGGTTGAGCCTCGCGAATGGCGCGGATGAACTCGGGGATCATGTCCCGCCCGTCGTCCATCCCTCGGTGCTTTCCGCCGATGCTAAAGGGCTGGCACGGGGGACCACCCGCCACCAGCTGGACCGAGCCCAGTGACCCGTAGTCGCATTCGCGCGCGTCACCCTCGATGACCTTCCATTCCGAGACCCCGGCGACGGTGTCATGGCGGATGTTCTCCCGTAGGGTCGCGCATGCGTCACGGTTCCAGTCGAGGAGCGCCACGTGCTTGAAGCCCACAGCGTGCGTTCCGAGCGCAAGTCCGCCTGCTCCCGTGAACAACTCAAGTGAACGCAACGTCTGTTTCCCTCCCGGCCTCTGGGAATGGTTAAGGGTCCTGCACTGAACGATAATCTCTGGGACGGCGGGGAGACAATCTGAGCTGGGCCGGTCGCCCTTGTGGAAGGTCCCCGAGGGATCGAGCCCCTTGCCGATTCCGCTGCCGACGACCTTCAACGGCTCGGCCCGGAATCGCGCTCCGGCCCGCGCGGCCTCATCCTTTCCACCAGCCGCCTCGGCGGATTGGTAAGGGTCTGAATCCCGGCAGGAAATCGGCTAACTACTTACAGGGCTGCACGATCTGCGCTTCCTGCCGTTGTAATGGATCCTACTGGACCGTACCGCGAAAGCGGGAAGAACGCACTTGAGTGGCGGGAGTTCCGCGAACTGGCCCAAGCGGTCTCAAGCCGCGTCTGGTGCGTGAGCATCAACGTGCCCTCTTCTTCCTGT
Organism: Gemmatimonadota bacterium; assembly: GCA_022822445.1. Lineage (GTDB taxonomy): Bacteria > Gemmatimonadota > Gemmatimonadetes > Longimicrobiales > Gaopeijiaceae > Bin94. Next base: position 1,292 of record JAJEBR010000050.1, on the reverse strand, counting down.
CGGAGCGAGGATCTACCGTTATCTTGCTTAGCGCTACCGTTCCACCCGCAGGCCGAGTCCCTGGCCGACCGGGTGGCCCCGGAGCCCCGGAACCGTGTCGAGCCCGGGAAACCGCCCTCACGGCGATTCTGGGCGTTTTGGGGACGGTCTTGGCGGAATCCGAGGCCATAGAATCGCCTGTAACGCACGAACTGGACCCCCGGAGGGGTAGGAGTACCCCCGGTTCTGTACTTCCGGCAAAGGAAATCGACATCCCCGCGGTGGATGATCGAGCCACGGAAACGGTGTAGCCGCGCCGGAGACCGCGGCGGCACAGGAGCGAGTCGACGCGGGATTCATCGACGTGCGGCCCTCGATGGCCTAACGGCTGGCGGTGGCCGGGTGGCCCGTGTGCGCAACCTGACAGCTGATCCTGCCCCGGCGCTCCGCGCCCTTCTCGGGGCAAGCCGCCGAACCGGGACATCTCCGTGCCGGTTGACATGGCGCGCGGATGTTCGTGCGGGACTCCCCACCAGTTGTCAACGCTTGCTGAAGCGGGTCTGTAACTCCGCATCGGGGAGTCGGACGGGCTGGGCGGTGTGTCCCGGGCGTGCTGGTGGATTGCCGGCCGAGCATCGCACCCGGAAGGGCGAGGAAGTGCTCGCGTCCACGGTCGGCGCCAACCTTGGCCAAGGGTGCGAAGGGGAGCACAGCATCCCCTCGGCGACCGCTGCCGGGGTTCGAAGGGGCAACGGATCGCCTTAGGCTCAAATCCCGGCAGGAAGTCGCGTAAGTCTAACTGGGACTATCCGCGATGATCGTAAGCTGATATGTGACAGCGATTTATGTCTCATGGTGACGAGCCATGTATCACTTACAGTACGCAAAAGTGAGCCGGATTCCACCGGATCAAATGGGATCGCAGGGGACGAAGTTGCGGGCGCGGAAGGGAGTGACGCCAAGTCGCAACCGGACGATCGTCCACCTCCGACGAGCGGTTTCTGCGGCCAACGCACCGCCGCCGACTTGGACGGTTCCGGCGACTGACTCGCGGGTGTTCCCCCCCCCAGCGTCCCGTCGCCGAGCAGCTGGAGCAGGCCGACTTGCCGTTCGTCTCCAGCGCCCGATTCGAGGGCGTCCGCAGGCTGGCTTGAGCCACGCTTAGGTGGCCAAGCCAGCCTACCCTGTACCCCTTCTGTAGGCTTCGCGTTAGATCGAAAGATCCTAACAGCAGCGACAGGCGACCAGGCCGGGAGTAACCACAGCCTACCAGTGCCACCGAGCACCTACAAGGGACTTGTACCCCGGTCCGG
>JAJEBR010000048.1 GCA_022822445.1 Gemmatimonadota bacterium | reverse complement strand
TAGCCTCCTCCATAGGACGCCTCCTCCCTCAGATGGTCGGTAAGTACGAAGTACCATCTTGGCACATTGTGATGCCGCCGGGAGGGGGCGTCCACTCCATCACATCTGGCTCCTCCACAAACCGCAGAAACCAGCGCCCCCCTGGCGCGCCCGCGCCAGAACCGGCCGGGCCGCCAGCTCTGGACAGACGGGCGAGCCCTGCGCGAGGTTTCAAACGCGCAGATCGTGCAGTCCATCGAATCGAGAGAGGAATCGAACGATGGCACGCACGAAACGAAGCCGCCGGAGTTACGGCGCCGGCGAGTGGGGCCGGAACAGGGTCCGGGTCTTTCCCGATCCCAAGACCGGCCTTTACCAGATGGAGTGGCGCGAGAACGGGCGCAGGCTCACGAGGTCGCTGAAGCAGCGGACTGTCGGTGGCCCGAATCACGGCAGGAGATCACGTAAGTCTAACTGGGACTGCACGATCTGCCACTCTTGCCATTGTACTGGACCCTGCTGGACCGTGCCGTGAAAGCGGGAAAAACGTAGTTGAATGGCGGGACTCCCGCGCCCGCACCGCTTCCTTTCCGAAGGTCCCCGAAGCCGACCTCCCGCCCTCGTCCCTGGGGAGCCATTTCGTCCGGGTGTTCAGCCGTCCGACACTGCGGGAGCGCCGCGCCGAGGTCATGCAGGCGAGAAGCATCCACGTCACGCAGCAATAGGCGGTCGCCTCCGCGAAGGGCTCCGAGGCCGTCTCCGCTCGTTCCACGCACATTTCGGGGTAGATACGGGCCGCAGGATCGCCCCAGATCGACGATCTCCGGTTCCCAAGGGGTTAGAGGTAGGGCGGAATGCGACAGCGCGGCAGGAGCGCCGGGGTGCGTTTCCGCCGTCCTTGAGGCTGGCGACCAAGAGGCCGGGGAGCTTGCTTGCGACGGCCCGGTCGGCGCTGTTCCGGACCGCGCCCCGAGAGGACCGCGTGGCGCCCGAAACTGTTGAGTTCTCAACACTTTTGTGTTACGATTCCATTCGACCGTGCGTCCGAGTCGTAAGGACTGGACGAGACACCGCCGAATGGGAGTGCCAGTATCGTGAGCCAACTTCCCCCGCTGAGCAGACGCGAACGCGACGTAATGGATGTCCTGTACGAGCTGGGCGGCGCCACGGCGGTCCAGATTCGGGAACGCATGGCTGAGCCGCCAACGGACTCGGCCGTCCGCTCGATCCTACGCATCCTCGTCAACAAGCGACATCTGGAGCGGACCCCGGAGGGCCACCGCTACGTCTATTCGCCGACGATGCCCGTGGTGCGGGCGCGACGCTCGGCCATGCATCGCGTCCTGCGGACGTTCTTCGGAGGCAGCGTCGAGGGCGCGGTCGCCATGCTGCTCGAGCTCGGCGAAGGCGACCTTTCGCCAGACGAGCGCGAGCGTATCAAGAGGATGATCGATGAAGCCGAGGAGGATGGACGATGACCGGCCTGCCCATCACCGCCGCCGGAGCCATCGCTCTGGTTGCGAAGGTCACGGTGGTCCTGTCCGTCGCCCTCGTCATTGCCTGGTTTGCGAGACGCGGTTCGGCGAAGACCCTACATCTTCTGTGGACGACGACCTTCGCGGTGCTGCTCGTGTTACCGGTGCTGAGCCTGCTGGCCCCTTCGTGGGACCTTCCCATACTTCCCGCCCGGACCACAGCAATCGAGCACCAGCTCCCAGACAAGCCAGCGAGCGAGCCATCGGCGACGGCTAATCGTCACACCTCAGGACGCCAACCGAATCCCGTGGCTCCAGTGCCGACCAGATACCTGCCCTTCCCCCCGCGGGGCGACGGTTCGATCCCGCTCACTCCCGCCGCAGGCGTGTTCCTCATCTGGGCGCTCGGCTGCGGGGCGGGGCTCGCCTCCCTCGGTGCTGCCGCCCTTCGTTTCCGAAAGCTCGTGCGGGGAGGGACCCCGATTCGTGATCCGGACTGGATACGGTCGACAGATAAGCTCCGGCAACGGGCGCGCGTGCGCGATGAAGCTCGAATCCTGTCCAGTGCCCAGGTTTCCACACCCATGACGGGCGGTCCGCTGAGGCCCGTGATTCTACTTCCCGCGTCCGCTAAGAGCTGGACGTCCGGCCGGCGCGAGATGGTCGTGTCGCATGAGTTGGTGCATGTGCGTCGACGGGATGCGCTGTGGCGACTCGTGGCCGGTGCCGTGGGTGCGCTGTACTGGTTCCATCCGCTGATCTGGCTCGCATCACGCCTCGCGGCCAGCGCGAGGGAGCGCTCGTGCGACGAGGAGGTCCTGGCCCTTGGCGTACGCCCTTCAGCATACGCCCGCCACCTCTTCTCACTTGCGTCCGAGATCGCCCCCGGGCCACCCGTCCTCTCGCTACCCGTGGTGCAACACCCGCATTTGGAGAGCCGAATCATGTCCATTCTCAAGCTGCATCGACCGCATTTTTCGAGAGTCCGCACCTATGCCGCGCTGGCGATAGTCGGTGTGGTGGGCATGGTTGCAGCCTGTGCCAGACCCGTCCGTATGGATCCGGCCGCAAGCGCCACGCCACAGGTTGAGACCGAGCGTCTCCCCGAACGTCCGGCCGAGGACCCGGCACCTCCAGGGAATCCGGCACCAGCATCGCCGTCTAACAGGATGCCGGAAGAGCCTCCCGTGACGGCTCCAGTCGCGGCTGCCCCGGCAGTGTCGGAAGCCCTCGCACTACAGGAGATCGAGTGCGAGCCGGGGAGGTTCACCGGCATAAAGCGGGCAGGTGAGTCGACGACGGTACAGGTGTCTGTAGACGGGATGTCGCTCTGCATGCGGACTAGCGGAGATGTAGTGATGACCGCCGATGGTACGGCGGTCGCGAGCCTGGACCCCGGCAGTTGGCTGGTTCTTGCTTCCCAGGCCGAGACGCTTCACCGGATGGCGATCACTTCCGGCCCAACCGGCTTGGAGTACGAGTGGAGCATCGATGGCCGCTCCCAACCCTTCGACGACGAAGCTCGCGACTGGCGCAACCTGATGCTGACCGTGTTGGCGCGCTCCCGCGAGGCGTGGGACGTGCGCGCCAAGGAGGGGGGCCTGCGCCGGGAGATTGGATCCCACGAACGGCACGTCGCCGGTCTCCGTCGCGAGATCGCGTCTCACGAACGGCACGTCGCGAGTCTCCGCCGGGAGATAGGGTCTCACGAACGGCACGACGCGAGTCTGCACCGCCAGATTGCGTCCCACGAGCGACATGTCGCGAGTCTCCACCGCGAAGTCGCGGGCCACGAACGGAGGGTCGCAGGCCAGCGACGGGAGATGGCCCGGATGAGATCCGCTGGATTGGAAGAGGCGTTGCGGGAAACGACGAAGGCTCTGGAACAACTCGACCTGCAAGAACTGGAGGCGGTGGCGCAAGCCTTGGTTGAAGAGTTGGACGAAGTCCGGCTTCGTTCATTGGACGAAGACGTTCGGCAAATCGTAGAAGACGCGTTGCGGCTTCGGGAAGAAACCCAGAACGAAGTCGCCAGACGATTGACCAACACGCAAGTCGAGATAGTACGTGCGGAGGGCGAGCTGCGATCCACCCGCCAAGCCATTGGCGAATACGATCTGGAACGACAAGTGGGCGAGATCAGACAGGAGATCGAGCGGTATGACCTCGACGGGAAGGTCCGAGGCATCGAAGCCCAGATTGAGCGGTACGACCTGGACGGGAAGATCCGGGACATTAAGGCCCAGATCAAGGAATACGATCTGGACGGAAGGATCCGAAACATAGAAGCGCAGATCGACGAGTGGGACGCCGACCGTCGCGCCGAGGAAATCGAGCGGTCGATCCAAGACGATGTCGCGGCGTTGCAGCGCCTGATCCATGCAACCGACTGGAGGCGCTGATCATGAAACGGAGTTGGACACTCCTCGCCGTGACGTGGGTAGCTCTGGTCGGCTGCCGCGACACCGGATCTCGTAGCGACTGGACGACGCTGCGGGACACCTTGCCTTCCGGCACGGTCCAAGTCACGAACATCCCGGTGGCGAACGTGTCTCCTACTTGGACGCTGGTCGAGGAACTTCGCGTCGGCTCCCTCGATGGCACCGGACCGGACGCGTTCGGCTATCTGAAGGGCCTCGTGGCGTTGGAGGGCGGGGGCTTCGCCGTCCTCGATTCCCAAGTTCAGGAGTTGCGCGTCTTCGGGCCTGACGGCGCTCACGTCGCGACCCTCGGCCGCAAGGGGCAGGGACCCGGCGAGTTCGCGGACGCGAACGGCCTCATGCTTGCCCCCAATGGACACCTCTGGGTCCCGGACTCGCGCAATGGCCGCATGTCGGTCTTCGATCCCGCGGACGGCTTCATCGAGTCGTTTCCGTTCGCCGACGGGAACTACGGCTGGATGTGGAACGGGGCGATGGTGGACGGGAGCCGCATCCACCGGCCGTGGTGGGACGGGACCCGGAGACAGATTCGCGTCTACGACCTGACGATGACGCTGGTGGACTCGCTGGCGCTGCCCAGCGATGCCCCAGAAAACGAGGAGTACGATCCCCGGAACCAGCCCGGGACCTTCTACCAAGCGCAGGGCGGCGGCTACATGCTGTACGGGATCCCGTTCTTCGCGGACGAGGTCAGGTTCATAGATTCGCGAGGTGCCGTCTGGTCCACACGGGACGGCGACCCCGAATACCGCATGACGCGGTGGGAGCCGGGCGGGGATACGACGCTCGTGGTCGAGACCCGCCGACCCGCCGTCCCCGTGTCCGAGGTCGAGCGCGACTCGGTGATCGACGCGATGCGACAAATGCTCGCGGACAGGGGCGTGAGCCGCCAGTGGGACTGGTCCAGGATTCCCAACGTGAAGCCCGCCGTCGAGGGCGTCTTCGAGTCGGTCGAGGGCAACCTGTGGGTCCGGACTCCGGCGGCGGACGGCGGAGTCCTGTTCGACGTGTACTCTGGGGACGGCGGCTATCTCGGCACGGCCAGCTTGGGACCGGGCCTCAGCCTCTCGGAGCAGGTCGACCCGGTCGTGCGGGGCGACTTGGCGTGGCTGATCGCGACCGACGAGTTTGACGTGAACTACGTCGTTCGCGCACGAATCACGCCAGCCGATCGAAGTCCGGCCTGAGAGGTGCTGACTTTCGGCTACCGCGCGGTCGCTTTGGGGGATCGAAGGGGCAAGAGCCCCTCGCCAGCCCTTTGTGTATTACCAGGGACTCCCCACCTTCTTGTCAACGTTCTTGGAGGCGGGGCTGTAACCCCGCTTCGGGGATGCGGACGGCCTCGGCGGTGTTTAGCCAGACGTACTGGCGGGTCATTGGCCGAGCATCGCGCGGTGGAGCGCGAGAAGGTGCTCGGACGCATGGTCGATCCCCTTGCCCAAGGCTGGCTTGACGCAGGCTAAGGGCGTCAAGCCAGCTTACCCACGGTATAACCGCGGGCTGGCGAGGGGGTGCTGCCGCCCCCCTTCGATCCCCCCGGAAAACCTCCGCTCCGGCAGCGGGCGCGGTTAGGGAGTTCGCCCGGCTTCCGCTTGGCCGAGCGTCCATGCGGCCAGTCACCGGATGATCTCCTGCCGACCAGCAATCACCGCCGGTCGAGGCCATCGATTTCGCGTGAGTCTGCGTTGTGACCGGCGGCGGCGTGGTCGGCGTTGCCGCCGCATCGGCGCCGGTCCCCCCGGCCTCCGGGACGGACTCCGCCCGTCCCTCCGCCGGGGTCGAGCCCCTTCCCAACCCGGCAAGGCCCGGGTCGTCCGCGGCGTGACGCGCCCGGGACCTGCGCTGGACGAGCGCCATGATCGCGCCCTCGGCGGCCAACGCATCGGCCGGGCCGCGACTGGCGGCGAACCCTCGGCCAGGGTTTTGAAGACAACCTTGGTGTTCCCGTCGGGACTGGCTTCCGATGGGAACACCAAGGGAACCGGCGTCCGCTGAAGCGGCTGCGGGCGCAGGCGTCGTGCACCGGTTAGGCTCCATGCGGGGCGGTGCGCCGGATCGTCGTCACGACACCCAGCTTCGGAGGACTCAATCCAACGGACCCGCCCGCTCGACCGTTGGTCGAGGCCCCGGCACTCCTTCCTGCACCGCACCGGAGTGTGAAAACGACACGGGGGGGCGATTCACACTTCGGCGCTCCGCCGATTCACAGAGCAGCGAATGCGCAACCGGCGCGGTTGCAACGTCTTGCGGCCAAGCGGCCCGGTCGTCCAGTGCCGAACGGGCCGCTATGGCCGTGGCGGGAGCGACCCCCCGCCCCGAGGGCTTGGTGCGGCATAGCGGCGAGTTTGTTTTCACAATTCGCCGCCCGCCTTCCAGGGGTCGCTCCCGCGTCAAAGATCCGTGCCGGAAGGCCGTTCAGCACCGCTTCGAGGCGGCGGAGCAATCGTTCGCCGCCCACCCGTCTGTCGGAGCGGCGGGCGTCCCCGTTGCCACTCGGTTCGGCGAACGAGCCGTTGTGGTCCAACGCGCTTGGGCGGTCCATTCGTCCTTGCTTACGGGGATTCCAACGTTTCGGTTTCGCACCCGAACCACCGGGTCGGCTTGCTCGGGCCGATGCACTGCGACAGCCAGAGGATGGCAGTATCGCGATGAGGCAGCTGTTGCTTGTGGGTCTGGCGTTGCTGCCCGCGCAGGTCGAGGCGCAGGAGAAGGCGGACCGGATGATGCTCGAAGCGGGCCTCGTCAACGGCAGCGGCGATGCCTTGCTCCCCAGGTAATACGTCTCGTTCTGAGCCGCCACGACCGTTTAGGCAACGTCACTTGGCCCCTCCGGGCAACCAACCCCGGACTACGGACTCGATGGCCTTCCCGCAAGGGACTGATGGACCGGGAGCGACCCAGGGCGGGGGGTGGGATGGCCGTGCACATCCCAACCATCGCCGTGCCGTATGAGGCATGCCGAACAGGCGGGTCGCTCCCGGCAACGGCCCGGAGGACCGGTCCGGCATCGGCGAATCGGGAGGCCGTGGTATAACTCCAAGCGACCCCGCGACTTCGCGAAAGATGTGCGTCGCACAACAAATCGGCGTTCCCGTGCACATCGACCCCGATGTCAGACGGACACCTCTGGATCGGCATCGGGAGCGTCGAAATCCGCCTCTGAATCATGGCCTTCCGCTCGGCCATCGACAAGCTCCGGGACGGTGGCCGGATCCATCGCCGCCGACGCGATTTTCCGGCAGGATTCCACCGCCCCGAGCCGAGCAACTGGCGGAGTCGGCTTCTCTCAGCGATACTTCCGTTGCGCAGATCGTGCAGTCCATCGAATCGAGAGGAATCGAACGATGGCACGCACGAAACGAAGTCGGCGCTCCTACGGCGCCGGCGAATGGGGCCGGAACCGGGTCAGGATCTTTCCCGACCCGAAGACCGGCATCTTCCAGATCGAGTGGCGGGAGGACGGGCGCAGGCGCACCCGGTCCCTCAAACACCGCGACTGGGCGCGCGCGAAGAGGCAGGCGGATCAGTTCGCCGCGGGCTTCATCGACGCGCCCAACGGCAAGGCGGAAGCCGAGCCGGTGCCGCTCACTCTGGAACGGCTTTTTGAAATCTACGGCGAAGAGGTGACGCCCGCGAAGGCGAAGCGGACGCAGGAGCGCGACAGGGTCGCGATGCGGATGTTTCTCGATTTCCTCGGCCCGCACCGAAGGCCCGAAACACTTTCCCAGCGCGATTGGGACCGGTTCATCCGGGAGCGCAGGGCGGGCAGGGTGGGTCCGAGCGGGAAGCCCGTGTCGAACCGAATGATCGAATGCGACCTGAGGTTCCTGGTCGCAATCCTGAATTGGGCCTCCCGGTCGAGGGACGAGCAGGGCCGCCTGCTCCTGACATCGAATCCGCTGAGGGGCCTGAAGACGCCCGTCGAGAAAAACCCGCTCCGGGTCGTTCTTTCCGACGAGGAGTACCGGGCGCTTCTGAAGGTGTCCCGCCGGGTGGACTGGCGGTTCCACGTCGCCCTCGTTCTCGCGCACGAAACGGGACACCGCATCGGCGCGATCCGCAAGCTCCAGTGGACCGATATCGACATCGAGGGCAGGTCCATCCGGTGGCGCGCGGAGCACGAAAAGACCGGCTACGAACACCGGACGCCGCTGACGGACGCGGCGATCGCCGCCATCGAGGAGGCGCAGGAGAGGAACCCCGCGAAAGGAAACGCTCCGGTGCTGCCCTCCACGCAGGATCCCTCGATATGCGTGAGGCGCTGGATGCTCGACGACAGGTGGCGGAAAGCCGAAAGGCTCGCCGGTCTTGAGCCGAAGCGTGGGAGGGGCTGGCACTCGCTGCGCCGCAAGTTCGCCTCCGACCTCATGGACCTTCCCCTCAAGGTGTTGTGCCAGCTTGGCGGCTGGAAGGACGCGCAGACGGTCCTCCGCTGCTACCAGCAGCCCGACGCGGGACAGCTCAGGAAGGCTCTGGACAGCCGCCGGGGGGTTCCGGCCTGAGAATCCCCGTTTAGCGGGAATCAAACAGCGGGAATCCGGCTTGGCGAACTTCTAAGTTCAACGGTTACAACAATATCGGAACCCGATGGTATCCGCTGAAGCACCGCGACTGGCGGCGGGCGAAGCGGCAGGCGGACGAGTTTGCCGCCGGGTTCGCCGGGCCGGAGATGAACGGCAAGTCGGAGCCCGAGCCGCTCACGCTGGGAGGGCTGTTTGACATTTACGGTGCGGAGGTGACGCCCACCAAGGGCGAGCACACCCGGCAGCACGACCGGACCACGATGGCGATGTTCCTCCGCTTCTTCGGACGGAACCGCGACCCGGTCACCCTGTCCCAACGGGACTGGGATCGCTTCATCCGCGAGCGTCGGGCGGGAAGGATCGGTCCGAGCGGAAGGCCCGTGTCCGACCGGACGGTCGAATACGACCTCAAGTTCCTGATCGCGGTTCTGAATTGGGCCGCGAGGTCGAGGGACGAGCGGGGCCGCCTGCTGCTCGATCGGAATCCGCTCAAGGGCTTCAGAAAACCCACGGAGAAGAACCCGACCCGGGTGGTGCTCACCGAGGACGAGTACCGGGTGTCCTGAAGGTGGCGGGCCGGTTGGACTGGCGGTTTGGCGTCGCACTCGTGCTCGCGCACGAGACGGGCCACCGGATCGGAGCGATTCGCCAGCTTCGGTGGAGCGATATCGACTTCGAGGGCGGAACGGTCCTCTGGCGCGCCGAGCACGACAAATCGGGCCACGAACACGTCACGCCCGCCACCGCCGAAGCGCTTGCCGCTCTCGACGAGGCGCCGAGAGTGAACCCCGGAATCGGAGAAGCACCGGTGCTGCCCGCGCCCAGGGATCCGCTGGCGTGTCTCGGGGCTGCCCGGTTGCACGCTTGGTGGAGCAAGGCCCAGATTCTTGCAGGGCTGGATCCGATGCCCGGAAGAGGCTGGCATTCGCTCAGGCGGAAGTTCGCGAGCGACCTGATGGACCAGCCGCTCAAGGTGCTTTGCGCGCTGGGAGGCTGGAAGACTGCCAAGACGGTGCTCGAATGCTACCAGCGCCCCGACGCTGGACAGCTTCGGACGGCTCTGGAAGCCCGTCGGCGGTCTCGCGGCTGAGGTCGCCAAATCGGCGGGAGTCAATTGGCGGGAATCGGGCCTGTCAGACTCCCAAGTTCAATACCCACAACGGATTGCGATCATGCGACCACCTGCCGGGCCGGCAAGGCGCCTTGAAGGTCAGGGCGCGGCTGGTTCAAGCCTGCTGATCACGGCCCGCGGAACATCCAGTTCGTCCTCGCGGCGCAGCAGTACGACATCCCCTCTCGCGTCCAGCAGCTCTTCGTCGGCCGCCAGCTTCACCTGGAACAACGGCGTGAACCGCTCCATGTCCCACACCCGCCAGGTCACGCTGTCCTGGTCGGTGAAGTGGTAGTCGCGCACCCAGAGCCTCTCGTCGAAGTCGACGAACAGCTCGTCGATGGGCGGTGCCAGGTCGTTCACTGGCCAATGGTCCAAATCGGGGCGTAGCGTAGCGAGGTCGGCCAACCCCTCCAGCACCACGGCCGGCACTTCGTTCGGGGCCCTGCTCAGCCTCTCCAGCGATCTCGATGGCGCACCCGCCCTGTACTCGCGTACCGCACGCACCTGGTCTCTGGACGGCCGAACGGCCGGCGGCATGGGAATGCGGCCGACTTCGCCTCCACCCCATCCGAACACGCCAATCGATTCCTGGTCGGTCTCGGCGATGGCGACGCGATCCGGGGAGGCCGCCAGCAGAGTGGAATGCCCGAAGAACACGCTGCCACTACTCCTCGCCTCGTAGTAGTACTCGGAACCCTTGCCCTGGGCGACGACCTCGACTTCGCCTGCGCTGTCCACTGCAAGGTACTCGATCGGGTCCCATGTGCGTCCCCGGTAGCTGCCGAAGTTCTTGCCTTCGCGGTCGCCGAAGACGATGCGCCCATCCGGATGAACGGCCACCGGCGGTGCACCCATGAGGCTGCCCTTGAACGGGACCGTGTTATAGCGTGTGTCGCCCACGAACTCGCCGCGGTTGTCGAGGAACACTACGCGAAGTCGGTAATTGTCCTGGAGCGCGATGCCCTCGGGGCTGCGCAAGGCACGGTGGATACGGCGGAACTCGAGTGGCCCCCCGCCCTCCCGGCCGAACACTTTGGCTTCCCCGGACGCCATGTCGACGAAGTAGACCTCGGTACGTTCGACCAGGACCATTCCGGAATCGGGAAGGAAGAACCCGCCGACGATGACCGACAATGCGTGGGTGAGTTGTGGAAGCTCCGACGAGTCGAATGTCGAAGGGCCGGGGTGGAGGGGGCGGTTCGCCTCCTGTCCCTCGCGAACCTGGTTCGAGGCATCCCCCATGCCTCCGCATCCCGCGCTCAACATGACCAGGCAGAGCAGTCCGGCAATCGGCTTCTTTCGCATGTCTGCTGTCCTAACCGGGACTCGATGGTGCGGCAAGGGTCAGCCCGCGGGGCGCGCCTGTCGGTCGGCACGAATGCCGTTTCGCCGGACCAGATCCGGTGATGGACTAAGTCCCATTAGTTGGACTAATCTGTCCGTCGCAGCAGCAGATTCCCCGTTTCGTCTACCTGCGCGCGCCACCCGGACGGGATCCAGGTGGTCGAGCTGTACTCCAGGACGAGGCCCGGGCCCGGTAGCGCGTGCCCGGCGCGCAGGTCGCGCCGCCACCAGCAGGCGGCGTCGCGGAGGCGGCCGGCGGCGTGCACCCGGGCGGTGCGGGCGGGCGGGATGGCCTCGGTGGCGGGCTCGAGCGCGGGGGGGTCGAGGGACAGGCCGGGGGCCCGGGTCACGACCCGCAGCGTCACCGCCTCCACCCGGGCGTCGTCCTGGCGGTAACCGTACCGCTGCGCGTGGGCCTCGTGGAACCGCTCCACCCAGCCGTCCGCGCGCACGGGGAGCTCGTAGCTCTGGCCCAGGTAGCGGGCGTCCACCCAGCGCTCCACGGCGAGCGACGCGCGGCCGTAGCCTTCTTCGGCCATGCGGGTGGTCGCGGTCCCCTCCAGCTCGGCGAACACGTCGCCGAGCTGGGCGTCGCAGGCGGCGTCATCGTGGGCGACGAGCACCGTGCGCGAAGCCTCCTTGGTGACCGGCGCCGCCAGCATGCCGTAGGCGGACAGGAGTCCGGGGTCGGGCGGGATCATCGCGCCGGCGGCGCCCAGGCGCTCGCTCAGCTCCGCCACGTGGAGGCCCCCCGCCCCCCCGAACGCGACCACCACGAAGCCGTCCGGGTCGTGGCCGCGCTCCACCGAGATGACGCGCAACGCCCGTTCCATCGAGCTGTTCACCACGGCCAGGATGCCGGCCGCCGCGTCCTCCATGGTGGAGCCCAGACGGCCGGCCAGCTCCGCCAGGGGCGTCTCCACCGCGGCCCGGTCGAGGGTC
>JAJEBR010000013.1 GCA_022822445.1 Gemmatimonadota bacterium | reverse complement strand
TGCCCGTGCCAGCGCTCCTCTTCGTCGAAAACGTGGAGCAGGGTGAGGAGCCGGAAGGTGGCGGCGCTGATGTGGGCGCAGAGCGCGGCGATCTCGTCGCCGAGGGGGTCGTCGGGGCAGGTCGGGGTGGGGGAGTGGGTGGATATCATGGTCTGATCCCGGGGTCTGGAGGGCGGTCGGTCGAGGGCGAGCGGTTCGCTGCCCTACCTCTTTATACCCCACAGTTCGGGAAAAGTTCGGGTGACGGAACAATTCGCGTTACCGGCATAGGGGTCCTCCGGCGACGAATCGGTCAGCAGACGTTTCCGCAGACAGAGTGCAATCGGCAGAAGGAAGGGGCCGCCGGTCGCAGGGGCCGCCCGAATGCAGCGGGGACTCCAGGTGGGCCGCTACTCCACCGCGTCTTGGCCCCGCTCCCGCGCGACCTCACGCGCGCTCGGATTCACCGACGGCCGGAATGGGACTTCGCACACCCTCGCCCGGTCGGGCCGGCCCGGCTCGCTCGCGTATTCGTCAGGCAGCTGGACCGTCAGCTCGGTCCCCACCGCCGACATCGCCACCGGCACGTAGCCCAGCGAGATGTTGCACCCCAGTTCGGGGGCGTGCCAGGGCGAGGTCAGATACCCGATCGGCTCGCCGCCATCCGCTCCGGACACCAGCCAGAAGTCGGGCGCGTAGTCGTCGATCGGCCTGCCGCCCATCTTCATCCCCACCATGACCATGGCGAAGGGCGGCCGCCCGGCCTCGATCTCCGCTCGCATCCCCTCGAGCGCGGCCCGGCCGATGTAGTTCCCCTTCTTCTTCCGGGGCACCTGGTACCCGAGGTTGCACTGGAAGGGCACGGTCTCGTGGTCCATGTCCTGTCCCCACGAAAGAATGCCCGCCTGGATTCGGCGCTGATGCCCCGGCGCGATCACCATGAGCCGGTGCGCCTTGCCGGCCTCGAGGATCGCGGCCCACAGCCTCTCGGCGTGCAGGGTGGCGTCGCGCAGATAGATCTCGTAGCCCTTTTCGCCCGAAAAGCCCGACTGCGAGATGACTACCGGACACCCCGCGATCTCGGCCTCCATGAGACCGTAATACGGAATGTCGCTAATCGTATTACCCACCAGATCCGCCATCAGCGCCAGCGACTTCGGCCCCTGGATCTGGAGCGGACAGACGTCGATCTCGTCGATCTCGACATCCATCCCCATCCCGACGTTCACCCCCTGGAGCCAGAACAGCAGGTCGGAATCCGCCAGGGAGAACCAGAATTCGTCCGCCGACAGGCGCAGCAGCACCGGGTCGTTGAGGATGCCGCCGCGCTCGTTGCAGAGGATGACGTATTTCCCGCGCATCGGCTCGATGAGGGTGGCGTCGCGCGTGATGACGTAGTCGGTGAACCGCTCGGCGTCCGGCCCCTTCACGCGGATCTGGCGCTCCACGGCGACGTTCCAGAGGGTGACGTGCCGGGTCAGCGCCTCGTGCTCCGCCGCCGCGCCGCCGTCTTCGGGCCGCACGTAGCCGCGCGGATGGTAGATGCGGTTGTAGACGGTGGCGCGCCAGCATCCCGCCGCATGGGAAAGGTGCCAGTACGGCGACTTCCGCACGCGCGTGGAGATGAGCAGCTCGACCGGCGTGCGGCCGCTCTGGCGGAGGTTGATGGGGACGACGCGGTCCGACTGGTCGATGGTCCGGGGTTGTTGGGACATGGTCTGTGCGCTTGCAGAGGCGGAAGATAAGTTGAGTCGATCCGAAGACGGTGAACGCCGGGCCGACAAGGCGTGACGAGGGAGAATAGCGGCGCACAGTGCAACAATCACGGCCCATACTCGAAATCACGGACATCTCGCTCCGCTTCGGAGGCGTCACCGCGCTCTCGCGGCTCGGCATGGAGGTGCGCCGCGGCGAACTCCTCGCGCTGATCGGCCCGAACGGGGCGGGGAAGACCAGCGTGATCAACTGCGTGTCGGGGCTGTACCGGCCGCAGGAGGGGACGATCGCGCTGGTGGGGGGGGATGGGGAGCGCCACCCGCTCACGCGCCTGCCTCCGCACCGGATCGCGGCGCTGGGCGTGGCCCGCACCTTCCAGAACATCGAGCTCTTCAAGCACATGACGGTGCTGGAGAACCTCATGCTGGGCCGCCACGTGCACATGACGGGCGGCGTGCTGAGCGGTGGGCTCTACCTGGGCCGGCAGCGCCGGGTCGAGATCGAGCACCGCCGCCGGGTGGAGGAGATCATCGACTTCATGAACCTGGAGCCGCTGCGGAGCCGGGAGGTCGGGAACCTGGCCTACGGGAACCAGCGGCTGGTGGAGATGGCGCGGGCCCTGGCGCTCGAGCCGTCCATCCTGCTGCTCGACGAGCCGACCGCCGGGATGAACGCGGAGGAGAAGGAGTCGATGGCGCGCTTCATCCTCGACGTGCACGAGGAGCGGGGCGTCACGGTGGTGGTGGTCGACCACGACATCGACGTGATCATGGACATCTCGGACCGGGTGGTGGTGCTGGACTTCGGGCGGCGCATCGCGCAGGGAACGCCGGACGAGGTGCGGCGCGACCCGGCGGTGATCGACGCGTACCTGGGGCACGCGCGGGGGAAACCGCATGACTGACACCCTCCCCGGTCTGCTCGCCCACCGCGCCGAGGAACACCCCGACGAGATCGCGCTGCGCGAAAAGGAGTTCGGGATCTGGCAGGAGATCACGTGGGCGGGTTTCCTCGCCCGGGTCCGCTCCTTCTCGCTGGGCCTCGTCGAGCTGGGAATGGAGAAGGGGGACCGTATCGCGATCATCGGCGACAACCGGCCCGAATGGGTGATTGCGGAGCTGGGTGCGCAGGCGATCGGGGCGCTGCCGCTGGGCCTCTACCAGGACTCGATCCCGGCGGAGCTGGCCCGCATGCTCGAGGCCGCCGAGGCGCGGATCATCGTCGCCGAGGACCAGGAGCAGGTGGACAAGGTGCTCGAGGTGCGCGACCGGGTGCCGGGGCTGGAGCACATCATCTACTACGATTCGCGGGGGATGTACGGGTACGAAGCGCCCGGTTTGATGGCCTTTGAGGAAGTCGAAGCCCTCGGCGACCGATTCTTTGACAGATTCCCCATGGAATTTGTCAAGAGACTCACTGAAGTCCGCCCGGAGGACACCGCGCTGCTCTGCACGACCTCGGGCACGACGAGCGTTCCCAAGCTGGCGATGCTGTCGCACGCCAACCTCCTCGCCATGGCCAGCCAGCTCTGCGGGGTGGACCCGGTGGAGCCGGGCGACGAGTTCGTCTCCTTCCTCCCCCTGGCGTGGATCGGCGAGCAGATGGTCGGGGTGGCGAGCGCGCTGCAGGGGGGCTTCACGGTGAACTTTCCCGAGGAGACGGCGACGGTGCGGAACGACATCCGCGAGATCGGCCCGGCGTTCATGATGTCGCCGCCCCGCATCTGGGAGAACATGGTGTCGGACGTACAGGTCATGGCGGAGGACACGAGTCCGCTGAAGCGCTGGATGTACCGCTGGGCCATGAAGGAAGGGATGAAGGAGGGGATGAAGGGGAAGCGGCGCGCCAGCCTGCCGGCCCGCGTGCGTCACCGCCTGGCCGACTGGACGGTCCTCCACCCGATCCGGGACCAGCTCGGACTCAGCCGCGTCCGCCGCGCCTACACCGGCGGCGCGGCGCTGGGGCCGGACGTCTTCCGCTTCTTCCACGCGATCGGCGTCAACCTGAAGCAGCTCTACGGCCAGACGGAGGTGTCGGGCATCTCGGTCGTCCACCGGGACGGCGACATCCGTTTCCACACGGTGGGTCGGCCATTCCCGCAGACCGAGATCCGCATCTCCGACGATGGTGAGATCCTCTGCCGCAGCCCGGCCGTCTTCCAGGGGTACTTCCACAACCCGGACGCCACCGCCGAGGCGCTGGCCGACGGCTGGCTGCACTCCGGGGACGCCGGCTACTTCGAGGACGACGGCCACCTGGTCGTCATCGACCGGCTCGCCGACGTGATGAAGCTCCCAGACGGGACGAACTTTTCGCCCCAGTTCGTCGAGAACAAGCTGAAGTTCAGCCCCTACATCCGGGAGGCGGTGGTCTTTGGCGGCGCTGATGCGCCCTTTGTCACTTCGATGATCGCCATCGACATGGAGAACGCGGGGCAGTGGGCCGAGCGGCACCGGATTCCGTACACGACCTTCACCGATCTGGCGCGGCGGCCGGAGGTGTACGGCCTCGTCTGCGACCACGTGGCCGACATCAACCGCGACCTCCCCCCCGCCGCCCGCATCCGCCGCTTCCTGCTGCTGCACAAGGAGCTGCACGCCGACGACGCCGAGCTCACCCGCACCCGGAAGGTGCGCCGCCGCCACATCGCGGAGCGCTTCGGCGAGATCATCGCGGCGCTGGCCGGCGATGGCGATTCGGTAACGGTCAGCACCGAGATCACCTACCAGGACGGGCGCACCTCGGAGGTCGCGCACGCACTCCGCATCGAGACGATGGAGTGATCCCCCGCCCATGGCCGACTTCCTCCAGCTGACCGTCTCCGGGCTGAGCACCGGGATGATCTACGCCCTGGCCGCCGCCGGGTTCGTGGTCATCTACAAGGCCAGCGACGTGATCAACTTCACCCAGGGGGACCTCCTCCTCCTCGGCACCTACCTCATCTTCTTCGCGGTTGCGCAGATCGGGCTGCCCTGGAGCCTCGGCGTCCTCGTCACCATCCTGCTGGCCGTCGCGGTGGCGCTGGCGATCGAGCGTCTGGTGCTGCGCCCCCTGATCGGCGAGCCCATCATCTCGATGATCATGGTCACGATCGGGCTCTCGTCGATCCTGCGCGGCCTGGTGAACGCGATCTGGGGGCCGGCGCCGCGCTCCTTCGAGTCGTTCCTGCCGGAGGGGAGTGTCGTCCTCGGCCCGGCGGTGCTGTCGACCGGGAGGCTGCTCTCGATCCCGATCGCGCTCGTCGTCCTGGCCGCGCTCTGGCTCTTCTTCCGCCACACCCGCGACGGGATCGCCATGCGCGCGATCGCCGACGACCAGCAGGCCGCGCTCAGCATGGGGATCAGCATCCCGCGCGTCTTCGGGGTGGCATGGGGGCTGGCGGCCGCGTCCGCCGCGATCGGGGGGATCATGCTCGGAAACATCGTGGGCGTGACCCCCAACGTGGCGGCGATCGGGCTGCACGTCTTTCCGGTGGTGATCCTGGGCGGGCTCGACTCGATCCGTGGAGCGGTGGTCGGCGGCGCCCTCATCGGGCTGCTGGAGGCGTACACCGGAGGGTACGTGGGCCACGGGCTCAACCTGGTGGTCCCCTACGCGGTGCTGATCCTGGTGCTGATGGTCCGGCCGTACGGGCTCTTCGGCAAGGAGATCATCGAGCGCGTATGAGCACGGCCGAGCGGAGCGGCGGGCGGTCCATCGTCGGCGGGTGCCCGGCGGGCGGGAGGATGCGCGCATGAGTTACGAGTGCGGCGTCTTCCACACCCGCTACCGGTCCGACATGGGGCTGCGGCCGAAGCCCGCCCAGCGGATCCGGCTCGCGCTCTTCGCGGCCGCCGTGCTCGTCTTCCCCTTCTTCGCCAGCCCCTACTGGCTCGACCTCGCCAACCAGGTCGCGATCGCCACCGTCGGCGCGATCGGGCTCAACATCCTGGTCGGCTACACGGGGCAGATCTCGCTGGGACAGGGCGCGTTCATGGCCGTGGGGGCGTACGCGGCCGGGCTCCTCACCCTCAACCTGGGCCTCCCGTGGGGCGTGAGCATCGTGCTGGCGTGCTTCATCACGGCGGCGGTCGGCACCTTCTTCGGGCTCCCCTCGCTGCGCCTCAAGGGCCTCTACCTGGCGATCGCCACCCTGGCCGCGCAGGAGATCGTGCAGTGGCTGATGGTCCACTGGACGGCGCTCACCGGGGGCACCGAGGCGATCGTCCTCCCCTCGCCGCGCCTCTTCGGCATCCGCCTCAACAGCGCCTTCAGCTTCTACTGGATCGCGGTGCTCGCCGCCGCCGGCACCGCCCTCTTCACCGCGAACCTCTTCCGCTCCCGCGCCGGCCGCGCCTTCGTCGCCGTGCGCGACCAGGACATCGCAGCCAGCGTCATCGGCGTGGACGTCTTCCGCACCAAGCTGCTCGCGTTCGCCACCTCGTCGTTCTTCGCCGGGCTGGCCGGCGCGCTGATCGCCTTCTACCGCAGCATCGTCACCTGGGAGCGCTTCACGCTGGAGGTCAGCATCGTCTACCTGGCGATGATCATCGTCGGCGGCCTGGGCACGGTCCGCGGGTCGCTCTTCGGCGCGGCGCTCATCACGCTCCTCCCGGCGCTCATCACCAACGCGGGCCGCGCGCTCCAGGAGACCGCGCCCGCAGTCGCCACCCTCCTGCCGTACGCGCAGCAGGGGGTCTTCGGCCTCGTGATCATCCTCTTCCTGATCTTCGAACCCAAGGGGCTCTCCAAACTGTGGGGCAACGTAAAGGACTACTTCCACGTGTGGCCGTTCGCGTACCGGCGGGGGTGACGGCCGTGCACCTTTCCGGCGCGGGTCGCCAGTCCCTATCTTCAGGCATTCCTGATTCCCCCGTTCGTTCTTCTCCTCCAGGTGCGTCAATGACCAACCGAACGATCAAAGCGGCGCTGGCCACCCTTCTCATCTTCCCCGCGGCCGCAGCCGCGCAGGGGCTTTCCGAGCAGCAGCTCGCGCCCCTTCTCACGCGCGTGGAACAAGGCGTTCTCGACCGCGCCAAGCTCGCCCAGGTGATGGTCGACAAGATCTTCTCCTTCTCCGAACTCGGGCAGCAGGAGATCGAGACCTCGGCGTACATCACGGGAATCCTGGAGGAGAACGGATTCGCCGTCGAGCGCGCACCCGTGGGCATCCCGACCGCGTGGTTCGCGCGCTGGGGCAGCGGCGAGCCGGTCATCTCCTTCGGATCCGACATCGACGGGATCCCGAAGGCCAACCAGAAGCCGGGGGTGGCCTATCACGATCCGCTGGTGCCGGGGGCCCCCGGGCACGGCGAGGGCCACAACTCGGGACAGGCGGTCAACGTGGTGGCGGCGCTCGCGCTCAAGGACGTCATGGAGGCCGAGGGGATCCAGGGCACGCTGGTGCTCTGGCCCGGGGTCGCCGAGGAGCAGCTGGCGTCCAAGGCCTGGTACGTGCGGGACGGGTACCTGGAGGACATCGACGTCACCCTCTTCACCCACGTCAGCAGCAACCTGTCGGTGAGCTGGGGCCAGGGCGGCGGAACGGGACTCGTCTCCGTGGAGTTCACCTTTGCAGGCGAGGCGGCGCACGGTGCGGGCTCCCCCTGGCGCGGCCGCAGCGCGCTGGACGCCGTCGAGCTCATGAACGTCGCGTGGAATTTCCGCCGCGAGCACCTTCATCCGAATCAGCGCTCCCACTACGTGATCAGCGACGGCGGCGATCAGCCGAACGTCGTGCCGCCGAGCGCTTCGGTGTGGTATTTCATACGCGAGATGGACTACGAGGACATCAAGCGCAACTTCGACACCGCCATCCGCATCGCCGAGGGCGCGGCGATGATGACCGACACCGAGATGTCCTACCGGATCATCGGGGCCGCCTGGCCGCGGCACTTCAACAGGGTCGTGGCCGAGACGATGTACGAGCACATCCAGGACGTCGGGCTCCCGGAGTGGACCGACGACGACCACGCCTTCGCCAGTGCGGTGCAGCAGTCGGTGGGGAGCGTCCCGTCGGGGATGCCGACCTCGCTCTCGCGACTCGGTACGCCGGGCCCGCGCCGCAGCGGCGGATCCGACGACATCGGCGACATCTCCTGGAATGTGCCCACGGTCACCCTGCGCTTCCCGTCGAATGTGCCGGGACTCCCCGGCCACCACTGGTCGAGCGCCATGGCGATGGCGACCCCGATCGCGCACAAGGGGGCGGTCGCGGGCGCCCGGGTGATGGCCCGCACCGCGCTGCAGCTCTTCGCCCAGCCGGAGCTGGTCGAGCAGGCCTGGAGCTACTTCCGGGATGAACAGACCGCGGGTGTGGAGTATATTCCCTTCATAGGCCCCGACGACCTGCCACCCATCGACCTCAACCGGGAGATCATGGAGACCTATCGTCCGCTCCTGAAGCAGTACTACTATGATGAGACCCGGTTCGACACGTATCTGGAGCAGCTGGGGATCAGGTATCCCACAATTACCCGGCCCATTTCGGAGGATGACCGGGGGTCGCACTGAGGATGACCGGGGACCGCGTTGAGGATGACCGCGAGTCACGACCGGGTGACGACGGGCCCCGCCGAGGATTACAGACAAAGGATTTTCCGATGATCGAAGCCAGCCGCAAGCTTCTCGTCACTGCCGCCGCCGCCCTGCTGGTGGCAACCCTTGCCGGGGCCGGTGGGCATCCCGGGGACGGTGGGCATCCCGGGGACGGAGCGAAGTTCCCGGTCGACCTGCTGCCGGCCGCGTCGGCGCTGAACCCGACCGCGGCGACCCTGCTGTCGACCGCATCGGCCCAGGATACGACCGAGGTGGGCTGGCAACTGCTGGCCAACCTCAACTACCGGACCGGCGACAAGCCCGAGGAGCTGGCCGCCCTGGAAGGCAAGATGGTCAAGATCCCCGGCTTCACCGTTCCGCTCGAGGACTGGGCGGCGTCGGCGACGGAGTTCCTCCTCGTGCCGTACGTGGGCGCCTGCATTCACACGCCGCCTCCCCCGCCCAACCAGCTCGTCTACATCCAGATGGACGAGGGAAGGCGGGCGAAGATGGATGGCTGGAACCCGGTGTGGGTCGAGGGCGTCCTGAAGATCGAGATGTCGAAGAGCGTCTACGGCGACGTCGGATTCACCGTCACCGGCCACCGCGTATACCCGTACGAGTTCTGATCCGCGATTTGGCCGCCCCACCGGACCGGTGCCGGACATGAGCCTGGCAGTCGACGTGCAGCGGCTCCGCTTCCGCTACGGTCGCGGCCCCTGGGTGCTGGACATCCCCGAGTTGACCCTTGAGCAAGGAGCGCGCGCATTCCTCTTCGGTCCCAGCGGGAGCGGCAAGACGACGCTGCTCGGCGTGCTGGCGGGGGTGCTGGAGCCGGATGAAGGCAAGGTCGGAGTGCTCGGCCGCGACCTCGCCTCCCTCTCGGGAGCGCAGCGGGATGCCTTCCGGGCGGAGCACATCGGCTACGTCTTCCAGATGTTCAACCTCATCCCCTACCTGTCGGTCCTCGACAACATCGCGCTCCCGGCACGCATGAACGGGGGGCGCCGGGCCCGGCTGGACGGCACGAGCGTGAAGGAGGCCGCCGCGCAACTGGCCGGCCACCTCCAGATCGGCGACCTGCTGAAGAAACCGGTGACGGAGCTCTCGGTGGGACAGCAGCAGCGGGTGGCCGCCTGCCGGGCGCTGATCGGCGCACCCGAGCTGATCGTCGCCGATGAACCGACCTCGTCGCTGGACTTCGACCGCCGGGAGGCCTTCCTCGAGCTGCTCTTCCGGGAGTGCGAGCGCGCCGGCGCCACGCTGATGTTCGTGAGCCACGACCGCACCCTGGAGGGGATGTTCTCACGCAGCATCTCCCTCCCCGACATCAACAGGGCGGAGTCCTGATGCTCGCCCTCGACCTCGCGCTCAAGTCCCTGCGCAACCGCGCCTTCAGCACCTCTCTCACGGTCGGCTCCATCGCGCTCAGCGTCGCTCTCCTCGTCGGCGTCGAGAACGTGCGCGTCGGCATGCGCGAGAGCTTCTCCAACACCATCAGCCAGACCGACCTGATCGTCGGGACCAGGGGGGGCACCATCCAGCTGCTGCTCTACTCGGTCTTCGGGATGGGTTCTCCGACGGCCAACCTCTCCTGGGACACCTACCGCGAGTGGGCCGAGCACCCGGCGATCGAGTGGACCATCCCCTACGGCCTCGGGGACAGCCACCGCGGTTACCGCGTCATCGGCACCAACGAGGACTTCTACCGCCACTACCGCTACCGCGGCGGCCAGGAGATCGCGCTCGCGGAGGGCCGCGCCGGCTCGGAGGTCTTCGACGTGACCCTCGGCGCGGATGTGGCGAGCGAACTGGGCTACGGGCTCGGCGACCAGGTCGCGGTCACTCACGGGATCGGCGAGGTGGGCTTCCTGAACCACGACCAGCTGCCCTTTACGGTGGTGGGCATCCTGGCCAGGACCTTCACGCCGGTGGACCGTGCCATCTACGTCACCCTCGAGGGCATCGAGGCCATCCACTTCGGGTGGGAGGACGGCGCGCCGCCGATGCCCGGCGAAGAGCGCACGCAGGAGGAGGTGCTCGCGATGGAGGAGATCGAGATCACCCAGGTGACTTCGTTCTTCGTGGGCGCCACCAACCGTCGCGACGTACTCCGGCTGCAGCGCGAGATCAACGACTACGAGGACGAGCCGATGATGGCGGTCATCCCGGGGCTTGCGCTGAACGAGATGTGGCAGGGGATCGGCTACGCCGAGACCGGGCTGAGGCTGGTGACGATCTTCGTCGTGCTGGTGGGACTGCTGGGGATGCTGGTCTCGCTCTACACGTCGCTGAACGAGCGCAGGCGCGAGATGGCGATCCTGCGCGCGGTTGGAGCAGGGCCGGGCCGGATCGTGGCGCTGCTGGTGCTCGAATCGGTGTGCCTGGCCGCGGCGGGTGCGCTCGCCGGACTGGCGCTGGTGTACGTGCTGCTCTCGGCCGGCCAGCCGATCGTCGAGGCGCAGGTGGGGCTCTTCATCCCGATCCGGCCGCCCGGCCCCGTCGAGTGGCTCTTCCTGGGCGCGGTGGTGACCGCAGGCTTCCTGATGGGATTCGTGCCGGCGCTCAAGGCCTACCGCACAGCGCTTCACGACGGGCTCGCGGTGCGGGTGTAGCAGTCCGCGGGACAGGGGAAGTAAAGAACACATGACATTATGTAAAGCGAACATTACAGTGTCGATGAATGGGCACCGCGCTCGAATGCGGATGCATCTCCTGGTTGCCGCCCTGCTCGTCGCCGGCGCGGCGTGCGGGGGCGACGCTGGCGACATGGCCGACGGCGCCGAAGCCATCAAGGTCGGCGCAATCTTCGACCTGACCGGCCCCACCGCGGACGTGGGCACCGACTACGCCGACGGCATGCGCGGCTTCGTCGACTGGACCAACATGCAGGGCGGGATCGAGGGGCGGCCGATCGACCTGATCTACCAGGACTACGCCTACCAGGTCCCCCGCGCGGAGCAGCTGTACAGCCAGTTCGTGAACGAGGGCGTCGTCGCCTTCATGGGGTGGGGGACCGGCGACACCGAGGCCCTGAAGCTTCGCATCGCCGAGGACGAGATTCCCTTCAGCTCGGCGTCCCTGTCGCACGTCCTGGGCGACCCGGCCGAGGCACCGTACAACTTCCTGCTCGCTACGAGCTATAGCGACCAGTTTCGCATTGCACTCGACTGGATCGCCGAGAATCACGAAGGCGGCGCGCCGGTCGTCGCGCTCATGCACAACGCGAGTCCGTTCGGGACCTCTCCCGCCCGCCTGGGGGGGATCGAGTTCGCCGCAGCGCGCGGCATCGACCTCACCCTCTACGAGATGCCGCGGGGCGCCGTGGACTACACCGGCGAGTTCTCCCGCATCCGCCAGAGCGGCGCGCAGTACGTCGTCTTCCAGAACACCTCCGGTCCCGCCGCCGTCGCGGTTCAGAACGCGCGCAGCCTGGGGCTGGAAGTGACGCTCATCTGTCTGAACTGGTGCTCCAACGGGCAGCTGGTGCAGCTGGCGGGAGACGCGGCCGAGGGGGTCATGGGGACGATGCCGTACGCGCCCCTCGGGTTCGATGTGCCGGGCACCCGCGTCATCCGCGACTACCTGGAGGCGCAGGGCGAGTCGGCCGAGGGAAAGACGAACGCCTACACGCAGGCCTGGTGGACCTTCGCGGTCTTCGCCGAGGCGATGCGGCAGGTGCTGACGGCAGGGGACGAGTTGACCGGCGCCAACATCAGGGCCGCGCTCGAGACCTTCACCGACTTCGACATGCAGGGCGTGACCGTGCCGATCACCTTCACGCCGGCGGACCACCTGGGGTCGAAGGGGCTCAGGATCTTTCGCGTGGAGGGCGGCGTTTGGACGCCGATGACGGAGTTCATCGAAGCGCCGACCGCGGGGTGAGGCGGGGGCCGTGACCCGTGACTCCGGCGATGGTGCCGCCGCGGGCACGGAGAACGGCCAGCCCGTCGCGGACGCCGACTCCCTCCTGCGCCTCAACAACATCGAGGTCCTCTACGACGACGTGATCCTGGTGCTGCGGGGCCTCTCCCTCGAGGTGGGCGAAGGGAAGATCGCCGCGCTGCTCGGCTCGAACGGGGCGGGGAAGACCACCACCCTGAAGGCGATCTCGGGCCTGCTCCATGTCGAGGACGGCGAGGTCACCGACGGCACCATCGTCTTCGACGGCGAGGAGATCCAGGGCACCGACGCGCACCGGATCGTCGAGATGGGGATCTTCCAGGTGCTGGAGGGGCGGCGCGTCTTCGAGCACCTCACCGTGCAGGAGAACCTGGCGGCGGGGGCGTACACGCGGCGGGACCGGAGGGCGGCCGACTCCGACGTGCAGAAGGTCTTCCACTACTTTCCGGCGCTGGCCGAGCGGCGCAGGCAGACCGCGGGCCACCTGTCGGGCGGCGAGCAGCAGATGCTGGCGCTGGGGCGCGCACTGATGGCGTCGCCGCGGATGATGCTGCTCGACGAGCCGTCGCTGGGACTCGCCCCGATCCTGGTGGAGAGCATCTTCGAGATCGTCGAGCGGATCAACCGCGAGGAGGGGACGACGATCCTGCTGGTCGAGCAGAACGCGCGCCTGGCGCTCTCGGTGGCCGATTACGGGTACGTGATGGAGGGCGGGCGCGTCGTACTGGAGGGCACGGCCGACGAGCTCCGCGACAACGAGGACGTGAAGGAGTTCTACCTGGGACTGGGGGATGGCGGACGGAGATCCTACCGGGACGTGAAGCACTACCGGCGGCGGAAACGGTGGCTGTCGTGAGCGGCACTCCCGGCGGCCCATCCGGCGGCGCTTCCGGTGGTGCGCCCGTCGGCCCATCCGCCGGCGCTCCGGTTTGCACGCCCCTCTACGATCCCGACCGCGAAGCCCCGGCGGACTGGGGCGCCGTGCAGGACCGGCTGGCGGTGCTGGCGGTCCGCTACGGGGCCATGCGCAGCCGCGAAGTCCGGAGACGGCTGGCCAGGGCCGGGGTCTCGCCCGAGGGCGTTCGCTCCGCGGCCGGCCTGACCGCGGTCCCGGTGCTCGCGAAGGATGATCTGCCTGCCCTCCAGGCCTCCGAGCCGCCGTTCGGGGGGATGCTCGCGGTGCCGGCGGGCTCGTTGCGCCGGGTGTATCGCTCGCCGGGGCCGATCAACGACCCGGAGGGGCGCCGCGACGATTTCTGGCGGGTGGCGCCGGCGGTCTGGGCGGCTGGATTCCGGCCGGACGATGTCGTGCTCAACACCTTCTCCTACCACCTGACGCCCGGCGGAATGATGCTGGACAGCGGACTGCGCGCAGTGGGGTGCGCGGTGATCCCGGGCGGTGTGGGGAATACGGCCGCGCAGATCGACGTGGCGTGCGCGGCCGGTGCCACCGGCTACACCGGCACGCCGCAGTTCCTGCTGACGCTGCTGGAGCGGGCCCGGGAGACAGGGCGGAGGCTGCCCTTCCGGCGTGCCCTCGTGACCGGTGCGCCCCTGCCGCCGCCGCTGCGCGCCCGCCTCCAGGACGAGTTCGGCGTGGATGTCTACCAGTCGTACGGGACCGCCGACGCGGGGACCATCGGCCACGAGTGCGAAGCGAAGGACGGATGGCACGTATCGATCGAGATCGTGGTCGAGGTGCTCGTCCCGGGCGACGACCGCCCGGCGGCGGAGGGCGAGGCGGGGCAGGTGGTGGTGACGAGCCCGAACGAGATCTACCCGCTGGTGCGGTTCGGGACGGGGGACCTGTCGGCGTGGAAGCGGGAGCCGTGCCGGTGTGGCCGCGCGGCGCCCCGGCTGACCGGGTTCCTGGGCCGCGTGGGCGAGGGCGTGAAGGTGAGGGGCATGTTCGTGCATCCGCGGGAGCTGGCCGGGGCGCTGGGGGGCGATGCCGTCGTCGCGCGGTACCAGGCCGTGGTGACGGCGGATGCCGGCGGGCGCGATGTGCTCACCGTGCGGGTGGAGGCCGCGCAGGGGTGCGAGATTGGTGATGAGGAGGTCGCCGGGCTCGCCGCGCGGATCCGCGAGGCCGTGAAGGTGAGGGCGGGGGTGGAGGTGGTGGAACCCGGGACGATCGATTCGGAGGCCCCGGCGCTGGTGGACGACCGGAGCCGCTGAGCTATCGGGGCCGAAGCACGCGCCGGCGCGCATCCACATTCACCACGCCGATCGGCGGCAGAAGGATTTCGACGCCTGATCCGGGCCTCGCCCCCGGCCACGCGCCACCGGGTCGCGCCACATCCCGCCGTGCCCCACCCGCATCCGGCGAACTGCACCCCACCGGCACCGTGAATTCATCGGCGACGGCCAGATCCACCCCCTCGTACCCCAGGTCGGTCATCGAGGCGAGGGTCACGATGCTCAGCGGGTTCTTGCCCGCGTCGACGAACGCCGTCATCAGCTCGTTGCAGAAGACGAAGTCGCGCCAGTGCCCGTTCCAGACCCCCACGCCACCGAGGTTCTGCACCGGCACCAGGTCGCTCGCCGCATACCGTTCGCCCCCGATCCTCGCGAAGGCGGCGACGGCGGAATCACCGGTGAAGTGGGGATTGCCGCGGCCGCTCACCACCGAGTCCTGAAGCAGGTCCAGCCGGCCCCACAGGGTGCCGAATCCCAGCACGTGCGCCATCTCGTGGACGATCGTCTCCTCCAGGTGCTCCCCGTCCGCGTCGGCCGCGTCGATCCGCAGCGTTCCCACGATCGGCAACTCGGAACGGGCCCGCAGCTGACAGGGGCCCGCCGCCGCCAGGATCCCGCCGCCCCCGTCGATCTGCTCGATGCTCGCGTAGATCAGCATGTCGTTGACGATCCGGTCCCCATCGGCCTCGAGGTCGATCCCGCCGCGGGACAGGCACGTCCTCAGTTCGCCCTCCCGCAGCGTCGCCCAGGGCAGGTTGCCGGTGATGGCCTCTTCCCACAGCCGCTCGGCGTTCTCGAACGCGGTGCGGTGGGACTCGGAAAGCTCCTCCGGCCTCCGGAAAACGATCTCGATGTCGTAGACGGGCGGCGTGGCGGTGGCCGTGAAGGCCGCGGATGCCAGCACCTCTTCGCCGTCGCGCACGCTGGCGCTGAGCGTGTAGACGACGCCGGGCTCGGTCCCGAGTATCCACCTTTCCACACCCGCAAAGCCGAGCGAATCGGATTCGGCCTCCTGGGGACGAACCGCGCTGCCCCCGCCCGCCTCGAACGACACCTTGACGCCGGCCATGAAGTTCCCGGAAGGATCGAGTACGCGCACCCTCGGCAGGACCGGCACCGGGAATGTGACTTCGGATTCCTGCCCGTCCCCCTCGACCCGCACCAGTTCGGCGGGCGGTCCCGCCATCGCGCGGGCCTCGAAGCGGACGGGATTGCCGGTGACGCCCTCGCCTTCCACCCTCGCCTCGAGCCGGTAGACCGCGGGCGTCGGGCCCAGCGTCCAGCTGCCCGCGCTCGCACGCCCGTCATCGTTGGTGACCGAATCGGCGCCGGCGATCGTTGCGCCCGGATCGGTGGTGAAGGAGACCGGAACCCCCGGGACCGGCGAGCCATCCGCTGCGGTTACGCGCACCTGGGGCGCCACCGCGACCTGCGACCCCACGAAGGCCTGCTGGTCCAGCCCCGCAGCCGCCTCGACGCGGGCCGGTATCCCGATCGCGTCAGCCGTGAAGGTGACGGGCTGCAACCCCTCGACGGTTGCGCGCAGTTCCTGGGGTCCCGGCGTCCCCAGCGTCCAACTGCCCGGTGACGCGAGGCCGTCGGTACCGGTGCTGGCCGACGCGGACCGGACCCGGCCGCCGCCGGCGGTGACCGCGAATCCCACCTGCACGCCGGCGAGCGCGGCCCCGGTCCGCCCCGTCACCCGCACGAGGACCGGCTCGGCGACGGAGGTGCCCGCCGTCGCGGTCTGCCCGTCTCCGGCATGGATGGCCAGGACGGTGGGCCGGTCGGGCTCCGGCTTAGGGTCGATCGGAGTGACCGGCGGATCACCTCCGCAGGAAGCCACGGCCAGGCAAGAGAACATGGCGGCGGGGGCAAGCGGCCCGATCGGGAAACGCGGCCGGCAGGGCCGTCGTAGTGCAGTCATGGTGGATCTCTAACCAGGCACCGAACCCTGGGCAAGTATGGTTGCCCCGGCGGGCGTGCGGTTGGGAAGGCAGATGGCCCGGGTTCCACGGATTGCGATCGACCAGGCACACACACAGTCCACGCACTCGCAGCGCCGGTGAAGAGAATGAAGGGTACGCCAGTAGGCAGGGCACGAGGCAACGTCTTTGCCGCGCACCGGGTCTTAGAGCAGGAACTTCATTGCAGCTACAAACAGAAAAGAGAGAGGGAACGATGAGAGTGAGAATGCCAGGAAAGAACCGAATGGGGATGATGGCACTGGTCCAGGCGTTCCTGGTGGTCGCGTTTTCCGCGTGCGCGACCACTTCGGAGGGTGGATCGGATGCCGGCCACGAGCCGATCACCGTGCACGTCGACAACCTGACCAGCCGGGTGATCACGGTGGACCGCGTCGTGGCCATCAGCGGCAGTCCGGGGAGCGCCGGCTTCGGACAAACGCGGAGCCAGGGAGAACGGCCCGTCACCCGGCGCATCGGTTTGGTGAACGGCAAGTCCAAGCGGTCGCTGACCGTCCCATGGCAATCGTCCCGCCTTGCCCACCAGATCCTGTGGCTCGAAGGCGCGGAACGGGTTGCGACCGACAGCGAGACCCTCGGCCCGGGACAGCACAGCTTGAGCTATCGCGTCGAGGAATGCCGCGGCGAGGGCCTGCGCGCCTGCGTGCAGACCAGCTCGCTCCACCTGCCGCCCGGCGCGAGGGTCACGCTGGTGATCGACGCGCGCCATGTGGCCACCCTGTACTACGACGTTCCCACGGAGGAGGTCGGACGGACCAGGGGCGGATAGCGGCCGACCACCTTGACAGCCTCCGGTGCGGGTTGGCTGGACCGCTACGCCGAATCAGGGCATCTTGCGGCATCCGACCACGCACCGGAGGCGCCATGCGAACCCACCACCCCCCATCCCCCCTCACACTGCCTCGCCCTCTTCCCGCCCTGCTGCTCCCCACGCTGCTGGCCGGCGCGGCTGCGGCCGCCGTCCCAACCGGCCATGCGATCGCCCCCCCACCCACCGCCGCCGCCCCATCCGGCCATGGCCCCGTCCCGGCGATCCATACAGCCATACCAGGCTTCCATCCAGCCATACCGTCCGGCCATGGCTTCGCCCCGGCGACCACCCCCGCCCCGCCGCCCCCCGCGCCCGGCATCGACATCGAATCCTACCGGTTCGAACTCACCCTGCGCGACGACACCGACGAGATCACCGGGCGGACCACCGTCACCCTCCGCTTCACCGCCGACGGCGTCACCGAGGTCCCGCTCGACCTGATCGGCCGCCCGCCGCCGGAGCCGTCCGCCGCCCGCCCGCCGCCCGCCGCCGCCGACACCCCCGCCCGCGGCATGGAGGTCCTCGCCGTCACCACCCCCGCTGGCAACCCGCTCGCCCACCGCCACCAGGACGACGTCCTCACCGTCACCCTTCCGTCCCCCGGCACCGCTGGCACCCGCTCGACCTTCACCGTCAGCTACCACGGCATCCCCGCTTCCGGCCTCCGCATCGGCCCGAACAAGTACGGCGAGCGCACCTTCTTCAGCGACAACTGGCCCAACCGGGCGCGCAACTGGCTGCCCACCGTCGACCACATCGGCGACAAGGCGACCTGCGAGTTCGTCGTCACCGCGCCCGCGCACTACCAGGTGGTGTCGAACGGGCGGCTCATGGAGGAGACGGACCTGGAGGGCGGCATGCGCCTTACCCACTGGAAGCAGTCGGTGCCGATCTCGCCGTGGCTCTACGTGGTGGGCGTCGCGCGCTTCGCGGTGCAGCACCTCGGCGAGTTCAAGGGCGTGCCGGTGCAGACCTGGGTCTACGCCCGCGACCGCGACGCGGGCTTCTACGACTTCGCGGTGCCCACCATCGAGGTCCTCCACTTCTACGACGCATACATCGGGCCCTTCGCCTACGAGAAGCTGGCCAACATCACCTCGCCGGCCACCGGCGGCGGGATGGAGGCGGCGACCGCGCTGATGTACGGCGAGAACTCGGTCACCGGCGAGCGCTCGGTCGGCTGGCGCAACGTCGTCATTCACGAGATCGCGCACCAGTGGTTCGGCAACTCCGTCACCGAATCCGAGTGGGACGATGTCTGGCTCAGCGAGGGCTTCGCCACCTACTTCACCCTCCTCTTCCGCGAGCACGCCTACGGGCGCGATGACTTCGTCACGGGCTTGCGGCAGGCGGCCGAGCGCGTCTGGCGCTGGTACGACGACAATCCCGACTACCGCGTCGTGCACGACAGCCTGACCGACATGTCCCGCGTCACCAGCGTGGCGACCTACCAGAAGGGGGCGTGGGTGCTGCACATGCTGCGGGGCCGGCTCGGCGACGAGGCCTTCTGGCGCGGCATTCGCCTCTACTACGCCCGCCACTTCAACGGGACCGCGACCACCGACGACTTCATGCACGCGATGGAGGAGGCCTCGGGGGACGATCTGCAGGCCTTCTTCGACCAGTGGCTGCGGCGCGGCCGCAATCCGGCCCTCGAGGGGAGCTGGCGCTACGACGCCGCGGCCGGAGCGGTTCAGATCGAGCTCCGCCAGGTGCAGCCGGGCGCCCCGTTCGAAGTCCCGCTGGAGGTCGGCATCTACGCGGAAGGGGACCTGCTCCCCGCGCAGGTTACGACCATCCGGATCGACGGACCTGCCCACCGCTTCGTGATCCCTGTTGCCGCCGAACCCGCCGAAGTGCGCCTCGATCCGGGGACGTGGCTGCTCTTCCGCTCCGACTTCCGGCGGGGACCTCCGCGGTAGCGCCGAAATGCCGCCTCGATCCGCCGGTTCCGGGTGGCGGGCGCCGATGCTGAAACGCGCCGTGCCCGAAAACCCCTGCTGGTGGTGGCGGCGGAGCCCACGACTAGATTAGTTTTGGCGGATCGCGTGCAACTCAACTCCGGGAAGGAATACCATGCGCAGACTCATCACCCCACTCCTCCTCATGCTGCTCGCAGGCGTCCTCGCCCTGCCGGCTCCGGACCCCCTGGTCGCCGCCTCTTCCTCCGGGCTCCTGCTGGTGCAGGAGGAGGAACAGGACACCACCGAAGCGGAAGAGCAGGAAGAGGAGGAACCGGACACCACCACCAAGTACACGGACGTGATCACCGAGGACGCGATCACGACCGAGGGCCTCTTCAAGACCCACATGATCGGGGAGGATCTCTTCTACGAGATTCCCCTGGACATGCTGGACCGCGAGATGCTCCTGCTCACCCGCATCGCTCGCACGCCCACCGGCGCCGGCTACGGGGGCTCGAAGCTCAACACCTCGACGGTCAGGTGGCAGAAGAACGCCGAGCGCATCTTCCTCAGGCTGGTCAGCTACACGAACGTCGCGGACGACACGACGGCAATTGCGGGCGCGGTCGAGAATTCCAACTTCGAACCGATCCTGCAGTCCTTCGACATCGAGGTCATGTCGGAGGACTCCATGGCGGTCGTCGTGGAGGTCACCGACATGTTCACGAGCGACTTCGCGCTCCTGGGGCTGAGCAGGTTCCAGCGCACCAACTACGGCGTGCGCAGGCTCGACGGGGAGCGAACGTATATCGTGCGCGCCAACGCCTACCCGCGGAACGTGGAGGTGCGCCGCGTCGTGACCTACGACGCCACGCAGGCGCCGTCCAACGCGGCGGGCAACACCCTGTCGATGGAGATGGCCCATTCGATGCTGCTCCTTCCGGACGACCCCATGGAGCCGCGCCTCTGCGACGAAAGGGTCGGTTACTTCAGCAACACGCGCACGGACTTCAGCCTGGACGTGCAGCGCGCCGAGACCCGCTGCTTCATCACGCGCTGGCGCCTGGAGCCCAGCGATCCGGAGGCGTACGCCCGCGGCGAACTCGTCGACCCGGTCAACCCGATCGTCTACTACATCGATCCCGCGACGCCGCCCAAGTGGGTCCCCTACCTCATCCAGGGGGTGAACGACTGGCAGGTCGCCTTCGAGGCCGCCGGCTTCAGCAACGCCATCGTGGGCCGCGAGGCGCCGAAGGACGATCCCGACTGGAGCCCCGAGGATGCACGCTATTCGGTGATTCGCTACCTGGCCTCCGATGTGCAGAACGCCTCCGGGCCGCACGTGCACGACCCGCGCACCGGTGAGATCCTGGAGAGCGACATCCAGTGGTACCACAACGTGATGAACCTCCTGCGCAACTGGTTCTTCGTGCAGACTGCCGCCGTCAACGAGGACGCGCGCGGGGTCGAGTTCGACGACGAGGTGATGGGCGAGCTCATTCGCTTCGTCTCGGCACATGAGGTGGGTCACACGATCGGGCTGCAGCACAACTTCCAGGCGCACTCGGCCTATCCGGTGGAGCGTCTGCGCACCCGCTTTGTCTGCGATAACGGAGTGTCGTCCTCGATCATGGACTACGCGCGCTTCAACTACGTGGCGCAGCCGGGCGACGACACCTGCATCTACCCGGTCGTGGGTCCGTACGACAAGTTCGCCATCGAGTGGGGCTACCGGCACTTGCCGGGCACCGACCGCGACTCCGAGATGGAGCCGCTGCGCGCGATGGTGGTCGACAAGCAGAGAGACGCGATGTACCGCTTCTCCAGCCCCACCGGCGCCGATCCGACCGTGCAGACCGAGGCCATCGGCGACGACGCGATGCGCGCCTCCGACTACGGCATCGAGAACCTGAAGCGCATCACCGACCGGCTGCTCGACTGGACCCGCGAGGACGGCGAGGACTACTCGAACCTCGAGGAGCTCTACAACAATGTCGTGTCGCAGTGGTCGCGCTACACCGGACACGTCGTGACCAACATCGGGGGCGTGGCGCAGATCCGGAAGCGGCAGGGCCAGAGCGGCGTTCCGTTCGAGATGGTTCCCAAGGGGGACCAGGAGCGGGCGATGGACTACCTCGACCGCCAGGTCTTCGCGACGCCCACCTGGATGCTGGACAGCGATATCCTGGACCGCTTCCAGGGCACGGGCACCGTGGACCAGGTTGCGTCCCGCCAGTCGGGCGCGCTGAACCAGGTGCTGAACGTCACCCGGATGAAGCGTCTCGTGGAACAGGAGGCGTTCCACGGCAACCGCGCCTACACGCTGGGCGAGATGCTCGACGACCTGCGCGAAGCCATATGGCGCGAGGCGATGAACGGCCGTCCCACCGACGCCTACCGGCGCAACCTGCAGCGCGCCTACCTGGACCGCATGAAGGACCTGATGATGGACGACAACGCGATGGCCTCGGACGTGGCGCCGTTCGCCCGCGGACAGCTTACGACGCTGATGGAAGAGCTGAAAACCGCATCCATGAACAACCGGCACGAAGCCACGCGGCTGCACTTCGTCGACGCGGTGATCCGCATCGAGACGATGCTGGACCCGGCGAACAACGTGGCGCCCGCGGGTGGCGGCGGGTCGCCGACCATCGTCTTTCCGTTCCCGGTGGGCAAGGTGCCTCCGGTTTCGAACTGACGAGCACGAGCTTGGACCGACAGGCCGGGCCGGTCATCGGTAACGGTCTGGCTGGAGCGGCGGCCCTGCGGCGGAAGGATGCGCTGCGGGGCCGTCGCTTGTGGAGTGTGCCCGCCCGGGTCGGCGTCTTGACGCGCCCGCGTCCTGGCGTGCCCGCGTTTGACAACGGGAGGCGCCCGGTCCCACTCTGCATGGTGAGGATCCCATATGTCCCACGCGGGAGGAGCTTTGAAGATGGAATCGCCGAAGAAGATTCGAATGGGACTCGCGTTGATCGGCTTTGCCGCCCTCGCGGTCGCGTACAGCGCATGCGCGACCGGAGGAGGCGGGGGCGGTGACAACGAGCCGATCACGGTTCAGGTCGACAACCAGACGAACCGGGTGGTCACCGTGGAGCGTGTCGTGGCGACCGGAGGCCCGCGGCCGGTCACCGTACGCGTCGGTCTGGTGCGCGGCGGGTCACAGGAGACGCTGACGATCCCCTGGCATCCGTCCCGGCTGGCCCACCAGCTCCTGTGGTTCGATGGGCTGAACAACTCCACCTACCGGGTCGAGGAGTGTGCGAGCGAGGGG
Source organism: Gemmatimonadota bacterium (assembly GCA_022822445.1). Classification (GTDB taxonomy): domain Bacteria; phylum Gemmatimonadota; class Gemmatimonadetes; order Longimicrobiales; family Gaopeijiaceae; genus Bin94. Next base: position 16,741 of record JAJEBR010000013.1, on the reverse strand, counting down.
GCCTGCGCGGAGACCACAGCGCTCCACCTGCCGCCCGGCGCGGAGGTGTCGCTGCTGATCGACACGCGCCTCGAGGTCACGATGTACTACCAGGCGCCGCCGGGCTGATCGAACATTCGGGGCGGGTCAGCCCTCCTCCCTCCTGGTGGCGCGGTATTCTTCAGAGCCTGAGAGGCTTCCGCTCGATCCGCAGCAGGCCGAGCCACGCGATCGCAGTCCACAGGGCGAAGTGGTACAGTACCATGCCCGTGGCGCGCCAGTCCCAGGCCACACCCGACTCGAAGCCGGCGACGAAGTCGTTGAAAAGAAGACCGGGGAAGATGAGGAAGGGGAGGGTGTCCAGAATGGCTGCCAGTGTGCCCCCAGGGGACTCCGGAAACTGAGCCGCCAGTGACATGCCGGTCGACGCGATGCTCGACGCGGCATAGTACGCGAGAGCCAGGAAGGCGGCGCGCCGGAGTCCGAGGGCGGACACGGCAAAGCTGATCGAGCAGGCGAGGGCACCCGTGAGGCAAATCCGCACGAAGACGCCGGACTCCGTCGCCGGAAAACCCGATGCCGGCAGGACGGCGAGTACGGCCGTGATGCCGAAGAGCGCCTGGGCGCCCAGGTTGGCACCCTGAATCCCCAGGTATCGTTGCAGGTAGAACCGGCTCAGCGGCATCGGGTGCTGGGCCCACAGCATGATGGTGCCGCTGTGCCGCTCGTTGGCCACCAATCCACCTGGCATGAATATGCCGATCAGCACCACGCCCAGGGAGAAGAAGAAGTCGATCACGGAGAAGAGGGCGAGTACACCGGCCCCCCTTCTCAATGCCTCCAGCTGTTCGGGCGAGGGCGGTTCTGCGCTCTGCTGGAGCGCCTCCGAGACCGCTTCCGACTCCGCGACAATACCGGCCACGTCGTACACATGGGTCGTGACCGTCATCGCCAGACCGAGCAGTACGACGACCAGGGCCAGCTTCCACCTGCGTCGCCGGAGATGAAGCAGTGTCGCTTTCACGATGCTCATGACACCGCCCCTTCCAGTCCGAGGAATTCGGCTTCGAGGAAGTCGCGGGTGAACCCGCCCTCGGGTGGCTCCACAACTCTTGCATGCCCCTGGTCGATCAGGAGGACGCGGTCGCTCATCATCGCCATCTCGCCCAGGTCGTGGCTGGCGACCAGGATCGTCATCCGGCCGCGCAGCGTCTCGATGCGGCGGCGCAGACGGATGCGCTGCCCGGGGTCCAGCCCCGACTCCGGCTCGTCCAGGATGAGCAGTCGGGTGGGGCGGACGAGCGCCACCGCGAGTGCGAGGCGGCGCCTCATCCCCTTGGAGAGGTCGCTGCAGGGTACGGCGGTGTCGTAGTCGACCCCGGCCAGCCAGAGTGCGTTGTTGACGTGGGCCTCCGGGCCCGCGGCGGCGGCCGCCAGGGTCAGCACTCCGTTGCAGCTCCACCCCTCCGGCATGGCGGTGTCCTCGGCCAGGTAGCCGAGCCCGTGCCGGCGGCGGTAGTCATGGGGAGCGAGGCCGGCGACGGAAGCTCTGCCGCCCAGGGGATCGAGGACGCCTAGCAGGGTGCGAAACAGGGTGGTCTTGCCGGATCCGTTGGGTCCGACGATCGCGAGCACCTCTCCGGGCACGACATCGACCTGGAGTCCGGCAAGGACGGGCTGGTTGCGCCGGTATCCGATCGAGAGGTCGCGGAGTTGGACCGGCGCGGGTCGGGGGTCGTCCATGGGTCTCCTGGTCGGGGGAAGAGATGGGGGACTGTGGCCATGCGTTGCGGGCCGCGCCACTGCGCGCGGCCTTCAATTGTACAAGGGGCATCTCCGAAATACGAAGGACCGCCCCAACCCCTTCACCGGGGTCGGGGCTGTGCAGACGCCGTACGGGTCCGGTACGTCGGCGGCGGCTCCTTGCGGCTGGCCAGGTATGCAGGGGATTGCTAGCGCGCGTGCTTGCGTCGCTCCGGGCGATCGGGTCAATTCCGCCTTCCGTCCTGGCGAATCCGTCGGTCGAGTCAACCCCACACGGGAATACATCCATGAGGTTCTCTGCTCGCGTGTCCGGCACCGTGGCGGCGTCTGCTGTCAGCGCGTACGTCCCCTCCAGGGCTTGCGTGTCCCATGCGGTGCGCGGCGCCACCGTCATCCTCGCCGCCGCCCTGACCGGCGCAGCCCCCGCCCCACCCGGCTACCTCCTCGCGCAGGAGGGCGGCCACATGATGCACGGGGACCACCACGAAGGCGTCACGGTGCTGCGGGCCGCGCGCATGCTCGATGTCGTGACCGGCGAGCTGCACACGGATGCGGTCATCGTCGTCGAGGACGGTCTCATCACTGCGGTGAACCCGGCGACCGTCCCGCACTCGATGCACGACATGGACCTCGGCGACGTGACGCTGCTGCCCGGCTTCATCGACGCGCACACGCACCTCGGGAGCGAGATCGGCGCCACCTCCTTCACCGACGCGGTTACGCGGACGGAGGCATACTACGCCATCAACGCGGTGCGGTTCGGTGCGCTCACCGTGCGGGCCGGCTTCACCACCGTGCGCGACTTCGGCGGCGACGTGACCGTGGAGCTCGGCCACGCGGTCGAGCGCGGCGATATCGTGGGGCCCCGCGTGATCCCGTCGCGCAACCTGATCGGCATCACCGGCGGGCACTGCGAAGTCACCGGGTTCGCGCCGGGCATACGCGAGGGCGGCCCGGAGGAGGGCGTGGCCGATGGGCCCTGGGAGGTGGTCGAGGCGGTCCGCTACCAGATCAAGCACGGCGCGAAGGTGATCAAGACCTGTGCGACGGCGGGGGTGCTCTCGATGGAGGGGCCGGTGGGCGCGCAGCAGTACTCGCTGGAGGAGCTGACGGCGATGGTCGAGGAGGCGGCCCGGCACGGGATCAAGGTCGCCGCCCACGCGCACGGCTCCGAGGGGATCCTGGCGGCGGTGCAGGCCGGAGTGGCGTCCATCGAGCACGGGTCGATCCTGACCGACGAGATCATGGACCTGATGATCGAGAAGGGCACCTACCTCGTCCCGACCACCTATCTCGCCGACCGGATCGACCTGGACGCGCTGCCGGCGCTCGTGCGCGCCAAGGCCGAGCAGATCCTGCCGGTGATGCGCGTGAGCCTCCAGCGCGCGATCGACCGCGGCGTCCCCGTCGCCTTCGGCACCGACGCGGGCGTCTTCCCGCACGGCGAGAACGCGGGCGAATTCGGGATCTACGTGGGGATGGGGATGAGCGAGCTCGACGCGCTGCGCACCGCGACGATCCACGCCGCCGACCTGCTCGGCACGCCCGACCGGGGCCATCTCGCCGAGGGGATGCTCGCGGACATCGTCGCCGTGCCGGGCAATCCGCTCGACGACATCGCCGTGACGCAGGATGTGCAGTTCGTGATGCTGGGCGGCCGGGTGGTGAAGCACGTGGTCGGCGGGCGCGACATGCACTCCGCAGGGCACTGAGGTGACGGAGGGTCCTGCCATCGCGGGCCCGGGGTCCGCCGGGCGATGCGGACCGGTGGGCCGACCAGCGCGGCGAGCGCACCCATGGGCGTGGTGACCCTCTCGCGCGATCAGCTCGCCGACGCCGTCCGCGCCCTCTGCGCCGAATTCGGCAACGACTATTGGCAGGCGGCCGACGAGGCCCGCGCCTACCCCCACGAGTTCGTCGACGCGCTGACCGAAGCGGGCTACCTGGCCTGCCTGATCCCCGAAGAGTTCGGGGGCATGGGCCTCGGGGTGCGCGAAGCCTGCGTCATCCTGGAGGAGATCAACCGGTCCGGCGCCAACTCGGGAGCCTGCCACGCGCAGATGTACACGATGGGGACGCTCCTCAGGCACGGTTCCGAAGAGCAGAAGGCGCGCTACCTGCCGGGAATCGCGGCGGGCGAGCTGCGGCTGCAGGCGTTCGCGGTCACCGAACCGGACGCCGGATCCGACACGACCCGCATTCGCACCTTCGCCGAGCGGAGGGGCGACCACTATGTCGTCCGCGGCCAGAAGGTCTTCATCTCGCGGGTGCGCCAGTCGGACCTGATGATCCTGCTCGCGCGCACGACCCCGCTCGACGAGGTCGAGAAGCGGACGGCCGGGCTCTCCGTCTTCATCGTCGACCTGCGCGACGCCGGCGACGCCGTGCGCATCAATCCCATCGACACGATGATCAACCACGAGAGCTGCGAGGTCTTCTTCGACGGCCTGAAGGTCCCGGCCGCGAACCGGATCGGCGAGGAGGGCAGGGGGTTCCGCCATATCATGTCGGGGATGAACGCCGAGCGGATCCTGCTGGCGTCGGAGTCGATCGGCGACGGCCTCTACTTCGTCGACCGCTCATCCGACTATGCCAGCGCCCGCCGCGTCTTCGGCCGGGAGATCGGCACGAACCAGGGCGTCCAGTTCCCGATCGCCGACGCCTACATGGACATTCGCGCCGCCGCCGCCGTCCGGGACGAGGCGGCCCGCGCCTACGACGCCGGCGAGACCCGCGGCGACGGCCCCAACATGGCCAAGTACCTGGCGTCCCGCGCGGCCTGGAAGGCGGCCAACGTGGCCATGGACACATTCGGCGGATGGGGGATGGCGGCGGAGTACGGCATCGAGCGCAAGTTCCGCGAGGCGCGGCTGTACCTGGTCGCTCCCGTGGCGAACAACCTGGTCCTCAGCCATGTGGCGACGCATGTGCTGGGGATGCCGAGGTCGTTCTGAGGGGGGCGCAAGGTGACGCATCCGACCATGCGAGCGCCCGGGATCGACGCAATTCCGGCCCTTCGCTCGATCCTCTTCGTGCCCGGCGACCGGCCGGAACGGTACGGGAAGGCCCTGGCGGCAGGAGCCGATGCGGTCTGCATCGACCTGGAGGACGCGGTGGCGCCGACGCGCAAGCGCGAGGCGCGCGAGGCGGCGGCTCGTTTCCTGGCCGAACGGCGTGACGCGTCCGCAGCCCCGGTTATCGTCCGCGTCAACGACCGTAAAAGCCGTGAGGGAGAACGCGACGCGGCTGCCTTGGCCGGTTGCCCGCCCCCCGACGGGTTCATGATCCCCAAGGTGAGAACGGCCGCCGATGTCCAGGGCGCGGCCCGCCAGTTGTCGAACGCTGCACTGTTCCCTCTGATAGAGACCGCGCAGGGGCTTGAGCACGCGGGGGACATCGCGGCCGCCAGCTCCAATGTCGCCGCCCTGGTCTTCGGTGGGTTCGACCTGGCCATCGAGCTTGGCGCCGAGCCCCGCTGGGAGGCGCTGCTGCACGCGCGTTCGCGGGTCGTGCACGCGGCCGCGCTGGGCGGAGTCGCGGCCATCGACATGCCTTCCCGGGACTTCAGCGAGGTCTCCAGGCTCCGTGAGGAGGCCACAAGAGCACGCCGGCTCGGATTCGGCGGCAAGGTGGCGATCCACCCGGCTCAGATCCCGGTGATTCACGGAGTCTTCACTCCGTCGGCAGACGAGGTGCGGCGTGCTCGGGCGGTCCTCGAGGCGGACCGGGCCGCGGGCGGAAGCGCGGTTGCGCTCGCCGGGAGGATGGTGGACCGGCCCGTCGTGGAAGCGGCGCGGCGCATCCTGCAACGGGCCCGTCCCTCGCTGCCGGTGCCGGATCAATCGCCGGAACCGTCCGAGCCGCCGCCACCACCAACGCCGCCGGACGGGTTGAACCGGTGAGCAGGCCTCCCGTCCCGCCGGGGCGCGCAGCCAGAGTCCGTCAGGACATCCTCTCGCCCTGGCCCTGCCGCGCCATGCTTGGCCTCCTTGACCGGGATCCCGATGCCCTGTCCGGCGGCGACCCACTCCCTCTCGGCTGGCACTGGCTGTTCTTCCAGGAACCGAGGCGCGCTTCCGCACTGGCGGCCGATGGCCACGCAGCGCGGGGCGGATTCATGCCGAAGGTGGATCTGCCGAGGCGGATGTGGGCGGGCGGGACGCTGCGTTCGCTCCGGCCCGTGCTGCTGGGCGAGCCGGCCGAACTGAGGTCCGAGGTCCGCGAGGTGAGGGAGAAGCGCGGGAAGAGTGGCCGGCTCGTCTTCGTCACCGTTGGCCAGACCCTGCTCCAGGATGGCCGCACGTGCGTGGAGGAGGAGCAGGTGATCGTCTACCGGGGGGCGGAGTCGGTGCAGCCAGGGGAGTTGGGGCGGTCGGCGGAATCAGACCAGTCAGACCAGTCAGACCAGTCAGATAGTCTGAAACAGGCACAGGAGCCGAAGCAGGCGGAGCAGCACCCGGCACCGGAGCCGGACCAGACACCGGCACCCGGCCAGGCAGCGGGGATGGATCGGGCTCGCTCGGGTCCGGCGGTCTGGACCGCGACCTTCCAGCCGACCACCACCACGCTCTTCCAGTTCTCCGCGCTCACCTGGAATGCCCACCGCATCCACTACGACCACCCCTACGTCACCGAACGGGAGGGCTATCCGGACCTCCTGGTGCACGGCCCGCTCACCGCGCTCCTCCTCCTTGACGCCGCCTGCAGACACGCCCCGGCTCCACCGTCCAGCTTCCGTTACCGCGCGCTTGCGCCCCTGTACGTGAATCAGCCGATCAGACTGGTGGGGCGACCCGGAGCGCCGCCCTCCCCAGGCGATGTCGCCGAGCCATCCAGGGGCGATGCCGGCACCGCACCCCGCGACCCGACCGCCGAAGAGCGCATCGTCGAGGCCCTCGGCCCAGACGGCACCGTCGCGATGCGCGGCCGGGTCAGGTAGCCGACAGTCGCCGCGGCCACCATCGCTTTCTCGGGGTCGCCGGGGGCTCTATTCATGAGATGGTTCCGGTTTTTCGGGTTCGTCGAGCGATTTCAGCCAGGGGACAGGTTATGAAGACGAGAGCATACAACATGGTCGGACGCAGGCCATCGACCCATCACCGGGTTCTCCGGATCGGAACCGTGCTGGCCTGTGCCGCCCTCCTGGCCGGGTCCGCCGCCCCCGCCTCGGCGCAGAAGCCGCGGGCGCGCGACCTCGGCATCCCCTTCGAGGGGACACCCGGCGCGCTCAACGCGATCACCGACGTGAGCGGCGTCGAGGTCGGCCATGCCACGATCGTTCGTGGCAGCGGGCCGCTTGTGATCGGCGAGGGTCCCGTGCGAACCGGCGTCACCGCGGTGTGGCCGCGCGGCCGCGAGACCTCCGACCCCGTCTACGCGGCCTGGTTCACCCTCAACGGCGACGGCGAGATGACCGGCACGACCTGGGTGCGCGATTCCGGCATCATGGAGGGGCCCGTCATGATCACCAACACGCTGAGCGTGGGCGTCGTGCACCACGCGGTGATCCGCTGGGGGGTGGCGAAGACGGCCGAGCGCGGCGGCGGCGGATGGCTCGCGGCTCTGCCCGTCGTGGGGGAGACGTGGGACGGGACCCTGAACGACATCCGGGGCCAGCACGTGACCGAGGAGGACGCCATCGCGGCGATGGAAGCCGCGCGGGGCGGACCGGTCGCCGAAGGGAACGTCGGCGGCGGCACGGGGATGATCTGTCACCGCTTCAAGGGCGGCATCGGGACATCGTCGCGGCTCGCGGAGGTGGCGGGCGAGACCTACACGGTCGGGGTGCTGGTGCAGTGCAACTACGGCGGCCGGGGCTCCTTCCGGGTGGCCGGCGTCCCGGTCGGGCAGGAGATCACCGACCTGATGCCGGAGCGCCCGGGGCAGGGGGGAGCGCCATTGGAGGGAGCCGAGCCACCCGGGGGAGCCGAGCCACCTGGGGGAGCCGAGCCCTCGGACGGAGCCGGGCCGCAGCAGGGAACCGGACCACCGCAAGGGGCCGGGCCGTCCGCAGGCCACATCGCCGAGGCCGACCGCGATGGCTCCATCATCGTCGTGGTTGCGACCGACGCTCCGGTTCTGCCCCACCAGCTGGAGCGGATGGCACGCCGGGTCTCCCTGGGTCTCGCCCGCAACGGGAGCATCTCTTCGAATGGTTCGGGCGACATCTTCGTCGCGTTTTCCACCGCGAATCGGGACGCTGCCTCCGAGCGGACTGCGGCCGCGGATGCCCGCGTGCTCGCCAACGGCCGGCTCAATCCGCTCTTCGCTGCTACCGTCGAGGCGACCGAGGAGGCGATCATCAACGCGCTGATCGCGGCGGAGACGATGACCGGCGCGAACGACGTGACCGTCCACGCTCTGCCCCACGATCGCCTGCGGGAGGTGCTGCGGAAGTACGGCCGACTTGCCGGGTGAAGGCTCCCGGTGTCGAATACGTAATATATTAGGGGCCCGATGCACCGGGGGGGTGGATTCGGGCCCGTTGCCGGCCGCGGACGGTTCGGCAGCACCTGGGCACGCCGCCGGCCGCGGACTGCGCGGCAGTCCCGGACACGACACCAGCGCCCAACATCCAGGCCGAAGGACACGCAGTGACCGACAAGGAATCGCAAGAGGGGTTGACCGTCAACGTCAATCTCCCGACCCAGGCAGCGGTACCGCACGGGCATGTCCCCGAACTGAAGTCCACCGGCTTTGCCTACCTCATCTGGGCATTTGCCGGCTTGATGGGGGCCCACCGCTTCTACCTGGGCCGCCCGCACGGCGTCACGATGCTGATCCTGCTGCTGGGCGGCATCATCACCGTTCCGTTTCTGATCGGACTGGTACCCCTGTTGGTCCTGAGCATCTGGGTGCTGGTGGACGCGGTCGCGATCCCCAAATGGGTCGAAGAATCTCGGGCCGCGGCCCTCGCGCCCGTCCTGAGTCCCGTCGTCGAGGCTCAGGCGACCGTTCCGGCGGCCCCGCGGGCGCCATCATTGCCCCCGGCGACGGCGGCGGCTGGTACCGGCAGCCTGCGGATGCAGCTGCTGAAGGCCGCGGTGGAGAAGGGCGGCGAGCTGACCGTCACCGAAGGCGTCATCGCCACCGGCAAGACGTTCAAGGAGGTGGAGGACTGCCTCAAGCGCATGGTGGACAGCGGCTACGTGGACATCGACAACCGCCCCGGCAGCGGGGTGCTCATCTACGTTTTCGCGGAGCTGCGCGACTGAGAGGGCCGGGGCTCCCGCACCCCCTCGGCGCGGCTACCCCCTCGGCACGGCTACCCCCCCGGCACGGCTACCACCTCAAGCGCCTCGGGACGCAGTCCTTCCGGATAGATCCGCGCCAGCAGCGCCGGGACGGCCCCGGTGACCATCTCGTTCACGCGCTCGATCACGGCCGGCAGCCTCTCCCAGGACTGCTCGATCCGCCATAGCTGGTCCGCCGTCGCGGGCGTGGTGGAGCGCTCGATCTGCCCGTAGACGTTGCTGCCGCCGCCCGCCTCGCCCAGGTCGCCCTGCAGCTCCTGCAGCGCATCCCGCACGGCCTCGATCTCCTCGGCCAGGTCTTCCGGCACGCTCTCCGCGTCGTTGGCGCGCTGCTCGGCGCGGGCCACCAGCTGCATCATCTGCTGCATGCGCTGGGCGGCCTGATTGCGGGGGCCGGAGAGCCGGTAGGAGCTGAGCATCGCTTCGTGGCGCGCCAGCAGATCGGACCGCGAGATCGTCACGCGCGGGTCGAGGCGCACCTCGACGGGCTGCTCCATCGTCTCTTCGCCCACCGTGAGCGCGACCGTGTAGGTGCCCGGCAGCACGCGCGGGCCGGGGCCCATCGGCTCGCCGTCGGGACCGTCCATCACCAGCCGCAGGTCCCAGGCCACATGGTTGAGGCCCATGTCGGTGCTCGCGTCGAGTTCCCGCACCACCATGTCCCCGTCCCGAATCTCCAGCGTGACGCTGTCGGCGTCGGTGCCCAGGTGGTAGCGGATCCACGCCCCGCCGGGCGGATTGGGCGCCGCGTAGATGCCCGGGGTCCATCCCTGCGGCGTGTACATGTTGTACGACGTGGCACGCCGCACCGGGTAGAGGTGCGCGGCCGCCGCCATCACCTCGGCGCTCAGCTCCTGCAGCGGCGCGATGTCGTCCATGATCCAGATGCCGAGCCCGTGCGTCCCGATCACCAGATCGTTATCACGCGGGTGAACGACGATGTCGTCGACCGGCACGGTGGGCATCCCGTTCTTCAGCGGGTGCCAGTTCGCGCCCCCGTCGATCGACACGTGCACGCCCACCTCGCTACCCGTGAAGAGCAGGTTGTGCGCGACCGGGTGCTGCGCCAGGGCGTTCAGCGACGTCATCGGCAGTCCGCTGGTGATCTGCCGCCAGTTCTCGCCGAAGTCGCTGCTGGCGAAGATGTAGGGGTTGAAGTCGTCGCTCCTGTGCCCGTCGAAGACCGCGTACACCTCTCCCGGCGCGGCCCGCGACGCCACGATGCGCGTCACGTAGGTGTGGGCGGGCACTCCGCGCACGTTGCCGGTCACGTCCGTCCAGGTGGCGCCGCGGTCGCGGGTTACGTGCACCCGCCCGTCGTCGCTGCCGGTGTAGAGCACCGCCGGGTCGTGCGGCGACTCGGCAAGCGCGGTCAGGTTGCCGTAGTTGGACTGGCCGTCGTTGCGGGACATCTGCGCCTCGGAGCCCGGCACGCCCATCAGCTCGAGGGTGTCGCGGTCGATCGCGTACGTCAGGTCGCCGCTGATCTCCTCCCAGCTCAGCCCCAGGTCCGGGGAGCGGAAGAGGATGTTCGAGCCGACGTACACGACATCGTCGTCGTGCGACGAAAGCAGGATCGGGGTGTCCCAGTTCCAGCGGAGCGACCGGTCGTCGTCCTCCTCGGTGGGCCGGGCGATGGGACGAATGGACTTGCGCTCGTTCGCGGCCAGGTTCACCCGCGCGATGTTCCCGCCCTGCGACTCGGCGAACATGAGGTCGGTGTTGGTGGGATGCATGACGGTGAAGAAGCCGTCGCCGCCGCCCACGTTGTACCAGTCGCGCGTGCGAATGCCCTGGTTGGAGAGGGTCTGCGAGGGCGCGCACCATGAGCCGTTGTCCTGCAGGCCGCCGCAGACGTGGTAGGGGTCGCGCATGTCGACGCCGATCTCGTAGAACTGGGCGATGGGCAGGTTGCGTAGCTGGTACCAGTTGTCGGAGCGGTCCCAGCTCACCGAGACGCCGCCGTCGCCGGCAAGGATCAGGTGTTCCGAGTTGGCCGGGTTGATCCAGAGGGCGTGATGGTCGAGGTGGACGGTGGTCGCGGCGTCGGGGGTGAAGTTCCGTCCCCCGTCGGACGACCGGTAGAGGGAGGCGCCGCCCAGGTAGATCCGTTCGGGATCGTTGGGGTCGACCCGGATCTGGCTGTAGTACATGGGGCGATTGTTGGTGGTGGACAGCTGCTCCCAGGTGTCGCCGCGGTCGGTGGAGCGGTAGACGCCGGTCTGCGGCTCGCGGCCGCCGCCGCCGCCGAAGCCGCCGAAGCCCTGGCCGGGACCGCGGGCGTCCGCCTCCACGAGCGCGAAGACCATGTCGGTGTCGCCCCGGTAGATGTCGAGGCCGATCCGGCCCATGTCGCCGGTCGGCAGTCCTCCGCCCAGCTCCGTCCAGGTGTCCCCGCCGTCGGTGGTGCGGTGGATGCCGCTTCCGGGGCCGCCGCCGTTGAATCCCCAGGCGCGCCGCTGCCGCTGATACATGGCCGCGAAGATCGTCTTCGGGTCGGTCGGATCCATCGCCAGGTCGATGGCGCCGGTATGCTCGTCGACGAAGAGGACGAGATCCCACGTCTCGCCGCCGTCGGTGGTGCGGTAGACGCCCCGCTCCGGATTCGCTCCCCAGAGGTGACCGACCGCGGCCACGTAGGCGATGTCGGGATCGGCCGGGTGCACCCGGATGCGACCGATATGGTGCGTGTTCTCCAACCCGACATGCTGCCAGGTCCGCCCGGCGTCGACGGAGCGGTAGACGCCGTTGCCCCACGGCGAGCTCTGCCGGTGGTTGGGCTCGCCGGTTCCCACCCAGACCACGTTGGGATTCGAGGGCGCCACGGCAACGGCGCCGACCGAAGCGGTGGCCTCGTCCTTGAAGACGTGCTCGAAGGTGATGCCCGCGTTTTCGGTCTTCCACACGCCGCCGGTCGCGACGCCGACGTAGAAGGTGCTGGGGTCCGACTCGACGACCGCCAGTTCCGCGACGCGCCCGCCCATGATGGTGGGGCCGATGGTGCGGAAGCGGAGCGCCGAGGTGGCGCGCGCGAAGGCGTCGTCGCCGGTGTCCTGGGCCGCGGCGGGGGCCGGGGCCAGGAGCACCGCGCCGGTCAGGGCGGCGGTGAAGAGTCCGGCGGCGAGCGCGAGTCGAGTCGATGTGTGGCGGTGTCCTGTGGTGTTCACGGTCTTCTCCGGGCAGGGGGTCGGGCTTGCTCAGCAGGTGGGCGACCGGCATCCTGATGATGGATCAATCGGCGACGCACCGGGATACAATAGGCGCATACCGATCAATTGCCCATACCGCAAGGACGGATGAACCATGGCTACACGACGAGATTTCATCGAGCGGGCGGGGGCCCTGGCAGGTGCAGCGGCCCTGGGCATGGCGATCCCGGCGGGCGCGGCAAGCGCGACGCACGCTGCGGGGGCTGCGGAAACGCGGCGGCGTGGCCGCCAGACGCTGCGGATCCTGATCCTGGGCGGGACCGGTTTCATTGGCCCCTACGTGGTGCGCCGCGCGATTGCCCGCGGTCACGAAATCACGCTGTTCAACCGCGGCAAGACCAACGTCCACCTCTTCCCCCACATTGAAAAGCTGGTCGGCGACCGGAACGGTGACCTCAGCGCGCTGGAAGGCCGCATCTGGGACGCCGTCGTCGACAACTCGGGCTACAACGCGAACCAGCTCCGGCTCTCCGTGGACCTGCTCGCCGACGCGTGCGACCAATACCTCTTCACGTCGACCCGCGCGGTGTACCACGACTTCACCGCTCCGGTGATGGACGAGGACGTGCCGCTCGGCCCGCGCGACACCCCCGAGAGCGAATGGGTCGGCTACGGCCCCAACAAGGTGCTGGCGGAACGGGTGGTGCAGGAGGGATTCGGGGAGCGCACCCTGATCGTGCGCCCGCCGGTGGTTGTCGGGCCCGGTGACCTGACCGACCGCTTCACCTACTGGGTGGACCGGATCGACGACGGCGGCGAGGTGATGGTGTGGGGCGACCCGACCGACCCGGTCCAGTTCATCGATGTCCGGGATCTGGCCGAGTTCTACATCAACCTGCTGGAGCACGAGACCCGCGGCGTATTCAACACCAACGGTCCCGAGGCGCCACTCTCCTCGGCGGAGCTGGTCTACGGTATCCGGGCCATTACGGCAGCGCCGGTATCGTTCACTTGGGTGGACTGGGACTTTCTGGCAGAACGGGGGCTGCAGCCACAGAATCCACTCCCGTTCTGGCAGCCGCCGCGGGGCCGCTACCTCAACTACGGACGCATGGACAGCAGCCGGGCCGTCGCGGCCGGTCTTCGCTTTCGCCCGCTGGCGGTTACCGCAAGACAGACGCTGGACTGGCACAGAAACCGCGAAGACCTGGGCAACTACCAGTTGCGAGTGGTCAGTCCGGAGGTCGAGGCGCGGGTGCTGGCCGAGTGGAAGGCCGCGCAGGGAGGATGACGGGAGGCCGGCACGCTCGTTCCCGTAGAATGGGTCTGGACCACGTGGACGTGTGGCGGTTCGAGGTGGAAGCCGCCCGGTAGCTCCCGGGTTGCCGGCGCCTCGGTACCGCAAACCGGTTTCGGGGGGCGCGGAGCAACCCCCTGGAGGCTCGCGGTGTCTCCTTCACCGAGGGATCATTCGGACCCGGCATCCCGGTTGCCGATGCAATCGTCGGGGCCGACAAAGCCGCCTCCAGCCACCAGAGAGCCCCCAATGCACCGCGAGTTGCCGCTCACCACCCGGACAGCCCCCGTCTTCGCGATTGCCCCGGCCGTCGCGCTTGCCATGCTTGCCACGACCATGACAACCGCCTGTGCCCCGGACGCCTCGACCCCAGGCGACTTCGCCACGACCTTCGACACGATCGACGGCACCGTCCACGTCACCAACACCGGCACTCCGCCCCCGGCGCGCCTCGTCCCGGTGGTATCGATCGGGCCGAAGACGCTGGCGATGACCGATTCCCCGGACGAGTTCGGTGGCGTGAACAGCGTGGCGCTGGGGCCGGACGGCAATGTCTACGTGGCCGACGGCCGCAACCTCGAGGTGAGGGTCTTCGGGCTCGACGGCGCGCACCGCCGCACCTTCGGCCGCGAGGGCGAGGGGCCGGGCGAGTTCCAGCGCCTCTCTTCGCTGGCGTGGGCGGGCGACCGGCTCCTGACCTTCGATCCGATGCTGGGCCGCGTCGGCGAGTGGTCGGCCGCCGGAGAGTGGCTTGGACAGCTGCGGACGCGGGGGAGAATCACAGGTGGAGGCGGTGCATACCGACTGTTCCCCGTCGGACCGGACGAGGTGTACCGGTATGCGCTGGGTCCCTCCTACGAAACGAGTTTCGGCTCCGCACTCCAGAGGCTGTACGTGGGGCTGAACAGCCGCGGCGAGACGGGCGACACGCTGGTGCATCTGCGACAGCCGTCCGACGCCCCTTCGTCGTCGATCACCTGCCAGTATGGGGAGGGCCACCTGGGCTTCTTCCCGGTTCCCTTCGTTCCGAGTCTGACGCAGCACCCGGGGCCGGGCGGCGTCCACTACTCCGCATTCGAGAGCGACTACCGTATCGCGGTTACCCGGAACAGGGGCGCCGACACCGTGCGGGTGATCCAGCGTTCGCTGGCGGCCGAACCCGTCGGGGACGACGAGTGGGACGCGGTCATCCGGGACTTCGAGGAGTGGCGCGCGGAGATCGGAAGCGCGCAATGCGAACCATCGAGGCCCATCCGGCCCGACGCGAAGCCGATCCTGGGGGGGATATACGTCGCCACCGACGGAAAGCTCTGGGTCACGGTGAACCGCATGGACGGCGACCTGTGGGAGATCTTCGACGCCGACGGACGGCTCCTCGCCAGCGTTCCCCGGCCGCCCCACAAGGGAGACGGATCCGCCCCGGCCTTCGACCCCTCCGGCCACCTGCTGACGATCCGGCAGGACAGCCTCGATCTGGACCACGTGGATGTCTGGCGGCTCGAGCGGGGCGGTTGACCCTCAGCCCGTCGCTCCCTCGAAGCTCCCCGTCCGCAGGAAGCGGATCACCGCTTCGGCCGTGTGGCGGCTGTTCATGATCAGGTAGTGGGAGCGGGGCAGGACGAGCATCGGCACCCCCTCGACGCGCGCCTGCTCCACGCTGACGATTCCGTCGTCGGGGCCGGGGATCGCGATGGGGCCGATCGGGTGGACGCTGCGGCTGCCCGCGATGATCCCCATCTCGTAGTCGGGTGGGGGCAGGGTCGCCGGCAGGTCGGTGCTGTCGGTTCCGAGGGTGGCGCCGACCGTGCCGAGCGCCTCGGGCCCGCCGGGCATGTCGCCCAGCCACTCGACGAAGAGGCTGCCCTGGTTGGGCGGAGCCAGCATGACCACGCGCCCGAGCCCGGGGGGACGGCTGTCGGCGAGATACCCGCGGATGACCAGGCCGCCCAGCGAATGTCCCACGAAGTGGACGACGGGGGCCTCGGCACAGCAGCGATCGACCGCCGCCGCGAGCGTCGCCATCTGCTCCGGGAAGGAAGCGCCCCGGGAGTCGTAGGCAATGCTCTCGACGCGGTAGCCCGCCCACTCCAGGCGCTGGGCGAGGACTGCCATGGAGGCCCGGGTCCGGCCCAGGCCGTGGGCCAGCACCACGGATTCCCCCTCCCCGGGAAGGGGAGTCGTCTCACAGCCCAGGAGGGCCAGGGCGAGCAGGAACGGGAGCAGTCGCGTCTTCCTCATGGTTCCTCTACACCATAATGGATCTTGCCGATCCATGCCGCGCAAGAAGGGCGCCGAGCCGTTGCCCCTATCCGACCGTCGGTACCAGCCCGGACTCGATGATGCGCCGGTCCTGAGTCAGGAGCGTCGCGCCGAGGGTCCGGGCTGTTGCCACGATTACCCTGTCGGCAGGATCGCGGTGGAACCAGTCCGGGAGCGTGGCAACTTCCGTGGCGATGGCGGGCGATATGCCCTGGCGCCGCACCCGGGGTGGCGCCACCGCCTTCTCCAGCCAGTCGCGCAGGGGGATCGTGAGCTCGATGCGGCGGAGCCTGACGAGCGTCGCGATCTCCAGCATCGAAATGTTGGAGACGATCAGGGATCCTGGGGTGCCGGCCGCCTCGATGACCTCCTGCTGATCCGCCGACAGGCCGCCCGAATCCTCGAACCACCAGATCAGGACGTGCGTGTCCAGGAGCGCCTTCACCGCCGCAGCATCTCCCAGTCCTGCTTGGGAATCACCGGCCCCACGATGTCCCCGCAGACGGTGACGGTCCCCTTCAACTCATCCTGTGGATACTCCGACGAGGAATGGCTCGGCGGCCCCAGTTCGGCCACCGGCCGTCCCCGCTTCAGAATGACGATCCGCTCTCCGGTGTCGCGCACACGGTCGAGAATCGCCAGACACCGAGCCTTGAAGTCGGAAGCGTTGATGGTTTCCATATGACTAGTCTCCATGACTGGTCATAATTTGTCAAGTGTCGGTCTTCCCAGTCGTGGGTTTTCCCCACCGTCTTCGATATCAGGGGTTCACAGAACGTCACGGTTTTTTTCCCGATCGGGACAATTTTCCCGATCGGGAAAATTCCTGTGACGCCCCCTGAACACACTTCGTCAATCGGCCCCCGCTCAACGCATTGGGGACACACCTGCAGACCTCCGTCTTGCGCAGGCCTCGGTCTTTGCGCAGGCCCCCGCCCGAGTGTTTTCCAACCCGGACATGATCATGAGGGAGCCGGGGGAAGGGGCCGAGGGGGGTGTGATGGTGAGGGGTAGTGGAGGTGGGATGGTGGGGTGGGGGA
>JAJEBR010000113.1 GCA_022822445.1 Gemmatimonadota bacterium | reverse complement strand
ATGTCGTCGAGAGTGCGGATCCGTTCGGTGCAGAGTGTCACGATCATGCTCCCATGATCTGCTCGCACCCCCGCTCATGCTCATTTCCCGCTGGAAACCGGCTTCCCGCTCATGATCATTTCTCATTGGACAACGCTCGGGTAGTACGAGTGCCCTGTCTGGAGTAGATTGCAGGGGTTCACCGGCTCCCATAAGGCCGAGCCACAAAGGCGAGAGAGAAACGGCGTCGTCGATGAGTGACAGGAGGAACAGGGTCCGATCCCTTGTGGCCGGGCTGATTCGTTGGCTCGGCGCGTTGCTGCGGCGGTTTTCTCCAGAAGAGGAGACCTTGGAGGCCATCGGTTCGGGGGAGGAGCCCCTGCGGGGTTCGAAGGAGGCAGAGACCGAGATTGTCGCTGTGCCACAAGCGCCGCCCCGCCAGCCGGTCGGGCAGGTGCTTAGGTCCGACGGACACCCTTCGGTTGCCGTTGTCGATCTGGGCCGAGACATCAGCGACGCCCTTCGCACCTCGTGGGACGACGGTCGCCCTTTCGAGTCCGGCGGCGTGATCGACAGCGTTTGGCTGCAACCGCTCTTCGCCGCCGGCAGCACGGCCGCCTCATCCCTGGCCGCGGGGAACGTCTTTCTCGCGACTGCGAATCCCAAGACGCTTATGGTCATTGGCGAGGGCGTCTCGACGGCTGTCATGCGCGGAGGCCGCATTATCGGGCACGCTCCGTTCGTCGCTGCCCGCGGCGCTATTCTGCCGGTCGTGGCCCCTGTGATGCTCTTCATGACCGTCTCGTCACTCATCACCGGCGCACGCCTCGACCGGATTCAGAGGGCTCTCGGCACACTTTACGAAGTCTTGATCCGTGTACGGCAGCTCATGGACACCGAGACGTACGCCAAGTTCCAAACCGCAACGAAGCAGCTTGACGAAGTCTGGTCGCAGTTCGAGCACAGCCAGCGGTTCACGGATGGCATGAAGGCGGAGCTGGTGCAGGCCAGACGTGACGTGAGCCAGCTCCATCACCAGTTCGGGTACCTAGCCCGCCAGAAGATCGACTCGGTGAAAAAAGCCGAGGAGGCGGGGTCGGACATCAATCTGTTCTTCCTGTCCAGCCTCATGGACATCCGCGCCGACGTACTCCGACTGTTCCTGACGCTCCAAGATGATCCAGAGTACTCGGGGCAGCGGCAAGCGGCGTTGCTGGCGAAGTTCGAGCAGACCAACCGCGGGCTCACGGTGCTGCTCGAAGAGGATCCCATCCAAGGCTTCCACCGCGAGCTGCGGCGAGAAAAGGCCGATCAATGGCTATTGCAATGGCTATTGCGGCGGTGGTTCGGAGGGGGACCGGGCGACAGAATACGGACGGTGGAGAAGATCCGCGAGGACTTCCGGCCAGTCCGAGAGCGCATTGAGAGTTGGACCAGCGCGTCCGATTCGGCGAACGATGCCGCGTACGAACAGTCCATCGTCGTCTATCGAGACCCGGACGGCGAGCGAGACCCGGACGGCGAGCGAGCACTACGCGCGCACCACACGCAGGATCTTCGGCTCCAGCGGGAGGGTGCGTAATGCTCGAAGATGGCAATCGGGCGGTCGAACAGTGTCCGCCAGTGAGCATTCGGGCAGGCTGTGGCGTCCATCCGCTGCCAGGGGAGGAGCGGCTAGCAGAACCGGCAGATCGCGTGTGATTGCAGGCACCTCCAACCTCGTCCGGGTCTAGGCCATCCACGGCCTGACCGAACAGTTACGTCCGCCAACGTCCGCCAACGTAGCACGGCATCCCGTTTTGGAATGGGGATGTAATAATGGGAGGAAATACACATCATATGTGCTAATCCGTTGCAAAATATGCAACTTATGGAATCTAAGCAGAATAGCGCTGCTATTCGCCCTTCGTTGCGCCTTGCCAGCCCGGCGCCTCGCCGCCCTCGGTGCTACGCGGGGATTATCCACGGACTGCTACGCGTCCTCGGCCGCCAGGAACCTCCGGATCCGGCCCACCCCCGGCAGCCGGTCGGCCAGCCCCAGCATCGGCGCGACCACGCGCTGCAGCATCGGGATCCTGCTCAGCATCTCCAGGATCAGCAGCACCAGGCCGATCGAAAGCATGATCGCGACCGCGTTGGTCCCGATCGCCACCAGCACGACCACCGTCCAGAAGGCGCCGTGCGTGAAGTTGTAGCCGCCCGCCAGCAGATTGTCGTTGGACTTGGCCGTCGGGACGAGACTCGCGTGCGCCACATCCTCCGCGTGGTCGTCCTCCTCCGCGTGGTCACCGGCGTCGGCGTACTCTTCATCCCCGTGATCCTCCGTCGGGATCCCCCGGTCCACCGCCGCCTTGGCCGCGTCATTCTCCCACAGCCGGCCCTCATGCATCTGCACGTCCGGCGCCACGCCGCCCCAGAAGAGCGCGAGCAGCAGCACCGACGCCGCCAGGAAAAGCTTCGGCACCACCCGCTCGATCGTCAGGTGCATGAAGTTCTTGATGACGAGCCACGCCTTGACGACCGCGATCCCGAAGGCCGTCACCAGCGTGATCACGATGCCGAGGCTGAACTGCATGCCGAAGAGGTCGACCGGGCGGTTCAGCCGTTCGCCCACAAGCGGCCCGACGATGCTCACCGCCAGCAGAACCAGCAGCACCGCGTAGACCCGCACGTAGTGATTGCCGAAGAGTCCCTTGTCTTCCGAGTGACCGGCCATGAGCTATTTCGCGATGTAGAGCAGGGGGAAGAGGAAGATCCACACGATGTCGACGAAGTGCCAGTAGATCCCGATGAGCTCGACGCGGTGGAGTTCGAGACCCTTCGCCGCGTCCCGTGCCACGAAGGCCATGATCACCGCGCCCGCGATCACGTGGAAGGCGTGCAGGCCGGCGGCGGTGTAGTAGAACGCCCAGAAGCCGTTCGACGTGATCGTGTAGCCGTGGCTGATCTCGTACCACCACTCGTACGTCTTGACCCCGAGGAAGATGGCCGCGCCCCCGATCGTGCAGTAGAGGTACATGGCGGCCTTCCTGCCGTCGCCCCGCTCGGCGGCCTGGTGCGCGAGCACCGCCGTGAGGCTGGAGGAGAGCAGCACAAAGGTGTTGAAGGCGCCGATCGTGGTGTTGGTGACCGCCGCGGCGTCCGCCCACTCGGGATGCCCCAGGCGGAACATCACGTAGGAGGCCAGCAGCCCCCCGAAGATGACGACCTCGGAGGCGAGCACCCACCAGACGGCGAGCTTGCCGGTTTCGGTGCCGGTCGCGGCGCGCGTGGTTGCGATCGGCCTCATCGGTTGGGCCTCGGGCGGCTGGTGTGATGAAGAGGCATCGGGAGTCTCATTCAGCTGTCGTCGTCGTCGACGACCTGCAGGGGCGCGCCGTCGGGGTCATTCTGCGGCCAGTAGTCGTCCTCACGGTCCGGCACGCTGTACTCGTAGGGCCCCCGGTAGACGACCGGCATCCTGAGCGGGTGCCAGTTGCCGTGGGGCGGCGGGGATTCGGTGGTCCACTCCAGCGAGTTGGCCTTCCAGGGGTTCTTCGGAGCCTTTGGTCCCGAGCGCGCCGTCTTGAAGCAGTTGTAGAAGAAGACGAACTGGAAGGCGAGCATCACCAGCAGCGAATATGTGGCCAGCTCCCGCATGTCCTGGAAGATGCCGCCGGCGATGTCGGGGAACTGGTCGTAGTTGTAGATCCGCCGGTGCTGGCCCCCCATCCCGAGCACGAAGAGCGGGATGAAGATGAGGTTGAAGGGGATGATCGTGCCCCAGAAGTGGATCTTGCCCAGGCGTTCGTCCATCATCTTTCCGAACATCTTGGGGAACCAGTAGGTGAAGGCCGCAAAGGTCCCGATGATGGCGATGGGGAAGAACGTGTAGTGGAAGTGGGCCAGCACGAAATAGGTGTCGTGGAAGTAGACGTCCGCGCCGGCCGCCCCCAGGAAGATCCCGGTGACGCCGCCGATCAGGAACTCGGCCACGAAGGCGAGCGCCCACAGCATGGGCGTGGTCAGCCTGATCGAGCCCCCGTACAGCGTGGCAATGTAGATGAAGCACAGCTCCGCGATGGGGACCGAGATGAGCAGGGTCGTGATCGTGAAGATGTTCGCCATGCGCGGGTCGATCCCCGCGATGAACTGGTGGTGCGCCCAGACGAAGAAGCTCAGCACGCCGGTCGCCACGATCGTGAAGATGACGGTGCGGTAGGCAAAGAGCTTCTTGCGCGCGAAGGTGGTGATGATTTCGACCACCACGCCCATCGCCGGGAGCAGCACCACGTATACCTCGGGGTGCCCGAAGAACCAGAAGAGGTGCTGCCAGAGGATGGGGTCGCCTCCGGTCGCCGGGTTGAAGAAGCCGGTGCCGATCGTCTGGTCGAAGATCAGCATGATCGCGCCCGCCAGCAGCGGACCCACCGACAGCATGAAGAGGATGCTCGCGACCACGATCATCCACACCACGATCGGCACGTCGAACGCACGCATTCCGGGTGCCCGGGAGTTCATCAGCGTGGTGATGAAATTGATCCCGCCCAACAGGAATGCCACGAATTCCAGCCCTACCCCAATGACCCACAGGGTACTCCCCAGTGGCGTAAGGTTGTAGGTCGAGTCGGCCGACAGGGGCGGGTAGGCCGTCCACGCCCCGGCGAAACCGCCGCCCTCTACGAAGAGCGACGCCAGAATGACGATCGTGCTGACGAAGAAGACCTGGAAGGAGAGGCGGTTGATCTTGGGGAAGACCATGTCGTCCGCCCCGATCATGAGCGGGATCAGGTAGTTCCCGAAGGCGGCGAGCAGCACCGGCATCGCCACCCAGAAGATCATGATGGTGCCGTGGTTGGTCACCAGCGCGTTGTACTCGCCGGGCGAGACCCCGCCGAAGCCCGGCACGTTGATCCCGGGGAAGGCGAGCTGCATACGGAAGACGTACGCCATGAAGCCGCCGACCAGCGCCATGAACATGCCGGTGAACATGTACTGCATGGCGATGACCTTGTGATCCGTCGACCACAGGTACTTCAGCCAGCCCTGGGGACCATGGTGGGCATGGTCGTCGTGGGCTTCTCCGTGTGCCAGATCGACCGCGGGTTCAACCATCGCTCTCGGTCCTCCGTATCCTCATCGCTAGTGCCCGCCGTGGCCGTTCGGGGCTGACGCGGGCCCGGCCGCCGGAGATGCCGCGACCTGCGTTGCCGGCATCGCTGCGGGGACCGGTGCCGCCGCCGCCGCCGTTGCCGGCGTGTTCGCCGCCACCCAGGCTGCGTGCGTGGCCTCGTCCTCGATCATTACCCGCGCGGCCATCACACCGTGCCCGAAGCCGCAGATCTCGGCGCACTGGACGTCGAACTCGCCCGTCCTGGTCGGCTGGAACCACCCGGTGATGGTGCGTCCCGGGATGGCGTCCTGCTTGATGCGCCACACCGGCACCGAAAAGCTGTGCAGCACGTCGGTCGACTGGAGTTCGAAGTGGTAGACCCGGTTGTTCTCGACGTGCAGCTCGTCGACCGTGAAGATGTCGTCGGGGGTGTCGAGCTCGCGGTCGGCGCCGGGGTGCTGGAAGGTCCACGCCCACTGCTGGCCGATGACGCGGATCACCCCGTCCGGGTTGTCCGGCAGGTCCATCTTGATCTTGTACCAGACGTTGAACGAAACCACGATGATCAGCACGTCGCAGACCAGCACCAGAAGGTGCGGCACCGTGATCCACCGCTTGTGGCGCTTGTTCTTCCCGTCGATGTAGTCGGCCCGCCGTCCCGGTTCCGCCCTGTACTTCAGAATGAACCAGAAGAAGACGCCCTGGGCGAGGAGGAACCAGAACCCCACCAGCAGCAGCACGAGCCAGATGAGCCCGTCGATGTCCGCTGCATACGACGACGCCACCTCGATGAGCGGGTCGAAGTAGTCGACGCGGAAGAACTCGAAAAAGGCGTTCATAGCTTCAGCCACATGGTCCAGACGAACGCGATGCCGATGAAGAGGACGGCGATGATCAGCGTGTTCTTCATCGTCTTCTTCGCGAAGATGATCGCGTCATTGGACTCGTCGGGGGGCGCCGGGGGGATAGCCGCGGCGAGCTCCGCGTGGGTCGGCGCGTCCGGGGTCGGGTTCTCTGCCATCGGGGTTCAGCGGCTGAGGGTGTAGACGTAGGCGGCGACCGCGCGCACCTGCTCGTCGGTGATATCCGTGCCGGCGCGGGGCAGCATGGGCCCCGGGGCCTCGATCGGCGTGTCCACGCCGTCGATGATCAGCTCCACGATCTGCTCGTACTCGCCGTCGATGTGGAGCCAGACATCGTCGGTGAGGTCGGGTGCCAGAGCTCCGCCGGCGCCTTCACGCAGGTGGCAGCTGACGCAGATGCCGGCGCCATGGAAGAGGTCCTGTCCCTCCTGGACCATCGCCACCGTGACGCCCTCGGGCAGGATGGATGGATCCACGTCGACGGGCGGAAGCGGCTCGGGCGGCGGGCCCGGAATCCGGCGGGGCAGGCGCTGCATGGTCATGATGTAGGCTGTGACGTCGTTGATCCGCTCGTCGGTCCATCCGGTGACCGGGGCACGCATGGTTGCGCCCGAGGCATCACCGGGCGCGGCGCCCCGCACCCCGTCGCGGTACTTCCGCAGCGACGAGGCGATGTACCAGTCGTTGAGGTGCAGCAGCGTGGGGGCGTCCGGCACGGCGTCGAGCCCCCGCCCGTCGATCCCGTGGCAGTTGGAGCAAAGCAGCGTGTAGTCGGCCTCGCCGACCTCCACATCGCCCCCCTCCAGGGTCGCGGGCGGGTCGACGATCGGCAGGCTCATCAGGAACTCGACGATGGACTCGTTGTCCCCCTCGGCCGGGATCAGGGCCCGGGACATGGGCCGCATGCGCAGCCCCTCCGCGTCCTGGTAGTGGTATCCGCGCACGCCGACCTGGAAGCGTTCCAGCTGCGCCGTGAGGTAGGATTCGGCCGCACCGGCGATGGCGGGCGCGCCGAGCGACTCGTCACCGGCACCGTCCTTGCCGTGGCAAGGGGAACAGGTGTCGAAGATCATCTCGCCCCTGGCGAATCCCGGCGCGGGCCGGAGTTCGCACGCCCCTGCGGCGATTGTGAAGGCGGCGCAGGCCGCCGCCCAGGTGAGATATGAAGAACGCCGTGTCGTGAACCGCGTCATTGTCCTCGCTCTGAGGGCCCTCCCGAGTCCTCGCCCGTCCGGTAATTCCACGAAATGACTGTCACCAAATATCGCAGATTCAGCGCGCGGATTCTAGCGGCGGGGCCGCTCGGAGGCAACTCCGGGAGGGTGGGAGCGGCGACTGGCGGGGTCAGCGGTAGACATCCAGATCCGCCGCCGAGGCCACCCGTCCGCTGTAGCCGGCCTCGCGGATCTCGCGGAGCAGGTCCTCGTCGGTGGCGCCCCAGTAGAGCTGGTGGTAGAGGACCAGCAGCCCCGGCCGGGCCCGGTTGGCGATCTCGGCGAGCTCGACGGTAGAGGTGTGCGAGTCCGCGTGGTAGCGCTGCCACACCGATGGCCGGTTGCGGAAGGCCTCTGCCGAGTAGACCTCGTGGACGAGGATGTCGCAGCCGTTGCACGCGTCGACGAGCGAATCGCTCGGCCGCGCGTCGCCCGAAATGACGATCGACCTGCCGCCGGCGTCGAAGCGGTAGCCGAGCGCGTGGGGCCAGGAGCCGTGCAGGACGGGGATGGCGGTGACGCGCACGTTCTCGTCCTCGTACACGGGGCCGCCCGTCGTCTCGGTGACGACCGCGCGGTAGGCGTCGCGGTTGGCGTCCCTGGGCTCGAGGCCGAAGAGGCGCATGTGGATGTCCTGCCGCCAGGCGGCCTCGATGTGCGCGGCCATGTCGGCGGTGCCGGGGGGGCCGAAGATGCGGATGGGATCCGGGCGGTCCAGGACCCAGGGCGACAGGATCGCGTCGGGGAGGCCGACGGTGTGGTCGGAGTGGAGGTGGGTGATGAAAAGGCGGTCCAGGCCGGGGGCTTCCAGCGCGGTGATTCCGTGCTCGGCGGCCGCGGCGGCGGCGCGGCGAACGACGCCGGGCCCCGCGTCCACGAGGTAGGCCCGCCCACCCGCGACGACCGCCAGGGCCGGGCCGGAGCGGGCCGGGTCGGCGTTGGGCGTTCCGGTGCCCAGGATGACGACGCGCGGCACGGGGTCGGGGGTGGCGGGGGGGTCCTGGGCGGGGAGGGGGGGTGGGGGGGCCGCGATGATCGCGATGATCGCGGTGGCGCACAGGTGTCTTCGCATGTCGAAGGGGTCCATGGCTGTGGTTGCGTAACCCCGGCGCCGTGTTTGCATCCGGTTGGGGGCGGATCGCGCCGGGCTGTCGAACAGTCAGACCTGTCGTAAAGCGAACTTTACAGAATGTAATGTTCTGGCGACAAATGGGGCGTGCCGGGAATGGGTTTTCGTCCCGGCACGCCCCATGGCCGGCGCGCTGGCCAGTCTCCTCCCCTACCCTCTGGGCTGTTCCCCCAGCAGCTCCAGCATGTCCACACTCCACTGGTCGTCGCCGAGCAGGTGTTTCACGAAGTACTCCGCGCGGAGCCAGAACCAGTAGTTGCTCATGTTCCCGAAGCCGTGGCGCTGGCCGGGGAAGATGAAGAAGTCGAAGCGCTTGTTGGCGCGGATCAGCGCCTCGGCCATTCGGAAGGTGCCGGCGTGGTGGACGTTGTTGTCGATGTCGCCGGTGGTCAGCAGCAGGTGACCCTTCAGGTTGGCGGCGAGGTCCGAGTTGCGATCGATGTCGTACTCGAAGCCGGTCACCACGCCCGCGGAGTCCTTCACCTCCTTCACCCCGTCGTGCTTCTCGGACCAGTTGGCGTTGTAGACGTCGTTGTTGTGGTTTCCGGCGGACGAGACCGCCACATGGAAGAACTCGGGGTAGACGAGCATCGCCGCGGTGGACATGAAGCCGCCGCCTGAGTGCCCGTAGATCCCCACGCGGCTGATGTCGATGAAGGCGTGCCGGTCCGCAAGCTGCTCGATCCCGGCCTTCTTGTCGGCGAGCCCGTAGTCGCGGAGGTTCCCGTAGCCGTAGTTGTGGTACCACTTCGAGCGGTCGGGGTGGCCGCCGCGGTTCCCGATCGTGATGACGATGAAGCCGAACTGCGCCAGCGCCTGCTCCGTGGAGTTGAGCGAGAAGGACTTGGAGACGGATTCGGTCTGCGGGCCCGGGTAGACGTAGGCGACGATCGGGTACTTCTTCGCCGGGTCGAAGTCGTAGGGCTTGTACATCACGCCGTAGATGTCGGTGACCCCGTCCGCGGCCTTTACGGTGTAGGTCTCGGGGAACTGGTAGCCGGCGTCCTCGAGCGCGGACATGTCGGCGGTCTCCAGGTCCATGATCTTGCGGCCCGAGGCGTCGAAGAGCGCGGACTGCGGAGTGGTGTTGACTCTGGAGTAGTTGTCGACGAAGTAGAGCCCGCCGTCCGAGGCGCTGGAGCGGTGGTCGTAGTTGCCGGGGTTGAGCAGGGTGGTGCGGCTGCCGTCGAGCGCGACCCGGTACATGTGCATGTAGTAGGGGTCCTCGCCCTCCTCGCGCGCGTTGCCGCGCACCAGCGCGTAGCCGTCGTCCTCGTTGACCTCGACGAGGCCGTCCACGTGCCAGGGGCCTTCGGTCAGCCGGTTCCGCACGGTGCCGTCGGGCGCGTAGCGGTACAGGTGCGCCCAGCCGTCGCGCTCCGACCACCAGATCAGGTCGCCGTTATCGAGCCGTTCGGGGGTCTGGTGCTCGACGTAGGTGTTCAGGCGCTCCTCGATCACGGCCGTCACTTCGCCGGTCGCGGGGTCCGCGCGCATCACGTCGACGCGGTGCTGGTCGCGGCTGCGGCGCCAGAAGTAGAGCTCGTCGCCCTGGTCGGAGAGCCACCGCGACTGCCGGATCGCGTTCGGGTCGAAGCCGCGCGGGAAGCTGAAGTCGGTGAAGACCCCCATGCGCTGGTCCTTCCAGGGCTCGTCGTCGATCTGCTTCATCTCGCGCGCCTCCATGTCGAAGACGTGCAGCGCAACCTGGGTGACGTTCTCCTCGCCGGGCATGTCGTACCGGTAGCTCTCCAGCTCCGGGCGCGTGTTGCCCACGGCGTGCACCACCCACAGCATGCCGACCTCCCGCCGGTCGCTCCGCGTAAGCGCGAAGTGGCGGCTGTCGTGGGACCAGCTGATCCCCGGCGACTGGCGCTTCCCGTGTTCCTCCTCGGTCTCCTTGTCGGTCCGCCCCCGTCCCTGCGATCCCCAGCTGAAGTCCTTCTCGCCATCGGTGGTGAGCTGGATCTCCTCCACCTCGACGCCCTCCTCCGCCTCCTCCGCCTCGTCCCCCGTCTTGCCGTGCCGCGCTTCAAGGATCCTCTCGTAGTCCTCGTAGCTCATCATCCACAGGTTGAACTCGCGGCTGAAGACCACCCATGCGGTGTCCGGCGAGATGCTGGCCCAGAACGGGTGGGTGCGCGGCTCCTCGTAGTCCTCGAGTTCGCGGAGCGTCTGCGTGGCCACGTCGTACTCGAAGTGGTGGACCTTGCGGCGCGTCCGGGGCCTGCTCGGCCGCCGCTCCTCCTCCTCCTCCTGGTCCTCCTCGACCTCTTCGTCATCCTCCTCGATCACCTCGTCCTGCGAGGACGTCACCTCGAACTGGATCGTGCCCTCGCTGATGAAGCGGATGGCGCGGATGGGCAGGTGCTGGGCGTCCCACGGGTCCCGCGTGATGCGCGTCAGCTCGGCCGCGATCCGGTCGTTGTCGAAGATCTCGGTCCTGGTGCCGCGCTCCGGGTCGACCAGGTAGTAGTGCGTGCCGCCGGAGTTCTCCCACTGGTACCAGAACTTCTGCGTGTCGCCGACCCACCGCGGCTGTACGCTGGTGGAGTGGAGAAGGTCGCCGACCTTGTAGGGGGCGAAGCGGGCGGCGAGCTCGTAGTTGGCCGATCCGGGGCCGCCGACGAGCATCGAGCCCTCTTCCTGGGCGGTTGCGGGGCTGGCGGCGGGTCCCAGTGCGAGGGCTGCGGCCGCGAGGGTGAGCGCGCAGAGCGCGGTCCGGGTGATCGTGCAGGTCGTGCGGGGAGTCATGTCGGTCTCCGTTTGCAGGTATGCGGTAAGCGCCCCGGACCGGACGAGCGCGGCAGGGGCGGGATCGAGGCGCGGGCCGTCCGGGATTCCAACAGTGAAATGGTGGCGGCGGAGGCGCGCGGTCAAGTGAAGGGTGGCCCGGGGCCTCCGCAGCCTACCCGCCCGGCTCTTCCTCCTCCGGAATCAGTCGGAACGCCTCGATCAGCTCGGGGTCGGTCTCGGTTCCGAGGACCCGGCCGGCCATGTACTGCCCGATCACGGGCCCGAACTTGAAGCCCTCGGCCGACCCTCCTCCGGCGAACCAGACGTTGTCGAAGTCCGGGTGGTGGTCGAAGAAGAAGTTTCCGGTGGCCGAGATTTCGTAGTGGCAGGAGCGGGTCTCGCTGATGGGAGCTTCCGCCAGACCGGGGAACCGCTGCGCGACGAACGCGCGGGGCCGCTCCAGCTCCTCGGGCTGCAGCCAGCGGCGGCTGGTGTCGGGATCGGTATCGGCTTCGCCCCCGCCGCGCCCGCGCCCGCCGGTGCGCACGCGAAAGCCGCGGTTGTCCGGCCCCAGCGCGGGCCATCCTGTCACCCCGGGGAAGTTGTAGCTGGGCAGGTTCGGGAAGCTGAAGCTGTTGTCGCCGGGAGGGGTCCGGAAGTAGGCGACGTGGCCGATGGGGATGCGCACTCGTTCCCCCATCAGTTCCGGAAACGCCTTCGGGAACCAGGGGCCGAGCGCGAACACGTACGTGCCCGCGGAGAGCGCCTCGTCCGGGTCGAGCTGGAGCGCGCCGAGCTGGCGACCGTTCACGGGACCCATTGCCGCCCGGGCGATCTTCACCTCGCCGCCCTCGTGCCGGAAAACCTGGGCCACGGACTCGATCGCCCGGCGCGCGCGCACCACCCCCGCGTCCTGCTCCCAGAGCGCGACGGTGATGTCGGTCACGTCGATCACCGGCCAGCGCCTGCGGATTTCGTCCGCATCGATGACTTCGTAGCGCACGCCCACCTCGTCCCAGTTGTTGCGGACGTCTTCCATGAAGTCGGTCCATTCGTCCCGCATGATCAGGTCGGAGGTGGTGAAAAAGACGCGGGGGAGGAGCATGTCCTGCCCGCGCTCGTCCCACGCGCGCCACATCTCGATCGCCTGCCGGGCCCACCGCACCCACTGCAGGCTCGTGCGCCGCCCTCCGTAGCCGGCACGAACGCCACGCGTCTCGCCCCCGGAGGTCGCGCGCGAGTTTCCCGGGCCGTACTGGTCGATCAGGGTGACCTGGGCGCCCGACTGCTGCAGGTTGAGCGCTGTCCAGGCACCGAAGGCCCCGGCCCCGACGACCGCGATGTCCGGCGTCTGCCGCGTGCGAACCCAGGGCGCGCGCCGTCCGGGGTCGCTCGCAGGTGCCGTCTCGCCCGTGGTCGCCTCCGTCCCCTGCGTCCCGCCGCCCACGAGAACCGCCCCGGCACCCGCGACGGCCGTCTTCATGAACCCGCGTCGATTCAGCCCCCTGCCGTCCTCGGCCATTCCCATGCTCCAGTTGTCGGTGTGCTCGCGTTCCCTGTGCAGCTCACGTCCCGGGCGAATCAGCCCTCCGAAGCCGGCGCAATCCTCACCTCGCGCATCGGGGAGTCGGCGGAAAGCTCGGCTTCGCCGGCCTCGTGCCCATTAATGCTCAGGATGTACGATACTACGTCCAGATAGACCTGTTCTTCCAGGCCACCCGGGTTGTTGTCCGGCATCGTGGAGCGGATCGTGCGATAAAACGAGTACACGGTCCGCCGTCCCCAGTTGGACTGGAACAGCCTTCCCCGGAATTCGTTGTTCGTGTGGCATTCCGCGCATGCCTCGTCGAAGATGGTCATGCCCCGGGTGGCCTGCGCTTCGGTGAAGATCGCGCCGGGGGCCTCGGGCTCGTCCTGCGTTTCGGTCTCGGCCGGGGGATCGGACGTCTCGGCGGGAGCGACCGGCGCAGCCTCGACGGGGGTGGCCGGAGTGGAGGTGTCGGCCGGCGTTTCCGCCGGGCCGGAAGTCGCGCACCCCGCAACCAGGAGGGGAAACGTGAGTAAGGCTGCGGGCACAATCGCGCGCCATCGGTGTATCCTTGAGTGGACCATGGACCGAAGTCCCTCCTGTGCGCTAGTCTATCACTCCGGCACCTCGCGCGCCGGTTCGGAAAACCAATATAGAGGAATAAGCATTATGCATGGTCGTGCACCAGTTCCAGGTTCCGCCGCTCCGGGTTCCGGTCCCGGCAGGCAGCATCCCGGCGCCCGCAAGCCGTCCCCTGTGCCCGGCGTCTCCGCAGTCCTCGCGGCAGCGTTGCTCTTCATCGGCGCCTGCGACAGCCGCCCCATGGCGATGGGCGATGTCCACAACATCAACATGGCGGCTTCGCCCGCACTCTGGACCCAGGTCGGGGACGCAGTGCTCGATGGAATCGAGGGCGGGGTATTCACCGTCCGCAACGATTACGCCTTTCGGGTCATGTACCAGGATCCGAGCGAGGAACCGTGGGTCAGGATACGCCTGTTCAAGCAGGTGCTGGTCATCGGGACGGCCGCGGATCCGTGGGTGGCCACGGTTCTGGACGAGGTCGGCGCGGATGAGCGCGCCGGCGTGGGCTCGCCCGACTCGCCGGGGATCGTTCAGGTGGGGGACGTCTGGTCGCGGGGCCAGCTGGTGACGGCTCTTGTCCTGCCGGAGGCTGCCGGGACCGATGACGGCGCGGAGATGGTGCGGCAGGCCATCCCGCGGCTTCGCGAGATGTTCGACGCCCAGTACCGCGAGTGGGTGATCGCCAGGATGTTCGTGACCGGGCCGGATACGGTACAGGCGCGGATGCTGGAGGAAGAGTACGGGTTCAGAATGGTCCTCCCCGAGGTCTACGAGTACGAGCACCAGGACTCGGTGCACATCTTCCTCAACGACAATCCGGATCCATCGGAGCTGATCCGCCAGTTCGCGGTTACCTGGCGGAACTCCGTCCAGGACGAGATCAGCACGGACGAAGTCCTGGAGTGGCGTTCGGGAATCGTCGACGCGCACTACGATTTCCCCCAGGTGGTGAACACGGACCAATTGATCGAGGGGCGGAAGGAGGTCGGAGGCAATGCGGTGCACTCGGTCCAGGCGATCTGGATGAATCCGCCCGGAGCGTATCCCGCCGCGGGACCGTTCATAACATGGACGATTCCCTGTCCGCGCCAGCAGCGCACGTACCTGGTCGACGCCTGGCTGTACGCGCCGGAGAAGGACAAGTACGAGTACATGATCCAGCTGGACGAGATCCTGACTTCGTTCCGTTGCGGGGAGATGTAGCTTCTCGCCATCGCAGGACCGCCATCTGCCACGCGGTTTCTGCCGCGTGCCGTCCATGGAGCAGGGGCAAGCGTCCGACTGGCCCTGCGCCTCCACACTTCGCGCCTGGCCAGCCCGGCGCTCGCCGCTCCGGCCATTCGCGCCAATCCTTCCGTCGTCTGCTACATTCGAAGCGGAGCCGATTGGCCTCCGGCCGCTCCGGATCGCCAGCGGGCTCGCCGCCGCTTGACGCCACTCTTGTCCCCAACCCGCGCGCGCCTTGTCCTTCGTACACCTGCACACCCACTCGGAGTACTCCCTCCTCGACGGCGCGAACCGCCTCCCGGATCTGATTCGCAGGGCGAAGCGGTTCGAGATGCCCGCCCTCGCCCTGACCGACCACGGCTGCCTCTACGGCGCCTGGAACTTCCAGAAGCTGGCGCGCAAGGAAGCGCTCAAACCGATCATCGGGATGGAGGCCTACGTCGCCCCGGGCGACCGGCGCGAACGGGCCCGTTCCGGACAGGGGGGCAAGGCGCACTACCACCTGGTATTGCTGGCGCGGGATGCCGAGGGCTATCGCAACCTCATCAAGCTGTCTTCCATCGGCTACACCGAGGGCTTCTACTATCATCCGCGCGTGGATCGGGAGACGCTGGCCCGCCACTCGGAAGGGCTGATCGTGACTTCGGCGTGCATGGCGGGCGAGCTGGCGCGCCACCTGACCGCCGGCAACGACGACACGGCGCGCGAGGTGGCCGACTGGTACGCGAACACCTTCCCGGACCGCTACTACCTCGAGGTCCAGGCCCACGGCACCCCCGGCCAGGCCGAGGTGAATGAGAAGGTCTTTGCTCTGGCGAAGGATCTCGGCCTGCCGGTGGTAGCCACCAACGACGCGCACTTCCTGCAGCACGAGCATCACCCCGCCCACGACATCCTGGTTTGCATCGGCACGGCCAGGAACCACGACGACGAGGACCGCCTCAGGTATGACGACGGCCTCTACTTCAAGAACGCCGAGGAGATGGCGGCCGCCTTCCCGGGCCGCCCCGACGTGATCGAGAACACCCTCAGGATCGCCGACGAGGTCACGCTCGAGCTCGAAAGGAAATACCATCTTCCCGGCTTTCCCCTCCCCGACCCCTTCACCGACGACAACGAGTACCTGGTTCACCTGGCCGAAGCGGGGGCGCGGGAGCGGTATGCGGCCGGATCGGACGGCGGGGCACCCGTCGCGGACGCCCCCGTCCCGGCCCAAGACGATCCCGACCACGACCCCCTTCCCCCGGAGGTCCGCAAACGCCTCGACTACGAACTCGAGGTCATCCTGAAGACGGGTTACGCCGGCTACTTCCTCATCACCTGGGACTTCATCCGCTGGGCCCGGGAGAACGGCATCCCGGTCGGCCCCGGCAGGGGGTCGGCCGCCGGCTCGCTCGTCTCCTACGCGCTTCGGATCACGGACCTGGACCCGATCGCCTACGGCCTTCTCTTCGAGCGCTTCCTCAATCCGGAGCGCATCTCGATGCCGGACATCGACATCGACTTCTGCTACGAGCGCCGCGGGGAGGTGATCGAGTACGTGCGCGGGAAGTACGGGCGCGACGCCGTTGGCCAGATCGTGACCTTCGGGACGATGAAGAGCCGGGCCGTGATCCGGGACGTGGGACGCGTGCTCAAGTTCGATCTGGGGGAGACCGACCGGATCGCGAAGATGATCCCGAACCAGCCGGGGCAGAGCTACACGGTGGCCCAGGCCGTCGAGCGGATCCAGGACGTGAAGGCGCTGTACGGGTCGGACGCGCGCCACAAGCAGCTTTTCGACTACTCGATGACGCTGGAGGGGCTGTCGCGCCACGCGTCGGTTCACGCGGCCGGAGTGGTGATCGCGCCGGGGCCGCTGCACGACTACGTGCCGATCTGCACGCAGAGCAAGGGTGCGCGGAACGGGAGCGGGGAGGGCGCGGACGGGCCGGACATCGTCACCCAGTACGACATGAACTGCCTCGAGGACGCCGGGATGCTCAAGATGGACTTCCTGGGCCTCAAGACCCTCACGGTCATCCACGACGCCGTCCGGGCCGTGAAGGACCGCCTTGGGGAGTTCAGCCATCCGGATACGGGCGCCGTCTACCACTCCCTCGCGATGGACGATGTGCCGCTGGACGATCCGGAGGTCTACCGGATGCTCGCGGGCGGCGGGACCGCCGGCGTCTTCCAGTTCGAGTCGAATCTCGCGCTGGACAAGCTGCGGGCCATGCGCTGCGACCGCTTCGACGACCTCGTCGCCACCAACGCGCTGATTCGCCCGGGCCCCCTCGACTCGGGGATGACCGACCGGTACATCCAGCGCAAGCTGGGAAACCAGCCCGTCTCGTATCCCGCGCCGGGGCTGGAGCACATCCTGGAGCCGACCTACGGCATCATCGTCTACCAGGAGCAGGTGATGCTGATCGCCAACGACCTCGCCGGCTATTCCCTGGGCGAGGCCGACGTCCTGCGCAAGGCGATGGGCAAGAAGGACGCCAAACTCATCCGGGCCGAGCTGGGCCGCTTCCAGAAGCGGGTCGTCGAGCGCGGGCTGCCGCAGCGCACGGCCTCCGAGCTCGCGAACCAGATCGAGACCTTCGGCCGGTACGGCTTCAACAAGTCGCACTCCGCCGCCTACTCGCTGCTCTCCTACAAGACCGCTTGGCTGAAGCGCTACTACCCGGCGGAGTTCATGGCCGCGCTGCTCTCGTCGGTGCTCGACAAGACGGACGACGTGGTGAAGTACATCGACGCGTGCCGCGATCTGGCGCGTCATCACTCCGGGCTGGGCGACGGCCTGGAGGTGCTGCCGCCCGACGTCAACGAGAGCGGCTGGAAGTTCACCGCCGTGAGCGCGACGACGATCCGCTTCGGGCTCGGGGCGGTGCGCGGGGTGGGCTCCGCGGCCGTGCAGTCGGTCCTCGCGGCGCGCGCTGAGGGCGGACCCTTCGAGAGCCTCTTCAACTTCCTCGAACGGATCGACACGCGCGCGCTCAACAAGCGGGCCTGCGAGGCGCTGATCACCTCCGGGGCGCTGGACTCATTCGGGCACCGGGCGCAGATGCTGGCCGGGCTCGACGCCGCCTACGGGGAGGCCGTGGCGCGCATGCAGGAAGCCGAGCAGGGACAGCACACGCTCTTCGGCGGCGGTGGGGTGGAGCGCCCGAAGCCCGAGCTCCCCACGGTGCCCGAATGGCGGGACAGGGAACGGCTCACGCGCGAGAAAGAGGCGCTCGGGTTCTTCATCTCCGGGCACCCGCTGGACCGCTACCGGGACGTCGTGCGCGCCTTCGATCCGGTGGGCTCCGACGCGCTCAAGGCCCGGATGGGCCAATCGGTGGAGATGGCCTGCGTGGTAACCGCCGTGGCCCGCCAGGTCTCCCGGCGCGACGGCTCCGAGTGGGCCAAGATCACCATCGAGGGCTTCCACGGCACGGCCACCGTCCTGGCCTTCAAGGAGGTATGGCAGTCCGGCAAGGAGACGCTGCGCCCCGACGCGGTGGTGCTTCTGCGCGGAAAGGTCAGCGACCGCGAGCGCGACGAGGAGGACCCCCCCGTCTTCCTCGACGCGGCCGAGCCGCTCAAGGGGGTCCCCGGGAGCGGCCGCCTCGCGGTGAGGATCGCCGTGGCGTGGCAGGACGATCTCCCCGACGACGCATTCGGCCGCGCCCGCGAGGTGATGGCCGCCCACGCGGGGGAGGCCCCGGTCGAGGTGGCGGTCGGTGACGGCAACGGCACCGCGGTGCCCCGGCTCAGGTCCCGCAGCCTCAAGGTCAGCCCCGACCGCGAGACGATCCGCGCGCTCGAAGAGGTCTTCGGCAAGGGCCGGGTGGGTCTGGTGAAGGTGTGAAGGACCGCAGGTGGTGGGCCGTACCCTGACTGGCCCGTTCGCAGGTCTGTATCGGCAAAACTGTAATGAGAACATGTCAAAATGTCATGTCGACTTTACATTCGTCCTGGATTCTGCGCATGCGAAACCACGTGAAAGGAACGATCGATGAAACCCCTGCTGGCCTGCATGGCCATCCTCATCCCACTGGGTAGCGCGGCGACCGTCGACGCGGCCGCCCCCCAGGAACCCCCCGCACCCGGCCCCGGCGACTTCGTGGGAACCTGGATGGGCACCCTCGATGTCGGCGCGGCCCAGCTGCGTCTGCGCTTCGTCGTGACCGAGACCGACGACGTGCTCGGCACCACGCTGTTCTCGATCGACCAGGGCAACACGGAGATTCCCGTTGCGGAGACGACCATGTCCGGCGACACCATCTCGATGTCGATGCCGATGGTCGCTGCATCGTACCGGGGCACCCTGGCCGGTGAGGGAGAGGACCGGACGATCACCGGCACCTTCACCCAGTCGGGCCAGTCCTTCCCGCTCGTCCTCGAGCCGGGCCCCGACGACGGAGCCCCGCCGCGGCGCCCCCAGAACCCGGAGGAACCCTACCCGTACCTGGCCGAAGACGTCACCTACACCAACCCGGAGGGCGGCCACACCCTGGCGGGCACCTTCACGCGGCCCGCGTCCGGTGGCCCCTTCCCGGCCGCGATCCTCATCTCGGGCTCCGGCCCCCAGGACCGCGATGAGGCGCTCATGGGGCACCGCCCGTTCCTCGTGCTGGCCGACCATCTCACCCGCCGCGGCATCGCCGTCCTCCGCTACGACGACCGCGGCGTGGGGGAGTCGACGGGCAACTTCGCCAGCGCGACCACCGAGGACTTCGCCACCGATGCCCTCGCCGGAGTCGCCTACCTGAAGTCCCGTGACGACATCGATCCCGCGGCGATCGGCCTCGCCGGTCACTCCGAGGGCGGCCTGATCGCGCCGATAGCGGCGGTCCGGTCCCCCGACGTCGGCTACATCGTCCTCATGGCCGGCACGGGAGTAAACGGCGAGGAGATCCTCTACGCGCAGGCAGCGCTCATCGCCCGTGCGGCGGGCGCCCCCGAGGAGGCGATCGCGGCCAACCGGGAGCAACAGCGCGCCATCTTCGAGGTCCTCAAGACCGAACCCGATCTCGAGCCCGCAGGCGAGGCGATCGCGACGATCCTGAGGACCGGGATCGAGAACGCGGGCGCCCAGGGAGGCGGCACGGACGCCGCCGCGATCGAGCAGGCCATCGCGGCCCAGGTCCAGCAGGTCAACAACCCCTGGTTCCGCTTCTTCCTGACCTACGAACCGGCCGAGGTGATCGCCAGGGTGACCGTGCCGGTCCTCGCGATCAACGGCGAGAAGGACCTGCAGGTCCCCTACGAAGAGAACCTGCGTGCGATCGAGGCGGCGCTACGGCGCGGCGGCAACACCCGCTACGAGATCCACGCCCTCCCGGGCCTCAACCACCTCTTCCAGCACGCGCAGACGGGCGCCCCGAGCGAATACCAGTCGATCGAGGAAACCTGGTCGGTCGACGCGATGGAACTGATTGCGGACTGGATCCTGAAGACGGTCGGGTAGGGTCCCGCCCCTGTCAGCCTCCCGGCCGCCTGGGCTGCAGCAGCTCGGTCATCTTCTTGTTCTGATCCTCGGTCAGCAGCTCGCCGAGATCGGTGTGCAGCTTCTCGAAGGCCGGATTGAGCTTTTCGAGAAGCGTTCGGATCCTCTGGAAGGCTTCGCGCCCTCCGCCCGCGCCCGCGCCACCACCGCCGCCGGCGCCGCGGTTGCGCATGCTCTGGCGCATCTCGGCGTACTCGCCCAGCCCCTGCTCGTTCTTCTCGCGGAACTCCTTGAGCAGCCCGGCGATGCTCTCCGTCTGCTCTTCCGTGAGGGTCAGCTGCCTGGTGAACTCCTCGTAGTTCTGGTCGAGCTGGGTCCACAGCATGATGGCCGGGTTGTTGAACATCCCGCCCCGGGCCCCGGCACCGCCCGCGCCGCGCTGAGCGGACAGGGACGCCGGGAGGACGAGGGCGATCGCCGCGGCGAGGATGCCGAGGCTGGTGATCCGTCGATGGATGGTCGCTTGTTTCATGTCTTCATCTCCTTGTTGGTTGCACACGGCAGGCCCGCCTCACACGGTAGGGCTCTGCGACTTGCGGTGGATTCGTTCGGCCCGCGCCGCGAGTGCGGGCGCGCCGAGGTTGTCGGCGAACTTCTCGAAGGCGGGCGTGGGCCCTTGCCACTCCAGTTCGTCCACGTCGTCGAACAGGGCGGCGCCGTCGCGAAGGGTCGCCAGATCGCGGAACAGAAAGGCGTTGGCTCGGTGTTGGCGCAGCGCCGCGGCCAGGCGGGCGGCGCCGCGCACCGTTACGTCCCAGCCCCTGGCCCGCGCCGGGATGTCCTCCAGGTGCAGGTAGCGGGAAAGCACGAGTGCAGTCGACTTCGCGCCCCAACCGGGGACTCCCGGGAAGCCGTCGGCGCTGTCGCCGACCAGCGCGAGGTAGTCGGGTATGCTGCGAGGCGGCACGCCGAACTTGTTGACGACCCCGACGTGGTCCCGGACCTCGCCCTTGCGCCGGTCCCACTGGACGATGCGGCTCCCCCGCACGCACTGCGCAAGGTCCTTGTCGGGCGTGCACAGGTAGATGCACTCGACCCGCGCGTCACGCGCCGCGAGCGCCGCCCCGGATGCGAGCCCGTCGTCGGCCTCCAGCTCCTCCATCGGCCAGACCTGCACGCCCATCGCCCGCAATCCGTCCTCAAGGGGCCGGAACTGCGCCAGGAGGTCGGGATCGATCCCGGCGCCGGTCTTGTAGCCGGCCCAGAGCTGGTTCCGGAAGGACTCGATCACATGGTCGGTGGCGACCGCCATATGCGTCACGCCCGCTTCCAGCATGCCGAGGAGCGAGTAGAGCACGCCGCGCACGCCCCCCGCTTCGCGGCCGGCGCGGTCCGTGGCGCCGGGCGCGCCGTAGTAGTGTCGGAAGAGCTCGTAGGTGCCGTCGATCAGGTGAACGTTCATCGACCCAGGGACAACCGAACGGGCGGTTTCGTTACGGTGGGCCGCGCCGGGCTGGCGCGCAACCGCCGAAAGCGCCAGGTTGGCTGTCCGGTTCAGTCCACTCCGTGGTACCAAAGGGAGAATCAGAGGATGGCAAAGATCGAGCGAACGTTTCGTTTCGTGATTGGATCCGCGGTCGTGGCCGTGATGGCGGGTTGTGGCGGCGGCGACGCGGGCGGCGAGGCGGACGAGACGGACATGGTGCCCATGGAGGAGGCGGCGGGCCCGGCCACCGTGACCATCGTGTCGCCCGCCGACGGTGCGGAACTCGATGCCGGCCCGGTGCTGGTTGTGATGGAGGTCGAGAACCTCGAGATCGTCGAGGCCGGCGTCATGGACGCGGGGACCGGTCATCACCATCTGATCGTGAACGGAGACGTGGACTGGGAACTGCCCATCCCCAACGACCCCGGCGTCCACTTTCACATGGGCCTCGCCCAGACCGAGTTCACACTGGAGGACCTCCCTCCGGGCGAGCACCGGATCATCGCGGTGGTCGCCGACGGCGTGCACATCCCCCTCGATCCCCCGGTCGCCGACACCATCACGGTGACGATCAGGTAGGCCGGGCGGCCCGTGGAAAAGCTCGCCGCGCCGTTCGCGCGGACTGATCCACGGACTCGCGTGGGAAGGCCGCCGGGGCGGGTGCATGGTATGCCGCCGCTGCTCGGGACGCTGGTGGCGCTGACGGCGCTGGCTTCGTGCAGCGACGTGAGGGATCGCGGGGTGGTGGCCCGCGCGGGTGACTGGACGCTGACCGAGGAGCGGCTGGCCGAGCTGCTCGTGGTGGCGCAGCCGTTCCCGCTCGATACGGTGGCCGTCTCCGAGCTGGCGGGTCACTGGGTCGCCGCGGCGGCGATGTCGCAGCGCGCGGCCGCGGGCGACTCGCTGCTGGGCAGTGAGGCGATGGAGGCGGTCGCGTGGGCCGTGCGCCGTGAGGCGATCCTGGACGCTGACCGGGAGCAGCGCCTGGGCACGACGGTCGTGGTTACCTCGGCCGAAGCGGCGGCCGTCCACGAGGAAGGCGCGCTCCGCCTGGTGGCACAGGTGCAGCGGCGGGCCGAACCGGGGATGTCGTCCGGCATGCGCCTCCAACAGCAGCGAACGGCGGACCGGCTGCTGCAGGAGATTGCCGACGGCGGCTCGTGGATCGACGCCGTCGCCGAGAGCGAGGACGAGGCCTCGAAGCCGTCCGGCGGGGTGATGGGCCTCTTCGGCCCGGGCGAACTGCCATCCACCCTGGACCGGGTCGCCTTCCGCCTCGAACCCGGCCAGGTGTCCCCTGTCACCCAGAGCAGCCAGGGGTTCCACATCATCTATCGCCCCACCTTCCCCGAGATCGAGTTCCAGTTCATCGGCCTCCTGCGCGAGCGGCGCCTGGCCGAGGCGGACGCCGCGGCGGCGCAGGACGAGCGGACGGCCCGTGGTTTCGCCGTGGTTCCGGGCGCCACGGCCACGCTGCGGAGGATCGCGGAGGATCCGGGCGTCTGGCTGGAATCGCGTCAGCCGCTGGCGACCTGGGGCGCGCGCGTGGATGCGGCAGGCGATTCGTCGGCCACGCACCCCGCCGGTCGGCTCACCGCGAGCGTGATCGCACGCGACTTCCACTTCGTCCCCCTTCAAGCGCTGGCGCAGTGGGCGGAAGCCGGCCAGGAACGGCTGGAAGACCTCATCACCGACGTGGGAACCCGCGAACTCAGGATTGTCGACGCCGCCGCACGCGGGATGGCCCTGGACCCGGCGCTCGAGGAGTCGTTCTTCCTGGCCCACGCCGACCAGATGGAATACTGGACCCGCGCCCTGGCATTGGGCGCCGCCGATGCACCGTCCCGCGAGGCGCTGGCACGCCACATGGCGCTGATCGCGGCGAGGGAGGAGCCCGTGCGCGTGATGTCGCCGCTCTTCGAAGCCTGGCTGCTCGACCGCGTCGACACGCGGGTGCGGATGCGGGGTGTGCTGGCCGCCATCGTGCAGGCGCGGGCCACGGTGGAACCGGGGGGCGGGCCAAACGGTACGCCGTAGCCGTACTTTGCAGCCATGAGGGAGAAGCCCATGGAGGAATCACGGACACCAAAGCTTCTGCGCCGCCTGCGCCGGGCATTGATCTTGACGAACATCGCGGTCGCAATGATGCTGGTCGCGGGCGTGGGCGGGCTGGCGCTGGCGTTCGTCGACCCCGACGAGGGCTGGGCGCTCGGCCTTTTCTTCATTGCGATAGGCCCTTCACTCTATGCGATCCTCATCCCCCCCCTGGTCGCCGGCCCGCGAAGTCTTGCGCTGCTTCGACTGGTGTACCGTGCGCGCGCCCTGCGGGTCGTCCTGCTGATTGCCGCGATTGCGGCGAGCGTGCACGACGGAATCCATGGGTTGATGGCCTGGTGGTGGGTGGGAGCGTCAGTGATCGCCTGTGGTTGCATGCTGATGGCGTTGATGCAGCAGTCCGCGCCGGGGCCCCCTGCCCCCGGGCAACCTTGACCCCGTCCAGTCGCACCCTAGCTTTGCAGTCGTGTATTCCCCCGCGCGCATCCACCCCTGCCGCTTCCCGAGTCGCATGGTAGAGTTGACGGAAGTCACCAGGTACTACGGCCCCAAGCGAGCCCTCGGCCCCGTGTCCTTCGAGATCGAGAAGGGCGACACGGTGGGCATTCTGGGCCTCAACGGGGTGGGCAAGACCACGTTGCTGCGCATCCTGGCCTGCGGCCTGCG
This sequence comes from Gemmatimonadota bacterium, assembly GCA_022822445.1. Classification (GTDB taxonomy): domain Bacteria; phylum Gemmatimonadota; class Gemmatimonadetes; order Longimicrobiales; family Gaopeijiaceae; genus Bin94. The sequence continues at coordinate 76,326 of JAJEBR010000113.1, read as the reverse complement.
CCCGTCTTCGGGCAGCGTGAGCATCGATGGCCACGACGTGCTCGACAACCCGCACGAGGTCCGCAAGCGCGTCGGGTATCTGCCCGAGGTGCCCCCGGTCTACGGCGACATGACGGTGAAGGACTACCTCGCCTTCGTGGGGCGCCTGAAGGGGATGACGGCCGAAGCGGTGTCGGAGCGGATGCCCGCCGTCGAGGAGTGCACGCGCATCACCGAGGTGCGGGACATGCCCGCGCGCCATCTCAGCCAGGGGTACCGGCAGCGCGTCGGCGTCGCCCAGGCCATCATCCACGAGCCGGACCTGCTCATCATGGACGAGCCCACCCACGACCTCGACCCCGTGCAGATCGTGGAGATGCGCGCCATGATCCGGGCGCTGAAGGAATCGCACACCATCCTCATTTCCAGTCACATCCTCCCCGAAATCAGCCAGACCTGCGACCGACTGCTGATCCTCGACGACGGCCGGATCGTCGCGTCGGGCTCCGAAGCCCAGCTGGAGGAGCGGCTCCTCCTTTCGCGCAGGATTCGCGTGACCGTGCGGCCTGCCGCCACCGGTGCCACCGCCGCCCGCGCCCTGATCGCCGGGGTCCCCGGGGTCAAGACGGTGGACCGGACGGGGGCCGCCGACGGCACCACCGAGGAGCCCGGCACCGCGACCTTCCGCATCGAGGGCGAAGCGGACGTGCGGGCGGAGGTCTGCCGGGCGCTCGTCGAAGCCGGCCATGACGTGATCACGCTCACGCGCGCGGAACGCCAGCTCGAACGCGTCTTCGTGGGGCTCGTCGCAGAGGGGACGAACTGACGATGGGCGCGACAGGGATCATCTTTCAGCGGGAGTTCAACACCTACCTTCGCCTGCCGATCGGTTACATCGTGGGCGCTGTCGTTCTGTTCCTCGACGGCGTCCTGTTCTGGGCCGTAGCGCTCCGCCCCGGTGCGGGCGAGTTCCTGTCGGGAACTGTGCTCGGCGTGTTCTTCTACCTGGCCAGCGGCATGACCACCATTGCGGCGGTCGTGCTCTCGCTGCGCCTGGTCGCCGAGGAGCGCCAGACGGGCACACAACTCCTGCTGGACACGTCGCCCGTGCGCGACCGCGAGATCGTGCTCGGCAAGTTTCTCGCCGCGCTCGCCTTCCTGTCCCTCCTCAACGCGGCGACGATCTACATGCCCCTGCTGATCCTCGTCAACGGTAAGATCGCCATCGGGCAGATCGTCGCCGGGTACGCGGGCCTGACGCTGCTCGGCGGCGCGGTTCTCGCGATCGGCCTCTTCGGCAGCGCGCTCAGCCGCAGTCAGCTGGTGGCCGCGGTGGTCACCTCGGTCATCACCGCCATGTTCTACCTCTTCTGGCAGCTGTCGGAGGTGGTCGAGTACCCGCTCTCCAACTTCTTCGCGGCGCTCGCCATTCACGAGCGCCACTTCGTCGGCTTTCAGCAGGGGATTTTCCACCTGCGCGACATCGTCTACTACCTGTCGCTGACGTGGTTTTTCCTCTACCTGGCGACCAGGGTGATGGAGGCCAAGCGATGGGAGTGAAGCGTCCATGGCTGACCTGGGTCCTCGTGGCGGGATTGATCGCAGTCTTCGCGGGCGTGCGGATCTTCGGCGGAGTGCCGGTGCTCGACACCGTTCTGGTCGTGGCCGGCGTCGCCGCGGTGGGCGCCGCGAAGGCATTGCGGGCCATCTCCTGGCGCGCGGCCCCGAAGGACGCACGCGGCATGGAGACCGTCTTCCTGCTGGGGTACGCCGGGTGCGGCCTCGCGCTGATCGGGTTCGCGCCGGCCACCGAATTCGGTGTGAACCTGCTTGGGCTCGAGTTCGAGGCCACACGGCCGGAGCTTCGCTTCAAGCGTTTCTTCCTCGTGTCCTCGTCGATCCTGCTGATCTGTTCCCTGCTGCCGGTACTGGCGGCCCAGTGGGCGGTGAGCAAGGGAGGGAGCGCCGGAGCGGCACGCGTCGACACGCTGCGTGTGCGCCGGACGGCCGGCGGGGCCCTGAGCGCCTCGCTGCTGGCCCTCAGCCTGATCTTCATCGGCTACATCACGACGGAGTTCAACCGCACCGCGAACTTCAGCTACTTCAAGACGGCCACGCCGGGTGAATCGACCCGCCAGATCGTGCTCAACATGGACGGACCGCTCCGCGCGGCCCTCTTCTACCCGGAGGTCAACGAGGTCAAGGACGAGCTGCTCGTCTACCTGAACGAACTGGCGCGCTCGACCGGCAAGGTCGTGATCGAGCAGTACGACCGTTTCGTCGATCTCGATGCCGCCAGGGAGTGGCAGGCGGGCGGCCAGGGGTCGCTCTACCTCGGCCGGGGCGCGGACGCCAAGGAGTCGATCTACCTGGGGATGGACATCGACGAGGCGCGCGGCACGCTCAGGATTCTGGACAGCCAGATCCACGAGAAGCTGCTGCTGCTGAACCGCGAACGCCGCGTCGTCTACCTGACCACCGGCCACGGCGAAATGAACGATCCGCTGGCGCTCGACGATCCGGGAGCCGGTCCCAAGACCGATCCCGGGGATTTTTTCGGGCCCCAGCTGCCGCTTCAGGAACTGCGCACCGGCCTTGAGGTGCTCAACTACAGTGTCTTCGATATCGGCATCGTGGACGGGCTCGGCGAGGCCATCCCGGACGACGCCGCGATGCTCATGATCCTCGGCCCGCAGCGGCCGTTCCACGAAGCCGAACTCGACGCGGTTCGAAGATACCTGGACGGCGGCGGTTCTCTGTTGCTGGCCCTCGAAGCCGGCTCGGAGTTCACCCTCGACGGCCTGAGCGACCACCTCCCATTCGACTTCGAGCCGGCGATGACCCTCCACGACGAGCGGCACCTGAGGAGTCAGAACCCATCACCGGCGGACCGACGCCTGGTCGTCACCCACCGCTTCACCACCCATCCCGCGGTCAGGACCATCGGCCGCCAGACCAGTGGGGTGCACCTGGTCGGGCCCGGCAGCTTCCGGTGGCGCGACGATATTTCCGGCGTGACCACCGAGGCGATCATCGAATCCAGTCTGGACAGCTACGCCGACCGAAACGGCAACTTCGCCTTCGACGAGGAGACCGAGGAGAGGGGCAGCTACGTCCTCGGCGTCGCGGTGGAGCTTCAGGAACCCGCGGGAGCCGCAGGAGCCGAGGACGAGGAGTCGGGGATGCGCGTACTGGCCCTGGGGGACGCCGAGATCTTCTCGGACCAGCTTCTGCGTGTCTGGACTCCCAACCAGTACCTGGTGATGGACGCGGTCCGGTGGCTCGACCAGGAGGAAGCGTTCGTCGGCGACATCGGTTCCGAAGAGGACGTGCCGGTGCTCCACACGAGGGAAGAGAACCTGATGTGGTTCTACGCGATCATCTTCGGTGCGCCGGCGGTCCTCCTGGCGCTGGGTCTCGGGATGATCTACGCGCGCAGGCAACAGGGCGTCGCCGAGCCGAAAGCGAGGGGTTCGTGAAAGGTTTCACAAGCTTGCGCGGCGCGGCCGGGATGACCGATCTGCGGTTTCACGCCATCCTCTTCGGAGTGGTGCTGATCGCCACGTACTTCACCTGGAGCCGGGACGTCTCCTACGGCGGCGACGACAACATCGTCCGGATCTGGGACCGCGACAGCACCGAGGTGTTGGCTCTGGGCTACCGGATCGGGGATACCGAGATCCGGATCGAGCGCCGCACCGACCAGGCGGGGGATTATCTCTGGGGCACGGAGACCGTCGGGGGGGACGCTCCGGTCACGAGCGAGTTCCCCGTCGGCTCGCCCGGCAACAACCTGCTCGATCGGTTTGCCGGCCTGCGCACGGTGCGCGATCTGGGTCCATTGTCGTCGGAAATGATGACGAGGTTCGGTCTCGTCGGGGCGTCCGACCGGCTCACGGTGCAGTTCGGCGACGAGCAGCGTGAGCTGGTCCTGGGGGATGAGGTCTACGGTGTCGAGCAGCGGTATGCCTATGAGCCCGCGACGGGAGTGGGACATGTGCTGCCCAGGGATGTCGTGACGACAATGGCGAACGGCCGGGGAGCGATCCGCGAGCGCTGGGTGAACCGGTTCTCCACGGAGGAGCTGGCCAGGGTGCGCGTGCAGGTGGATGGGACCGTCCGCACCATGTCGCGCCTCGCCGACACCGGTGAGTGGGCGGACCCCGGGAGTCCGGCCCCGGATATTGCCTTCGGCACCTTCATGCAGCGGGTGAATGAACTGGCTATCGAAGGATTCGCCGCGCGGCCCGGCCCCGGTGTCCGCGTGCTCGTGCGCGTTGAATACTTGGACCACGACAACGAGGCGCTCGGATTCATGGAGCTGCTGCGCGACGACAGCCGCGAGGCCGATCCCTACTTCATCGTGAGCGAGACCACCCGTGTCCCGGCGCAGGCGATGACCTTCCTGGCGGAGCTCGTCGAGCAGGGGTTGGCGGGCGCTCTGTCGGGCGCCGCGAGAGGGCCGGCGGGGCTGTCGTCGTCGTAGGGCCGCGCGCCCCGCTTCAGTAGGGCACCCCGAGCGCCCGGCACAGCCAGCGCTGGAAAGCGGCCCCGTCCCGGCAGAGGCTCGCGAAGGTATCCAGGAAGTCCCCCTCGGTCAGGGTCTGCGCGTTCAGCCGCGCCACGCCGATGAAGTCCTTGCGCCGCAGGTCCTCGATCAGCGGGTGGTCGGGGGTGTAGCCCTTCGGCGCGCGGATCAGGGAGTCGCCGGTCAGTTCGAAGGTCCCGCGGAAGCGCGCGCCCCGGGAGGCCCGCTTCCAGGCCGCAGGATCCTCGTCGATCGATTCGCGGATCTTCCGCAGCGCCGGACCGCTCGGGCGCCAGACGCCGCACCCGGCGAAGCAGTTTCCGGGCTGGATGTGCAGGTAGAACCCGGGTGCGTGGGCGTCGCGGGCGGCGTCGTGGCGAAAGTGTATGCCGGTGTGGGTCTTGTAGGGGCTCTTGTCCTTCGAGAAGCGGGTGTCGCGGTGGATCCGGAAGAGGGAGCCGCCGCTTGCCTTCGGAACCGCGCGGAAGTGCGGGCTGATCTCCTTGAGGATGGGACCGAAATCGGTGATGAACTGCAGCGCGGGTCCCCTGACGTGCTCCTCGTAGCGGGGCTTGTTGGCGGTGAACTAGGCGCGGTCGTTGTGGACGGCAAGCTCCGCCAGGAATTCGAAGGTGGCGTCGGTGAAGCAGGGATGGCCCATGGGATTCCTTTGGTGTGTTATTGCACCAGTTTGTTGTGCGTGCGCAATGTTCTTGCGCAATGAATGACTGACTGGCACGCGTCGAGACCGGTGCGCGTCGTTGCCGGCCAGCGCGGAAGATATACCTTGCGGGCATGGCCCGAGTCGAACTCTCAACCCTGCGGAACGAGCTGGTGGAGTGCCGGCGCTGCCCGAGGCTGGTGGCCTGGCGGGAGAAGATCGCCCGGGAGAAGCGGGCCGCCTTTCGGGACGACGAGTACTGGGGCCGTCCCGTCCCGGGTTTCGGCGATCCCGGGGCCGGAGTGCTGGTGGTCGGGCTGGCGCCTGCCGCGCACGGGGCCAACCGCACCGGGCGGATGTTCACGGGGGACCGCGCCGGTGACTGGCTCTACCGCGCGATGCACAGGGCCGGGTTCGCGAACCAGCCGCTGAGCCGGGATCGGGACGATGGGTTGGAGCTCAGCGGAGCGTACGTGACGGCGGGTGTGCGGTGCGCGCCGCCGAAGAACCGGCCCACGACCGCCGAACGGGACCGGTGTGCCCCCTACCTGCAGCGGGAGCTCGACCTGCTCTGGGACGGGCTGCACACCGTGGTGGTGCTGGGCGGCTTCGCCTTCGGAGTGATCCTGGGGATGCTGGGCGAGCGGGGGCTGGCCGTGCCCCGGCCGAGGCCGCGCTTCGGGCACGGGGTGGAGGTGGATCTGGGCCACGTCGCGGTGCTGGCGTCGTACCACCCCAGCCAGCAGAACACCTTCACCGGGAAGCTGACCGAGCCGATGTTCGACGCGGTGTGGGGCCGGGCGGCGGAGCGGGCGGGGGGCGCGACGTGAGGCCGGACGCCGCTTCGTTGCCGCTTCTGCGGGAGTTGCACCAGCGGGTGTTCGGGGAGCCACAGGTGCGCGCGACGCTGGATGCGGCCTTCGACGGGCTCGCGGAAGAGTTGCGCGGCTTGGCCGAACCGCCGCATGCCGCCCGCGTGATTCCCATCGACCTGTTTACGCGCGGGCTGCCGACCGGGTTCGTGGGTGCGGTCCGGCTTTGCCGGGCATTCCTGCTCCGCCGCGGGTGCCGCATGGCCACGCCGGAGGTGCACGGCAACAGCTTGCAGTGGTTGGTGTCGTATCGGGGACGCGGCCGGATCTACGCGGAAGCGGGTGGGCTCGGCGGCACGCGTGCGGCGACAGCCGGGAGCGGTCGCGGGAACCGGCACGATCCGCGGCATGATCCCCTCGACCTTGTCCCCAGGGCCATCCGCAGCCCCGACACCCGCGACATCCAGGCGATGCCCATCGAGCACTGCTGGGACATCGTACCCGCCGGCGTGTGGCACTATCCGGAGGCGGGGCCGGACGCGGATTGGGCTACCGTTACCTTCCATAGCGCATCGGAAGGGGAGATCGTCGACGAGTTGTGGGAGATCGAGTGAGCAGAGAGAGTGGTGGCCGGACCGCAGGCGCCGGGACGGACGGCTTGGTCGCGGACAACACGGCCCCCCGCGCGGCGATGCGGGCCGGGTCCGGAGGCGCATCGCCGGAGGCTGCGACCGGCGCGAACAAGTGCTTCGTCTGTGGGCCCGACAATCCCATCGGGCTGCATCTGACCTTCCGGCTGGCCGACGGCGTGTGCGTCTCGGAGTTCACCCCGGACGAGAATCACCAGGGCTATCCGGGAGTGATCCACGGCGGAATGATCTATTCCGCGCTCGACGATGTCATGGCCAACTGGCTCTACCTGCGGGGCGCGCGCGCCTACACCGCCAGGTGCGAGATCCGCTACCGCACGCCAGCACGCGAAGGGGAGAAGCTGCTCCTCACGGGTCGCCAGACGGGGCGGAAGCGCCGCCTCGTGGAGATGGAGGGGATCGCGAGGCGCGCGTCGGACGGCGAGGTGGTGGCCATCGCGACGGCGACTTTCGTCGTGATCGACGAGACGGAATTCGCTAATGCATCACGTTCATAACTGAAATGACTCATGTGTCATAAGTATGAATCATGTGTCATTCGGGCGGTCCCTCCGGGTGCAATTCGCACTCCGGGGGCTGGAGGCGGGTCCAGGAAAGCGACACGACCGTCCACGAATCTCCGGTCCGGGCGAGTACGAACGCGTCGGCGCCGCAGTGGCTGAACTCGTCGCCCACGTAGAAGTCGTAGGGCGTCCAGACCATGGCGAGGTCTCCGCTGACCCGCACTTCTGGGTCGAACATGCGCTCCGTCAGGACCTGCTCGCTGCCCTCGACCCGCGCGACGAGCTGTTCAAGCGTCGAGGTTGAGCTGGACCGGGTGCCGTCGGCGGCCCGTTCCACGGAGTGCATCAGGACGTTGGGATGCATGATGTCGCGGAGGGCTTGTCCGTCGCCGGTGGCGAGGGCGTCGAACAGGGCCTGGACGGTGCCGAGGATGGCAGTGTGATCGGCGTCGGTGGGGGTGTGGGCCGATTCCGTGACGGGGACGGCGGGTTCGTCGGCGGGGGCTTCCTGTACTGTGCACCCGGCCGCCAGCAGGGCAGCGAGGATGGCGGTGGCGGTTGTCTTCATGGGGATTGGTTCTCCTGAGTGGTTGATGCTCGGCAACGCGGCGGCCTCGACGGTCCCGGAAGGCCGGGGTGTGACGTGGGGGCTCGTCAGCGTGCACTACCGCACGATGATCTCGTCGATGTAGGTCCAGGCCGTGCTGCCCCCTGACGGCCAGCCGTCCGGGACCCTGCCGAAGGCGCGGATCCGGACGCGGATTGCGCGCGCGGTGCGGCCGCCGAGCGGGACGTTCACGTACAGCCGGCCGCCCGCGGGGGGATCGCCACCCGGCTCCACGCGCCCCCCACCCCCCACCTCCCCCTCCACCGCCTCGCCGAAGACCACCCCGTCCTCGCTCACCGTCACCTCGACGCGGCGCGGGTGGTACACCCCCGATCCCGGGTGTTGCAGGAAGCCCACCTTCACGGCTTCCACCGGCACGGCTTCCGTTGGCGACGCCCCCGGCGGCACCACGTCCCCCGACGGCGCCCCCTCCACCGGCACGGCTCCCGCCTCCGCACCCCCGGCGAGCCGGATCACGGCGGTGACCTCGTCGGCCCGGTAGCCCTGCCAGTGCCCCCCGCGCCGGTCGATCGAGCCCCTGATCCCGTCGACCAGCCCGGCGTCGCCCGCGGCCGAGTAGCGCGATGAGGACGCGGGCTCGACCTCGATCGGCCGTCCCCGCGCCAGGTGCTCGACCTTGTTGACCTCGCCGAAGTGGTCCAGGGCGAGGGTGCGGTCCCAGATTGCGTCGGCCGCCTCGGCGTCCGGCACCGGTCTCCCCACGCCGTCCGGTCTCTCGCCCGGCCGCAGCGGCCGCAGCAGGAAGCGGAAGCCCATCTCGCGCGGCCACAGGGTGTACTCGTGGTGCGGCACCGCCCCCCAGGAATCGTCGCCGCCGACGCCCTGCTGCAGGTGGTCGACGGTGAGGGCTACCTCGTCGCGCGGGACCAGGTCGGCCCAGTGGCGCTGCGACTTGGTCTCGCCGCCGTCGAGGTCCTCGATCGTGTAGGGGAGCGCGGAGAAGGAGATGGTGGGCAGCCCCGTGACGAGAAGGCCGGTGCCGGCACCGTCGGTGAGGGCCACCCAGCGCGTGTCGGTGCGGGTGCCGGTCTCCTGGGGGCGCACGTAGGGGTGGGCGAGCTCGGAGACGGGGGCCGTGTAGCGGCCGAGGGCGGCGCCCGTGCGGCGGTCCCAGTAGTTCTCGTGGGGGCCGCGGCCGTACCACTCCACCTGATCGAGGTCTCCGGGGAGCGTGAGGATCGTCCCGAATCGGGGCATTTCGGGGAGGTCCTCGTCGACACCCGCGAGGTGTGCGGAGATGGCGGTGGTGCCGTCGGGGTGGACTTCGTGGGCGAGGGTGTACTGTGCGTCGATCGCGCGCAGCGTGAAGTGGCTGGTGACGGTGACGCGCGCGGCGTCCGGTGCCGTCGCGACGGTCATGGAATCGAGGTGGCGGGAGGGTGGGCGCCCCGCCAGGCGCCAGACGCCCGACCGCACCGGGAAGCCGTTGCCGTAGTCGTTGTCGGTGGGGGCGCGCCAGAAGTTGGGGGCGGGGCCGGATGCCGGGCCGGACGCCAGGAGTTCGCGGCCCGCGAGCCGCATCGAGGCGAGGATGCCCGTGCCGCGGTCGAAGCGGAGCGTGAAGTCGTCGCCGGTGATCCGGATGGCGTCGGGGGTTTCCTCGGTGCGGAGATGGCCGCCGGGAAGGGGGCCCGCTCGCGGGCGGGTGTGCTGGATCCGCAGCTGCTCCCAGGCGACCATGTGGCCAGCGGGGATCAGCGGTGCGTCTTCACTCGTTCGGAAAGCAACATTTAGCACGACTTCGACGCCTGGACCCCACCGGATCATGGGCACGCCCTCCAGCCACAACGTGTCACGTCCGCCGGGCAGCGTTGAAAGCTGCGGGATGGTTCCCTCACGCGAGAGGTTCCCGTTCACCACGTACTCCCACGTCCCCTCCAGGTCCGACAGGTCGGCAAAGGCCCGCCGGTTCTCGATCACGACCTGCCGCTCACTGCGGCCCACCCACGAGATCCCCACCGGCTGGTACACCTTCTTCACCTCCCACGCATGCGGGTGCAGCCGCCGGTCCGCCGACACCAGCCCGTTCACCAGAAAGTTCCCATCGTTGCGCATTCCCGCAGGCCCGAAGTCCCCGCCGTACGCCCAGTACTCCCGCCCGCGCTCGTCGGTCGCGCGCATCGCCTGGTCGACCCAGTCCCATATGAATCCGCCCTGCAGCTGCGGGTGCGCGTCGATCACCGCCCAGTAGTCGGCCAGGTTGCCCACGCTGTTTCCCATCGCGTGCGCGTACTCCACCAGCAGGAAGGGCTTGTCGGCGCCCGACCACGCGTACCGCTCCAGCCAGTACGGCCGCACGTACATGGGCGCCACGATGTCGATGTTGTCCCGCTCTTCCGAAGGCTCGTACAGGATCGGGCGGCTCGGATCGCGCGCGCGGATCCACGCCGCGGTCGCGTCGAAGTTCTCCCCGTCGCCCGCCTCGTTCCCCAGCGACCAGATGATGATCGAGGCGTGATTCTTGTCGCGCTCCACCATCCGCACCGTGCGGTCCATGTGCGCGGCCAGCCAGTCCGGCCGACCGGCCAGCGTCACCCCCGGCTCGAAGCCCATCCCGTGCGACTCGATGTTGGCCTCGTCCACCACGTAGAGCCCGTACTGGTCGGTCAGCTCGTACCAGCGCGGCACGTTCGGGTAGTGGGCGGCGCGCACCGCGTTGATGTTGAGCTGCTTCATCAGCCGGATGTCCTCGATCATCGACTCCTCGGAGACGACGTGCGCCCGGTCGGGGTCGTGTTCGTGGCGGTTGACGCCGCGCAGCGTGATGGGCCGACCGTTCACTGTCAGGATCCCGTCGACGATCTCCACGCGCCGGAAGCCGACGCGGGTGGTCACGACTTCGGTGGACTCGCCCGCCGGGTCGCGCACATCGATGCTCAGCGTGTAGAGCGCGGGGGTCTCGGCGGTCCAGTGACTGGGGTTGGGAACGTCCCGCACCACAGTCGCCTCGACTTCACCGCCGGTCGGGACGTCCACCTCCAGCACCTCGGGCTCCTCCCACACCGGCAGACCGTCCGGGCCACGCAGCTGCAATCGCACCTCGTGCCTGCCTGCGGTCCCCAGCCCCCGGTTGGCCAGATTCACCGTGAACCGCAGCCGCCCGCTCTCGTAGTCGTCGTCCAGCTCCGCCTCGGCGAAGAAGTCGCGCAGGTACGTCGCCGGCCTCGACACCAGATACACGTCCCGGTCGATCCCGCTCACGCGCCAGAAGTCCTGGCTCTCCAGGTAGCTGCCGTCGCTCCAGCGGTAGACCTGCACGGCCAGCACGTTCGGACCCGGCCGCACGGCCTCGGTGATCCGGAACTCGGCCGGGGTGCGGCTGCCCTCGCTGTAACCGATGTACTCCCCGTTCACCCACACGAAGAACGCGGAGTAGACCCCGTCGAAGTTGATGAAGACCTCGCGTCCGTCCCAGCCGGGCGGGACCTGGAAGTCGCGCCGGTACGATCCGACCGGGTTGTCGTCGTGCGGGATGAAGGGCGGATTGGCCGGGAAGGAGTAGAACTCGTCGCGGTAGACGGGGTAGCCGTAGCCCTCGAACTCCCAGTTGCTCGGCACCGGGATGGTCGCCCACCCGGACACGTCGTAGTCCGGCTCGAAAAAGTCCGGCGGCCGCTCGTTGGGCCGGGGTACCCAGTGGAACTTCCAGTCGCCGTTGAGGCTGGTCCGCAGGGCCGACATGTGCGGGCGGTCCATCGCCATCGACGCGCGGCGCGGCGTCAGAGCAGGCGTGAACGAGGCGTGTGGCGGCTCCCGGTTCTCGGCGAAGACGGCGGGGTCTTCCCAGTAGGGGTCGGGCTCGGGCTGATCACGACAACCGGAAAACGTGGCGATGATGGCCGCCGCGAGAGCAGCGGAGACTGTACGGTCCGAGAGCTGCATGGGTCACCTTCGGTTTCGCGTCAGAGGCATCGCACCAGGTAAGACCACCTGCCCGTCGACGATGCCGATCAGATCGGTTCGGCCATCGAAGATACTGCCGGATCAGGCATCGTCCCAATCCCTTGACCGGACATCAATAGTAGATTATCATTGAATCATGTCCGGTGTCAGCAAAGGGAAGCGATTGAGAAAGATGGGAGCGGAGTCCAAGGCCGATGAGTGACCCAAGGCCATTCAGCCATATTCTCTTCTTTGGGGCGGTGGAAGATTGCTTGCCGGACGCCGGTTTTCGCTCTCTGGCGAATCAGCTGTCGCGTTCCGCACCAACTGACGCAGAGGCTAGCCTCGTCGTGGGTCTGGCAAGCGAGCTGATGGACCCGGACCGGATCAAGCTGCCGGACTGGGTGGACACGGAGACGCGCTATCTGGTTGTTCTGGACGTGCCGGAGCCGGCAGTACTTCGCCTCGCTTCGACCCTCCGACTCCACAAGCCGGATCAGCGGCTGCGAGTGTCCCGGGATCCGTTGGTCGTGAAGCGTCTGGTCATCGCAGTCACGCGACCGGCCCCGTGGGAGGGTATCCTCGACGCGTATGTCCTTGAGGATTCACTCGTGGTGGTCCTTGGCGACATGAGCGTCCGGGAATTCCCGATCAGAAGTCTTCCCAAAGTAGGAAGGCTCGAGCGCGAGGAGTTCCGTCGTTTCGAGATCGATTCGGCCGGTTCCTACTTGTACTGGCCATGCCGGGACGTGCACCTGGGTCCGTCCCAGATGCTGCAGGCCGTGGATCCCATGTACCTGGCGGAGGTGGAGATTCGCCGTTACGAAATGGCGAGAGTCTCGCTGGCCCTCCTCGACATGAGGAAGGATCGGCAATTGAAGCAGACCGAGATCCCGGGGCTGTCCGAGAGGCATGTGCGGCGTTTGGAGAAAGAGCGAGCACGCCTGACGGTCGAGGCGGCGACCAGATTTGCGGGTGCCTTCGGACTGACGGTGTCCGAGTTCCTGGACGAGCTGAGTGAGCGGATAACGGCGTTGCGGGGAGACGGTAGCGAATCGGCCGCACGATCGTACGCCGCTTGAACTCTCTGTAGCAGCGACTCTTCTCACCAGAAGATCACATACAGCACCGCCGTCCCCCCGATCACCGCTCCCGCCCACCACCTTGCCCCCGGCGCCGACGTCAGATCCACCCCGTCTTCCGCCCGCGGCAACCGGCGCGGCTCGTCCAGACCCTCACGTAACGGCGGATCGCCTGGGGCCTGAATCCCGGCTGGGAATCGTCTGAGATTAGCGTGGCTCAAGCCAGCCCGCTGACGCCCGCGAAACGCTCCGATAGCGCTGGCCCCGGAACGGTCAGGGACCAAGGCCATCGCCAAGCTCGTGGCCCTCTCCGTCACCAGCCTCAAGGACGGCAAGGAGCGAGGGCGGCGGAGCACCGCGGGCCGAACTCTAGCGGAGGTGGGTGATCTCGACGCCGCCCCAGTGATCGTTCAGGTACTCGGCAACGAGACGCCGGTGGCACCGATTGGGCCTGTCCTCGCTACAGAGCAGGCAGCCGTCCGATATGATGTCCTGGGCGACCGACTCCGCGATCCGCCTTTGGCGCATGAGGTCGGCGAATTGGACCTCATACGTCTTCCAGTCACCGCCCCGCTTTCTGTAGTCGTCCAGAATCTCCTTCGTGGGAGCGAGTTCGGGCAGGTGAACGTACCCCATTCCGCAGATCTCGGAAAGGAAGTATCGGAGGTCGTCGCGCTTCGCAAAGCCCGCGAGCTGCGAAACGTTGTGGAGCCTAACGTCCACAACCCGCTTGGCCCCGGACGCCCGCAGCAGGCCGAAGAATCGCTCAGCTGGCTTCTTGGTAAACCCGATGGTGAACAGCTTCATGGCATATCCTATTCGGCGTGAGGGACAGGCTCGACCCAGGTGTGGGCAACCTTTCGAGAATGCTCCACCACGGCTTCGGCGATCCGGTCCTCGCGTGTGCGAAAGAAATCTCCTGCGGAGAGCTTTCGGAGCTTGAGCAGGCGGTCCATTGCTCCGTCGTGCGGCTCCACATGACCGTTGGCGTGAATGTGGGCGACCTCGACGCCTTTCTCAGCGAGGGCGAGCGAGACCATAAGCGTCCTATGGCAGTCTAGCGGCTCCTTCTCCACGCACATCAGCGCGATTCGGTGCCTTGCGGCACCATCAACCACACGGACCAGTCCATTCCTGAACGGCTTCGTCTTCCTGACGCGTTCGTAGCGAATGCGACCGTCCTTGTAGCACTTGGGGTCACCGGACCGCCCGCCTAGCTCCTTGCCGAGGTAGACGTACTGGATCCCCTCGGCGTCGAGAGCGCTGGCCAACACGTCACGGTTGAACTGGGGGTTGAACCGGCTGTAGGGCGCGGAACGGACATCGGCCACCGCAGTCACGTCGTGCTGCCGTAAAAGCCCGAGAAACTCCTCGAACGTGTGTCTGGAATGACCGATGGTCAGCACCGTGCGCTGGTGATCGCTCACGACACTACCGACGCTCTCGGGCGAATACGGTGGCGATCAGCTTGTAGCACGCTTCCTCGAAGGGCTCCCCGAGGCTAACTGTGAGAAAGCACTCGCCGATGCGATAATTGCCATCCGGCTTAGCGAGGTATCGCCGCTCGTAGGATGGGTCGGTAACCCAGAGACGATACCTGCTTCCAGCGTACCTGAAGTCTCCTTGGACGCGGCGCTTCGTGTTCCCGAACGCCTCGCCGGGCTTGAAAACCGAGAGTTGGAGTTCGTTGACGTGGATCAGCTTCAACGAATCTCGGAGGGAACCGACCAAGCCAAGCGGAACCTTGTCGTTCAAGCCGTTGTAGGCGCTGTGGCCATCAAGCCATAGCGGTGCGACGGGATCCTCTGCGAGCGACGGTAGATCGAGCCACGACAACCTCCCCACCTTCACCCAGTAGTACTTAGGGTCGAGCAACCAGTTCTCGGTCTGGTGGTCGGCCGGTCTCGGCTCCAGCACCGGAACATCGACGATGTCGAGGACGCGCGGATCGCTGCCATCCTCGTACTGGCGTTCGTACTCGGATACCTCTTGGTGCTCGCGGTTGCTGACGGGTCGAATCCAACCACCGGCCCGACGGGCAGTCCACTCGCGGCCAGCGACACACCGTCCGTTGAGCTTCCGAGAATTCGCCAGACAGACGACACGCTTCACCCCGCGCACGATGAATTCTCCCTTTCCTGTTTCGGAGCCGCCGGAACCGCCGACCGCAGTTCGTCATGGTCGATACGATGGAAAGAAATCGGCCTGCTCGTCAAGGCCGCGGCGCGATCCGGAACAGGCGAGCAACGCTGTCGCGCCGGGCGGCGGCGTGGTCAGCGAATGAGGGGGTCTGGTTGGCGGTTTCGTCCCGGGGATCATACCCATCGGTAGGGGGTCGCTCATTCCCCACCTCTTAGCTTCTTGTGAGCGATCCAGCCCGCGGCGATCGCTAGGACCAGAAGGCCGATGACCAAGATCGGGTCCAGGCCCTGTTGCACGACCACCGACGCTTCGGGGCTATCCGGGGAAGCGACCTCACATCCCGCGAGAAGGAGGATGGTGATCTGGGTTAGCATGGTAGCGGGGTTTTTTCTCGACATGCTCATCTCCTGGCTGTCGGGTAATGGCGGGCACCCTCGGGTCCGAGAGGTCTGCGGCTCGCGTCTGGCTGTGAAAGATTGGGGTGATCCTACTTCTTTGGACAGTCCGAGGGTAGCTTTAGAGGTGGGCTCAGATGGTATCGATCTCTTTGCTCGAAGTCTCCAGATCGGAGTCACCCCAGCATCAGGCGCCCGCCCTTGGGCTCCGGCACGGGCCGTCCCAGTTCCTGTGCCCTTTCGGTCCAGAGCCGCATAGCGTCCTTGATGTTCCGCGACGCAGTCTCCTGATCGTCTCCGTGGGCCATGCACCCGGGCAACTCGGGCGCCTCGGCGATGAACGCCTGGTCTTCGTTGCTCCAGAAGAGAATGATCTCGTACTTATGCATCAGTCCTCTCCACCGGGAGGTGGTGGCTGTCCCGAACTCGCTCCTCGAATTCCAAGGTAGCGCATCAGGCCGTGGGCGCGGCCGCCACAAGGCCGTGGATTGTCAATAGAACATGACATTTGGTAAAGCATACATTACGGAATGAGCAGGTGGGCAACTCGACCCGGCGTGGATGCATCGCACTCGAAAGCCGCCGTGGGGGTCTTTGGTCCACAGAATTCAAACGGCTCACCAGAACACCACATACAACACCGCCGCCCCCCCGATCACAGCCCCCGCCCACCACTTCGCCCCCGGCGCCGGCGTCAGATCCACGCCACCCTCCGCCCTCGGCAACCGCCGCGGCTCGTCCAAACCCTGACGTAACGTGAGGGTTGCCATGAATCCGCTGATCACCAGGAAGGTGATCGCCATATGGTGCAGGAATGCGACCTCCGGCAGCAGCCAGAGAAGCAGTCCGTACACCGGAATCCCAAGGATCATCCCTCCGAAGGCCGCGGCCGGCGGCGTCCGGGGCACGAAGATCCCGAAGAGGAACGCAGCCACGATGCCCGGCGATATGAATCCCCAGAACATCTGGATGTACTCGAAGACGCTGCCCGCCCTCGCGACGACCGGTGCCCACAGGCAGCCGACCAGGACGAGCACGCCCGTCGTCACCCGCCCCACCGCCATCAGCCGCCGCGACGACGCCTCCGGGCGCAGGTGCCGCTTGTACAGGTCCACGCTGAAGATCGTCGCGGCCGAATTGAGCATCGAATCGAGCGAGCTCATCACGGCGCCGAACAGCGCGGCGAACATCGCGCCGGTCAGCCCCGCGGGGAGCAGTTCGCGCATCATGACCGGGTAGGCCTGGTCGGGGTTCGTCACCTGATCGGCAAACAGCTCGGCCGCCATGATCCCGGGGAACACGATGATGAACGGGATCGCCAGCTTGATGAAACCGGCCAGGAAGATCCCCCGCTGGCCGTCCGCCAGGCTGCGCGCCGCGAGGGTGCGCTGCGTGATGAACTGGTTCAGTCCCCAGTAGAAGATGTTGGGGATCCAGAGGCCGCCGATGAAGACGGCCAGCCAAGGCATCTCCGGGTGGTTCCACGGCAGGACGGTGTGCAGCTTGCCGTCGGCGACCTCGAGGAACGGGCCGACTCCGCCGATCGCCCGGAACCCCAGCACCGTCACCACCACGCCGCCCAGGAGCAGCGCCACGCCCTGGATCAGGTCCGACCAGACCACCGCCTTCAGCCCCCCGTAGATCGTGTAGCCGCCGGCGAGGATGCCGATCAGCCAGATCCCCAGGTTCAGGTCGATCCCGAAGATCGACTCCAGCGCGAGGGCCCCCGAGTAGAGGACGGTCGCCAGCGCCACGAAGACGTACGCCGCCATGATGAAGGCGGCCATGAGCGTGCGGGTGCGCACGTCGTAGCGGAACTCGAGGTACTCCGGGATCGTGTAGATGCCCGCCTGCAGGAACCGGGGCAGGAAGAAGAGGCCGACCAGAACCAGCGTGACCGCGGCCATCCACTCGTAGCTGGCGATCGCGAGCCCGAGGTCGTATCCGCGGCCCGCCATTCCCACGAAGTGCTCCGTCGAGATGTTCGACGCGATCAGCGAGAACCCGATCAGCCACCACGGGAGGTTGCGGCCGGCGAGGAAGTAGTCGGCGGCGTCGTGCTTGCCGCGCGACGCGTACAGGGAAATGCCGACGACGATCGCAAGGAAGCCGATGAAGGCGGCGATGTCGAGGGGCTGGAAGGACATGGGGGCGGGCGTCGGTGCGGGGTGTAGTTGGCAGCAGACGGATGGCAGGCGGCGGCGGATGCCACGATAGCGCGTATTCGGCGTGGCTACCAGAGCGCCGGGGCGCCGCACCCGCCTCGGATTACGGATGGGCGCGCTTCCGGGTTCGAACGGGACGGACCGGGCGCGACCCTCTGCAACCCTTCCACCGTTCGCCGTGTCAGCGGGTTGATCGAAACGATTCCCCGCCAACCGGTGCCCAGTTCAGGATGATCGACTCCTTCAGCGATTGCGCGAGCCGCTTCCCGACTTTGCGGCGACCCGCATGTCCACAGCCGACGCGATACCTGCCGTGCGTGCTCACCGCGGCCGCTCTTATGGCCACCGGCGGGATGCCGGTGACTGCGCGCGCGCAGGTCGTCGTCGAAAACACGCTCGGATCGGCCTGGACGGCCACTGCCGAGTGGACCCTCGAGGAGGACCTGCGGATCTGGGGGCCGCCCGGTGGGTACCTGGGCAACGTCGACGCCGTGGCGGCCGATTCCCGGGGCAACATCTACATCCTGGACGGCACGACCCAGGAGATCCAGGTCTTCGACGCCACGGGCGGCTTTCTGCGGACGCTCGGCGGACGCGGCCAGGGGCCGGGGGAGTTTCGCGAAGCGCTGGGACCCGCCATCGCGCGGGGAGACACGCTTTGGGTGGCGGACGGGGGGGCGCCGCGCTATTCGATCTTCGCGCCGGACGGTACGTTCATGGGGACGCGGGCACGCCGGGCGACCTGGGGCCTCATCACGGAGCGTTGCACAATCGCGCCTGACGCCAGCTACATGGAGTGGGGAGTGCGCTATCCGAACAGGGAGAGGAGCGACGACCCGTCCGATGTCGACCTTGTCCACTACCATCCGGTTCGGGTGTCGCCCGATGGGGAGAAACTGGACACGCTGCCCCACCTGGAGTTTGTCCTCCAGCTGGCCGATCTGCCGTCGGCGGGCCTGCGGCGGCCGGTCTGGTTCGGACCAACTCTCAAGAGGGCCCTGGGGTGCAGAGACGATGTCTGGTTCGCGCCCAGCAGCGAGTACCGGGTCTACAGGCGTACGCTGGCCGGTGACACGACCGTGGTGTTCACGCTGGCAGGAGTCAGGCCGGCAGCTGTCGACGAAGCCGACCGCGACGAAGTGCGCGCCACCTTCGAGCGCTACCCCGACTTCCCGTCCGCGTCCGCGTTGATGCGGGACCACCTGCGAGCCCTGCCGGAGCACAAGCCGGTCATCGCCGGCCTGTTCGTGGATGGCGCCGGCCACGTCTTCGTGGTCCCGGAAACCATGGAGGTGGACGAGGGCGCGGCCATCGACGTATTCCGCGAGGACGGCGTCTTCCTGGGACGGGTCGCGGTGCCGGAGGAGGTCAACATCAACCCCGGCCGGGCATACGCTACCGGGAACCACCTCCTCTTCGCCGGTGAGGACGATGCCGGCACGCCGTATGTGACCCGGCTGAGGATTCGGCGATGACGATTCCGGCGATTGCAACCAATTCGCACATTGCCGGTGTCATCGAACCGGAGGCGGCGGCCAGGGCGGAAGGGGCGGGTGACCGGAGACTCGGCTCGGTGACGGAAAAAGAACTCATACAGCGGTTGAAGGACGGGGATCAGACGGTCGCGCGAACGCTGTACGAGGCGCACGTCGACCGGATCTTCCGCCTTTGCTACCGCTTTGCGGGCGAGTACGACCTCGCCCAGGACTTCACGCAGGAGACGTTCGTGCAGGCGTTCACGAAGATCGGCAGCTTCCGCGGCGAGGCGAAGTTCGGCACGTGGATCACGGCGATCGCGACCAACGTGTCGCTGAACCAGCTCCGCAAGGTGAAGCGGTTCCGCGACCGGCAGACGGAGCTCGATGAGCGCCTGCACGTCGCGAACCCGTCCAGGCGGATCGAGCCCGACCTGCGCGAGGATCTTCACCGCGCGATCGACGCGCTACCCGAGGGCTGCCGCACCGTGTTCATCCTGCACGACGTGGAGGGCTACACGCACGCCGAGATCGGCGCCATTCTGGGGGTCGAGGTCGGCACGTCGAAGTCCCAGCTGTTTCGGGCGCGGCGCCGGTTGCGGGAAGCGCTGGCCGTGCACGCCGGGGAGTGGGCGTCGTGAGCGACTTCGAGAGATTCGCCGAGTTTCTGCGCCGTGACGCGCGGGGGTACAACGAGGCGCCGCGCGTGCCCGTGGAGGTGATGTGGCGGGGGGTGGAGGCTGGGCTGGGGGAGGGCGCCGCTGACCGCGCGGTGGACGGGCAGGCGGTCGACGCGCTGGGATATAACGAGGCGCCGGGTGCGCCCCGGGAGGAGATGTGGGGACGGATCGAGGCCGCGTGGGGGTTGAGGGGTGGGGGGGTGGGGGTGGGCCGGGGCGGGACCGGGGCCGAGGGGCAGAGTGCGAGCGGGGCCGGCGCCGGAGGGGTGGTCGCCGGGTTGCCGGCCGAGCGGACTGGGACGCGGCGGTGGCCCTCGCGGCAGGGGTGGGCGGCGCGGCGCAGGGTGGCCGGTTGGGGCGCAGCGCTGGCCGCGGCGGCTTCTCTCGTGCTGGGCCTGGTGCTCGGTCGGGATGCGCGGGAATCGCGGCCGGGTGAGGTGGGGGTCGATCCCACCTTTGCGACGGGTCCCGCCGAAGCGGCGGATCCATCGCCAGTTGCCCGGGATGCACTGCAACCAGTACAGCCCGCAGAGCCGGAACCGCCGGTCCTCACAGCGAGCATCCTGCCGGTGCCCGGCGTGTCGGTCGATCTACAAGCCCCGGTGATCCCGTCCGAGTTCGAGCCGCAAGCGGTGCGGTTCGCCGACGCCACGGTCACGGCGCCGACGCGCGCCCTCCCGAGCAGGCTCTCCATCCACAGGGACCGCGAGCAGCTCCGCTTCTTCGGCCGGGCCGAAACCCTGCTCACCGCGTTGCGGACCGACCAGCGGACGCCCCTCACCGAAAGGGACCTTGCCGCATGGGGCCGGGAACTCCTCGCCGAGACCCGCATGCACCTCGATCTGCAGGGATCGCGGACCCCCATGGAACTCGCCCTGCTCGAGGATCCGAAGCTGCTCGAGGATCTGGAATTGCTCATGCTCCAGATCTCCCGCCTCGGCTCCGGCGCACCGGATGTGGAATGGCAGCTGGCCCGGGAGAGCATGGAGATCAAGAACGCCCTTCCCAGACTGCGTGCGGTCGCGGACGCGGACGGACTATGATATCAAATAGCATATATCAGACAACCGAAAATATATCAAAAGATATCACCCATATACTTGGAGATATAAAATGAGGAATCAAGCACGCAATCCCGGTTGGGCAGTTCTCGCCCTGGCCACCCTGCTGGCGTTGGATGTCGCCGTGATGACGGCAGGCTCCCTGGCGGGTTCGGAAGCAAAACGCCTGGCGGCGCAGGAGACCACGGCTCGAGGCCTCACCGACGAAGAGCGAATGTTCACGGAAGCGCGGCGCGCTCTCAACCGCGGGGAGTACGATCGGGCTGCGGAACTCT
This sequence comes from Gemmatimonadota bacterium, assembly GCA_022822445.1. Taxonomy (GTDB): domain Bacteria; phylum Gemmatimonadota; class Gemmatimonadetes; order Longimicrobiales; family Gaopeijiaceae; genus Bin94. The sequence continues at coordinate 55,408 of JAJEBR010000113.1, read as the reverse complement.
TCCAGGCCCTGCGGGAAAAATACCCTCGGAACAGCGGATACAGCGGTAACACCAGACTCGGGCGGTTCGTTGCCGACTCCTACTACTGGGAGGCCTTCGGCCGCTACCGACAGGGGAATCTGGCGGAGGCACAGCTGCTGCTGGACGTGGTGGGGGTCTACTCGGAGGCGCAGGCACACGGGCGAATCTACTCCGACGTCCGCGATCTGCGCACCCGCGTGCGGCGGCAACTCGCCGAGCTGGGCGACCCCGACGCTGCCGAGGAGGCGCTTCGCGAAGCGGAAGGGGTACTGACGCGGGACACCGCGGCGCTGCGCGAGTTGCGGCAACAGTACGAGGCGCGATGGGCGGTGGAGCAGGAGAGGATGCTGGAAAGTGCGGTGCAAGAGGCGATTGCCCGGTATCGCGCGCAGATGGATTCGACCGACCTGGAGGAGGCCCTTCGGCGGAGCGATTTGGCTGCGTTGCAGCGTAGTCGGGCTGAGCAGTTACAGGCTCTGCTTGAGACGTCCGGTCTTCGGGAACTGCAAGCTGACTCGTTCGCGCTCAGGCCGGACTCGGCCGCGGTTTACGAGTATCGGAACTTTCCGGATGTCTGGACACTCGGTGGAAACCGCGGCTATCCGCCTTTCCGGGTGGAAGGAGGTGTCGTCTACACGCCGGAGTTCTTGAGCAATCTTGCGGGGCTCATGCGCTCTCTTGGTTCGTCGGGGGGGTATGACCCGGTCCTCGCCGGAATCGACATCCACCCGGAGTGCGAGGACGCGCTGACTCTGCAGGAAGCCCTGACCACGGTGATGCGGCTGGAGACAGACGTGATGCCCACCGTCCGCGATATGCTCACGCGCAATGACGAGTGTTCGACACACCTTCGATACATGTCCCTGAACTGGTTGGGCGGGGAAGAGACCGAAGAGGCCCGGGACCTGTTGATCGAGGTTGCCAGAGACCATCCGGACCCCCGGACTCGGCAGTGGGCGGTAACGAAGCTCGCCAACTTCGAGTCTCCCGAGGTTGCCAGGGTGCTGGTGAGCTTCCTGAGGGAGTCGGACGACCACGAGGTGCAGGATGCGGCCATCCACGGACTCTACCGCCAGCAGAGCGACGAAGCGACAGAGGCTCTGATCGACTTTGCGGCCGACGGATCGAAGGCGGAAATGCCCCGTCGGAGGGCCGCCGTTCTGGTTGCTGAGCGCCTGGCCCCGGGGTCGCTCTCGCAGGTCTTCTACAGACTCGATTCCGATGTCGCCAAGCGTGCCTACCTCGGGGTCGTTGGCGCGAGGGTAGAGAGCGGAGACCAGGGGGTTGCAGCTTGGCTGTTGCCTGTGGTTGTGGATCCGGGGCTGTCGGAGGATGTCCGTGCCGCGGCGCTGGAGGCCTGGTCCAGGCAGCCGTCGCTCGACCTGGAGGAGGTTGCGAGGACGTACGGGACTCTGGAGAGCGCGGAGCTGCGCGACCAGTTCCTCTATGCCCTCTACCAGAAGGCCGAATCCGACGAGGAGAATGCGGACGCCGTCATCGAAAAGATGATCGAACTTGCCCGGCAGGAAACGGATCCGGAAGTGCGCAAGCGGGCGGTCTACTGGCTGGGGCGCACGGGCTCGGAACGTGCCGTGGCGTTCCTCCTGGAGATTCTGCGAGAGGGTGCCGGCCGGTCGACGGGATCGGCGCACTGAGGGGAACGCGGCCCCCTACGTCACATCCGCCGACCAGGTCACCTCCACCGCACCCTTGAGGCTGGCCGCCGTCGGGCACTTGGCGACGTGGGTCGCCAGCGCCCGGTCGACCTTGTCTCGCGGCGCGCCCTCGGGCAGGGTGATGGTGTAGTGGACGTGAATCCGGGTCAGCTTGACGATCCGGTCCACGACCTCGTTGGTGCCTTCCGCCGTGACGCTGATCGCGTCGTTGGCCATCGGGATCCCGCGCACCTCCAGTGCGCCGTTGAGGGTCCCGAGCAGTCAGCCGGCGGCGGCCGCGACCAGGTAGTCGACTGGCAGCGGCCGGTCCGGTTCGGCGTCGAGGCGGAAGTGGGACTTGATCGGGCCGTGGACGCCGAAGTCGATTTCGGTGCCGTCTTCCAGGGTGGCACGGCGGTGGATGCCGTCCACCTTGGCCACGCTGGCGCGGGCGGTGTAGAATGGGTCGCTCATGGGGTGCGGCCTCGTTGGTGGTGGGGAATGGCGGCTTCCGGAAGGTAATCAGGCGGCCGCGTCTGCAGCAGGCGGCGACGAGCCACACCGCACGGCACGATCCCCGCGCCTACTCCGACCTGCCGCCCTGCACGATCCGCGCATATCGGCCCGGGTCGGTCGCGCCCTCCGTATTGAACACGAGCACGCGCGAGCGCTCATCGAGCCCGATCGCCCGGCGGCGCTCCCCGTCCCGCGCGACCTCGATCAGGCCCAGCAGCCCCGCCACCCCCGACTCCCCCCCCTCGAACGGCTCCCCAAGCCCGCCCCGAGCGGCTTCCCGCATCAGCCCGGGAACGCCCTCGTCCGCCACCGTCATGAAGGCGTGGGCCCCCACCCCCACCACCTCCCACGCCAGCGGCGAGATCTCCCGGCAGCTCAGCCCCGCCATGATGGTGTGGAGACTGCCCCGGCTCGCCGCGGGCTTCCCGGCCCGCACGGAGCGCAACAGCCCGTCAGCCTCGACCGGCTCGACGATCACCGCCACCGGACGATCCGGCCCCAGCCGCGCCCACAAGTGCCCGATCACCGCCGCGGCCAGCCCCCCAACCCCACCCTGAATGAACACATGGGTGGGCAGGAGGCCCTCGTTCCCCGCCTCGCGGCGCCTTCGCTCGTGCGCGGCTCCCCGGCGCCACTGGCCCTCCGTGCCCCCGGCCTGCGTTTGGGTGGGCACGGATGGGCCTGTCATACTCTGCCATGCCCCGAGAGTACTCAGAACCTCCTCCACCATGATCGTGTATCCCACCATCACCACACGCGGGATCTCCATGTACCCCTCGTAGGACGTATCCGAGATCACCGTCCAACCGCGCTCGCGGGCATCCCGGTCGGCCTGGGGCACGGCGTCGTCGTACTCGCCGTCCACCCGCACCACCCGCGCCCCCAGCGACCGAATCGCCTCGGCCCGCGCCTCGGTCACATGGGTCGGCAGATAGATCACAGCGTCGCATCCGAACATCCGGGAGCCCCAGGCCACCGCCCGCCCATGATTGCCGTCGGAAGCGCAGGTGACGGTTTTCCGGGCCGCACCGCCGCCTGCCCGGCCACTTCCACCCTCGCCCACACGGCCACTTCCACTCCCGCCCCCACGGCCAGCCCCCCGCGAACCCATCCCACCCCCCACCACCCTCCGCACCCCATACCCACCACCCAGCGCCTTGAAGCTCCCGAGCCCGAATCTCCCGCTCTCGTCCTTCACCCAGACCGCCCCTACCCTCAACCTCCCCGCCAGCCGGTCCGCCAGCCGCAGCGGGGTCGCCCGATACCCCGGCCACCCGGCGATCTCCGCCCGCGCGGCCCGGTGCGCACCAATCCCGACGACCCGGTCGAGCCGGGCCGGGTACGGGCCGGGTGGCGCGGCCCCCCTGTTCAGTATCCAGCACATTGGCTACGGCGCCCGTTCCCTTTCCGGCTGCTGCTCCGTCCAGCCGACCGCCCCGCAGGCGGCCTCCCCGTTTCAAGAAAAATCCGGCGAACTCTATTACCTTCCTTGGGCTATGTTCGCAAGTTACAAGTCCAGGCTTCCGCTCGGCCCACGCATGCCAAAGCACGGCGAGCATCTTCCCGGACGGCAGGAGCCGCTCGCGGTGCCCGACCGCCACCATGTGAACGGTAATCGCATCCAGCCGCCCTTTCCCGACGGTTTCCAGCGAGCCTACTTCGGCATGGGCTGCTTCTGGGGGGCCGAGCGCCAGTTCTGGGAGTTGCCCGGCGTCCATTCCACCGCGGTCGGCTATCAGGGGGGCCCTACCCCCAACCCGACCTACCGGGAGGTCTGCTCCGGCCGCACGGGTCACACGGAGGTGGTGCTGGTCGTCTTCGATCCGGACGCGATCGCTTACCCGACGCTCCTCGCGGCGTTCTGGGAAGGGCACGACCCCACGCAGGGGATGCGTCAGGGAGCCGACATAGGGACCCAGTACCGGTCAGCGATCTACACAATCGGCGATCGGCAGCAGAGGCTCGCCGAAGCATCGCGCACCCGATACCAGAGGGAGCTCGACGCCGCCGGACACCGTCAGATCACGACGGAGATCGCCGAAGCGCCCCCCTTCTACTACGCCGAAGAGTACCACCAGCAGTACCTCGCAAAGAACCCGGGCGGATATTGCGGGCTCGGCGGGACCGGGGTGTCCTGTCCGAGCGGGATTCCGGAGCACGCCGAGTAGAAGCCTGTGGCCAGCCCGATCAGTCGCGCGAAGAACGGCCCACCGTGGCGCGGCCAGCTCTACGACATCCTCTTCGAGACGGACACGCGTGGCGGCAGGGCGTTCGATGTCCTCCTCATGGTGGCGATCCTGGCCAGCGTGCTGGTGGTCATGCTCGATTCCGTGGACACGATCGCCGCGAGCTATCACAACTTTCTCTACGTGGCCGAGCTGGTGCTCACGATCCTCTTCACCCTGGAGTACGCGGGGAGGCTGGCGTCCGTCGAATCGAAGCGCCGCTACGCGCTGAGCTTTTTCGGCATCATCGACCTTATGGCCATCATCCCCACCTATCTGAGCCTCCTCCTGCCAGGCACCCACTTCCTCGCGAGCATCCGTGTGCTCCGGGTGCTGCGCGTCTTCCGCGTCCTGAAGCTCGTGCGGTATCTGGGCGAGGCCCGGACGCTCGCGCGGGCGATGGCGGCCAGCCGCTACCGGATCATCGTCTTCCTGATCACGGTGTTGACGATGGTGGTGATCCTGGGCTCCTTCATGTACCTGATCGAGGGGGCCGACGCCGGATTCACCTCGATCCCGGTGTCCGTCTACTGGGCGGTGGTGACCCTGACCACGGTCGGCTTCGGCGACATCACGCCGAACACCCCGGTAGGGCAACTCCTGGCGGTGATCATCATGCTGCTCGGGTACGGGATGATTGCCGTGCCCACCGGGATCGTAAGCGTGGAGATGGTGTATGCGGCGCGCGTGGCGGGGCGGACCGGCACGGCGGCCCCGCGGGCGGCCGGCGACATGGTGTGCACCTCGTGCCGAACTGCGGAACACGACCCCGACGCGCGCTTCTGCAAGACCTGTGGCGGGACCGTGATCGAGGTCATGCTGGAATGAGGATAAGGAGGTTCGCGAAATGAGCGCGACGAAGCGGGGCGGGGGCGTTGCGGGCGGTCCCGAGGCGGCGAAGGACCCCAGGACCGCGCTGGCCGAAGCCAGGGAAGAGTCGATCGACGTGCTTGCCGAGTGCTTCGCCCGGGACATGCTGACGGTCGAGGACTTCGAGCGGCGGGTGAGCATCGTGCACGCCGCCGGTACGATGCCGGAACTGGCGAAGGCGGTCGACGGGATCCGGACGGGGGGCCCCGCGGCCGCGTCGGCTCCCCGGAGCACATCGGTCGAGGCGCTTCAGCGAATGACGCCGGACGTGCCCGCTGGCCGGGTGCGCGCCAACGACCGCGCCGTCGCCCTGTTCGGCGAGACGAAGCGGGTGGGCCGGTGGATTCCGGCCCGGCAGAACACCTTCGTGGCGGCGCTGGGTTCGGCCGTGGTCGACCTGCGCGAGGCGCTGCTGGGTCCCGGGGAGTGCCGCATCCAGGCGTTTACGTTCATGGGATCAGTGGAGATCCTGGTCCCACCCGGGCTCCATGTACAGTGCGCGGGCTCCGCCATCCTGGGTTCCTTCGGCGAACAGCCCGGCGACCCCGCGGTCCCTCTCGATCCCGACGCACCGGTGGTGCGGATCGATGGCCTGGCGGTGCTTGGATCGGTGGAGGTGCATTCCCGCCATCCGGGCGAGTCGAAGAAGCAGGCCCGGCGCAGGCTCAGGCGCGAGAAGAAGGAGGCCAGGCGGGCGCGCAAGCAGGAGGAGCGGGAGGTGCGTCGGCGGCTGCGGTAGGGCCGATTCCCGGCGGGTGCGCGCCTGCGGACAGTGCCGGGCTTCGGGATGGTGAGCCAGGGCCCGGCGCCGCGCCCGTCAACCCGTGCCATTTCCTTTGCGCGGGCGTCGTTCGGACCGTAATCTGTCGGGGTCTCGCAGTCCGCGAAGTCGACCCATCCGTGAGGAGGAGGAAGTCGCAACATGTTCAAACACGATCACGCCGGGCTCAGGGAACTGACCCACAACGCGCTGCGCATCGTCGCCGGCTTTCTCTTCATGCAACACGGGGCCCAGAAGCTCTTTGGTGCGCTCGGAGGCAACCAGGTCGAGGGCCTGATGAGCGCGGCGGGGATCGCCGGCATCCTGGAGTTCTTCGGCGGACTGATGATGATGGCCGGGCTGCTGACCGGCCCGGTAGCCTTCCTGCTGGCCGGCCAGATGGCGGTCGCGTACTTCTGGCGCCACGCTCCGAGCGGCTTCTGGCCCATCATGAACCGCGGCGAACTTGCTGCCTTCTACAGCTTCACCTGGCTCTACTTCTTCGCCACGGGACCCGGCAAGTTCTCGGTGGACGGCTGGCTGGCCTCAAGGAAGGCGGAGTAGGGACCGGAGAGCCGCCGAACTCGCCCCCTCAGCAGTGCTCGTCGAAGGCCGCCTGCAGGTCGGTGGCGATCGCGGGGGCCGAGCGTCCCTCGATCTGGAAGCGCTCGAGCATGAAGACCACGTCGCCGTCCTTGAGCAGCGCAATCGAGGGCGAGGAGGGCGGATAGCCGACGAGGCGCGTGCGCGCGGCCGCGGTGGCGTCGAGGTCCTGTCCCGCGAAGACGGTGACCTTGTGGTCGGGCTGTTTGTCGCCCTGTAGCGCCATCGCCACGGCGGGGCGGAAGATCCCGGCGGCGCAGCCGCACACCGAGTTGACCGCCATCAGCACGGTCCCCTCCATGGCGTCCATCGCCTGCTCGACCTGTTCCGCGTCGCGAAGTTCCTGAAAACCGATTCGTACCATGTCGCCCCGCATGGGCGCGACCATCATCTCCGGGTAGGGCATGCTGCTGTCGTCCTGGGTTGGAAGGGATTCCGTGCCCATCAAGTATATAGAGAGCGTCGCTCGCCCGCGCCCCGCACTGGCCCGAAACCCCGTCCAGACCCGATATTTGAACGGTGACGAGGAGGTTCCGGATGGAAGTCGTGCGACTCAGGGTCAACGGGGACGAGCGGAAGTGCGGGGTGCCGGCCCACTACACGCTGCTGGAGACGCTCCGCTACGGACTCGGCCTGACGGGGTCCAAGCAGGGGTGCGACAAGGGGGACTGCGGGGCCTGCACGGTGATCGTGGACGGCCGCGCGGTGCTGTCGTGCATCACGCCGGTGTGGGAGGCCGAGCGGAAGGACGTGCGCACCGTGGAGGGGCTCGCCGACGGGACGGAACCGCATCCGGTGCAGGACGAGTTCGACCTGAACGGGGCCGCGCAGTGCGGGTTCTGCACGCCGGGCATCCTGTGCAGCTCGGTGGCGCTGCTGGACCGGAACCCGTCGCCCACGCGGGAGGAGATCCGCACCGCGCTGGCCGGCAATCTCTGCCGGTGCACGGGCTACGCGAAGATCTACGACGCGGTTGAGGCCGCCGCTGCGAGGCTGGGCGAATAGTGGCGCGTGACGGAACCAGGGCCGGGCCAGGGGCCGGCAGCCCGCGCGAGGCGTCCGCGAATGGGTCCGGACGGGCCGCGGCGGCTGCGGGTGGAAGCCTCTCCACCATCGGCCGCCCGATGCGGAAGGTGGACGGACTGGCCAAGGCCACCGGGCGGGCCCGCTACACCGACGACATCCGGCTGCCCGGGATGCTGCACGGCAAGATCCTGCGCAGTCCGCACCCGCACGCCCGCATCGTGGCCATCGAGACGTCGCGCGCCGAGGCGCTCCCGGGCGTCCACGCGGTCGTGACCGGCCGCGACATGCCCACGACCTTCGGGATCATCCCGTGGACTCCCGACGAGTATCCTCTCTGCGTCGACAAGGTGCGCTACGTCGGGGACGGGGTGGCGGCGGTGGCGGCGGTGGACGAGGACACGGCCATCGCCGCGCTCGATCTCATCGACGTGACCTACGAGGAGCTGCCCGCGTACCTGGACCCGCACGAGGCGATCGCGGCCGAGGCCGGGCCGTACATCCACGAGCCGCGCAAGCCGGGGTGGAACGGGAACGTCACCAAGGTGGTGAAGCTCGAGTTCGGCGAGGTGGAGGACGGGTTCGCGGAGGCAGAGCTGGTGGTGGAGGGGGACTACCTCTTCGAGGGCACCACCCACACGCCGATCGAGCCCCACTGCGCGATCGGGCTCGCGGAGGGCGACGGCAAACTCACCGTGTGGTCGGCGACCCAGGTCCCCCACTACCTGCACCGCGAGCTGGCCCGGGTGCTGGAGGTCGATCCCGCCCGGGTGCGGGTCATCCAGCCCCCGGTCGGCGGCGCCTTCGGCGGCAAGTCCGAGCCCTTCGACCTGGAGTTCTGCGTCGCGAAGCTGTCGATGAAGACGGGCCGCCCGGTCAAGATCCTCTACACCCGGGAAGAGGTCTTCTACGCCCACCGGGGCCGCCACCCCTTCCACATGCGCTACCGCACCGGCGCGACCCGCGAGGGCCTCCTCACCTCGGTCGACGCCGAGATCGTCCTGGATGGCGGGGCGTACGCGTCCTTCGGGCTCGTCACCACCTACTACTCCGGACAGCTGCTGACGGCCCCCTACCGGATGCCGGCCTACCGCTTCCACTCCACGCGCGCCTACACCAACAAGCCGGCGTGCGGGCCGAAGCGCGGCCACGGCTCGGTCCAGCCCCGCTTCGCCTTCGAGGTGCAGCTCGACCGCATTGCCGAGGCGCTGTCGATCGATCCCATCGAACTTCGCCGCCGCAACTTCATCGGCCCCAACACCCGCACCGTCAACGGCCTGCGCGTCACCTCCAACGGCTTCCTGGAATGCCTGGACGCGGTGGAGCAGGCCAGCGACTGGAAGCGGAAGCACAGCAGGCTCCCCTACGGGCGGGGCGTCGGCGTCGCGGGGTCCACCTACATCACCGGCACCAACTACCCGATCTACCCGAACGAGATGCCGCAGTCGGGGATCCAGCTGCAGGTGGACCGCTCCGGGAGGGTGTCGGTCTTCTCGGGCGCGTCGGAGATCGGGCAGGGGGTGGACTCGATGGTGACGTACATCGTGGCCGAGGAGCTGGGCGTGCCGCTCGACCACATCCGGGTGCTCGCCGGGGACACCGACTTCACGCCGGTCGACCTGGGCGCGTACTCCTCCCGTGTGACGTTCATGCTGGGGAACGCCTGCATCGAGGCCGCGAAGCGGATCAAGGTGATGGTGCAGGACGCGGTCGCGGAGGCGTGGGACGCGAAGCCGGGTGAGGTGCTGCTGGCGGGGGGGTGGGCGGTGCGGGCGGGCGACACCGCGACGAGCATGCCACTGCGCGAGGCCTTCAACCTGGCCGAGGCGAAGTTCGGCACGCTGGGCGCGACCGGGTCCTACAACACGCCCAAGGACGTGCACGGGGACTACCGGGGCGCGACGATCGGGGCCTCGCCGGCATACTCCTTCACGGCGCACGTGGCCGAGGTCGAGGTCGATCCCGAGACGGGGTTCGTGAATGTGGAGAAGATCTGGATCGCGCACGACTGCGGGCGCGCGCTGAACCCGGTGCTGGTCGCGGGGCAGATGGAGGGCTCGGCGTACATGGGCTTTGCCGAGGCGCTGATGGAGGAACAGATCTTCAAGTCGGCGGACCAGGGGCGTGCGGGCCTGCACAACGCACCGTCACTGCTCGACTACCGCATCCCCACGAGCCTCGACACGCCGGAGCTCGAGTCGCTCATCATCGAGTCGATCGATCCCGAAGGGCCGTACGGGGCGAAGGAGGCGGGTGAGGGGCCGCTCCATCCGTCGATTCCGGCGATTGCGAATGCGATTCACGACGCCGTGGGCGTGCGGATCAACACGCTGCCGTTTTCGCCGCCGCGGGTGTGGCGGGCGATTCGGGCGGCGGAGGCGGAGCGCCGAAGTCAGGTTTCGACCCCGCAAGTCACGGCTGCGGCAGGGGTGAAATGAGCGGTCGAATGTGGTGGCGCGGGCGAACAGTTGCAGCCCGTGGACAAGGTCCACCCACCATTCGCCCGGTGATGCATCCACGTTGGACCGCAACGTCCATTCGGCTACACTGTAATGTCTGCTTTACGAAATGTCGTGTTTTCTTTACTTCTTTCGCTCTCAAGGCTCCACTCTTTGTTCTCTGTTCTGTCGTGGCGACAGCGTGCACGGAAGCGGACGGAGCCGGTGGGGGCGCACAGGAAATCCGGGACGAGACCAGTGATGAGCACACGGCCCAGGCAACGGAGGCGCTCGCGGCGCCAGCCGAACAGGGGCGCCCGGAAGAGACCCAGGAGCGTCGCGCCGAAGGCACCGAGAGGGACTGGCAAATCGCCCGCGAGCAGCTTTCCTGGGCGCTGGAGCAGCAGCTCGACACCCTCCTCCGGTTCGGCGACGCCCTCGCACGCATCGGCGAACGCTTCATCGACACCCCCTATGAGCCCCATACACTGGAACTCTCCGGCCCTGAACGGCTGGTCATCAACCTGGAGGTGCTCGACTGCGTGACCTTCGTCGAGAATGTGCTGGTGCTGGCCCGCCTGTCATGGTCCGTGCCGCCGGAAACGCTCGACGACCTGGACCGCTTCAAGGCCGCCTACCGACGCGAACTGACGGACGTCCGCTACCGCGGCGGCGTGCTTGACGGCTATCCCAGCCGCCTCCACTACTTCAGCGAGTGGATCGCCGACAACGAGGCGATGGGCCTGGTCGACGGGATATCCGACGAGCTCGGCGGCGTGGCCGATCCGACGCCGATCGACTTCATGTCGACCCATCCGGACGCCTACCGGCAACTCGCCGAGCCCGGGGTGCTGGCGGCGATCACGTCCATGGAAGCCCGCCTCCGGCTCGCGACCCGCCACTACATCCCCACAGCCGACATCCCCGCCCGGGAACACCTCATCCAGGACGGGGACATCATCGCGGCGACCAGCACCGTGCCCGGCCTCGACATCGCCCACACCGGCATCGCCGTCCGGCGCGGCGGCGTGCTGCGCCTCCTGCACGCCCCCCTGGTCGGCTCCCATGTCCAGCTCAGCGACGACTCTCTCGCCGAGCGGATCCGGCGCATCGACGGCCAGGACGGGATCATGGTCGCGCGGCCTCTGGCGCCGGTCGATCCCGCTCCGGCCCGCTAGGCGAATGCTGCGGCTCCCCCCCTTCCGCTACCACCGTCCCCGCACCGTCGAGGCGGCAGTGTCCCTCCTCCACGAACACGGCACCGACGCCATGCCCATCGCCGGCGGCACCGACCTGATGCCGAACATGAAGCACCGCCTCTTCACCCCGGCACACATCGTCTCGCTGAACGGAATCAGCGCGATGCGCGGCATCGAGGTCACCAGCGACCGCGGCACGACCGGCGGCGGCAACGCCTCATCCGGCGACCGCGCCTCGGGCGGCGTCTCGTCCGACACCACCCTCCGCATCGGTGCCCTCGAAACCCTGGCCGACATCTCCGCCAACCCCCTCGTCCGCCGTCACTGCAATGGCCTCGCGACCGCCGCCGGCCTCGTCGCCGGCCCGCAGCTGCGCAACATGGGCACGATCGGCGGCAACGTCTGCCTCGACACCCGTTGCACCTACTACAACCAGACCGAGTTCTGGCGGAGCGCGCTCGGGTACTGCCTCAAGAAGGACGGCGATGTCTGTCATGTCACGAAGGTCGGCCGCAAGTGCGTCGCGGCCCACTCGGCCGACACGCCGCCGAACCTGATCGCGCTCGGTGCGACCTTCACGCTGACCGGCCCCACGGGCACCCGCGAGATCGCCGCATCCGACTTCTTCATAACCGACGGAATCTGGAACACGCGCAGGGACAGTGACGAAATCCTCACCGAGATACGTATTCCCTTAATGGGGCCTGCCTCAAATGGGCGCGAGTCTCGAGTGGATGGGGCACGAATTGCCCGGTCCGGTCGGGGGCCGGGCCCGAATGGGCGCAGGCTCCGCCGCCGGAGCGCCTACCGCAAGCTGCGTCAGAGGAACTCGATCGACTTTCCTCTCCTGTCCGTGGCGGTGGCGGGTGACTTTGCGGAGGACGGAACGGTGGTGGAGATCAGGGGCGTGGTGTCGGCGCTGGGTGCCCGGCCGCGGGTGCTGGCCGGCTGGGACGAAATCGCGGCCGGCGAGCGGCTCGGCAACGAGCTGATCGGCGCACTGGCAGAAAGAGCGCGGGCGCAGTGCCGCCCGCTCGACAACATTATCGTGGACAGCGACTGGCGCCGGGCGATGGTGCCCGTGTACGTGCGGCGCGCGCTCGGCGATCTGACTGGAGGTTAGCATGGCAACGCGGGGCATGCATGGGAGCGGCAGGCACTACCGGGAACAGACGTGGGCGCCGCTCTGGGTGATGGCGCTCATCTGGGTCAGCTGTGGGGCGGCGATCGTCGGGACCATCTACAGCATCGTGGACGGGGGCCTCTCCGTGATGGGCGATCAAGGCGTGTCCTGGGCCGGCATCGGAGCATTGGCTGGAACCGGAGTTGCCGTGTTCTTCCTGCTCGCGATCAACGCGTTCTTCCTGAGGCTGGACGTTGAGGTGCGCAGCGATCACGTCCTCATCGCCTTCGGCCCGGTCAACCTCGTCCGCAAGCGCATCCACTACTCCGATATCGAAGCCGTACGCGGCCTGACCTATCGCCCGCTGATGGAGTTTGGCGGCTGGGGAATCCGTCCGCGGCCCGGAAAGACCGCCTGGACGATCCGGGGCAACCAGGCGGTTGCCGTCACTCTGAAGAACGGCAAACAGGTCTACGTGGGATCGGAGCATCCCCAGAGGCTGACGGGCGCGATCCAGGCGGCGATGCGGACGGCGGGGGCGGGCGAGTAGGCGCCCCGACTCGAAGCGCAGCAACGATGTCGATGCGCTCTGGATGGCCGTTCCGCAGCGGATGGTCCTCCTGGTCGGGGCATCGGAGCACGTGCGGTAGTGTTTCAACGACGAGAACGGCGACAGGCTGTCGCTGTCGGCATCTTCGTCCGACTGGGGGGTGCTGACCGTTTCTCTACCCCCGCTCCAGCACCATCGCGAACCCCATCCCGCCGGCCGCGCACACGGTGATGAGACCGAACTGACCGTCCCGGCGGCGCAGTTCGTTGAGGAGCGTGGTGGTCAGGCGGCCGCCTGTGGCGCCGAAGGGGTGGCCGATGGCGATCGATCCTCCCATCACGTTGATCCGCTCCGGGTCCGGGTGGCCGACCTTGGCGGCGCGGCCCAGTTCGTCCTGGCAGAAACGGTCCGAGTCCCACGCCTGCAGGTTCGACAGCACTTGCGCGGCGAAGGCTTCGTGCATTTCCAGCAGGTCGATGTCGGCCATGGTGAGGCCCGCGCGGTCGAGCGCGATCGGGGCGGCGTAGGCGGGTCCCTGGAGGAGCTGGGCGGCGGGATCGAGCGCGGTGATGGCGTAGGCGCGCACGTAACCGAGCGGCTTCAAGCCGAGGTCGCGGGCCCGGTCGGGGGAGGCGAGCAGCACGGCGGACGCCCCATCGGTGAGGGGAGACGAGTTCCCGGCGGTGACCGACCCGAATTTCCGGTCGAAGACGGGGCGCAACGCGGAGAGCGCTTCCATGGAGGTGTCGGGCCGGATCCCGTTGTCCTTCTCCACGGTCGTCTCGTACTTCGGCGGGACGTACAGCGGCGCGATCTCGGCGGTGATGCGACCGTCATCGGTCCCCGCATGGGCCTTTCGGTGTGATCCCAGCGCCCACCGGTCCTGGTCCTCGCGGCTGATCCCGTTCTCCTTGGCCATGCGTTCGGCGGCCTGGCCCATCGTCTCCCCGGTCGAGTACTCGGCGATCGCCGGGGCCACGGGCACAAGGTCCCGTGGGCGGGTGCGGGCGAAGGTGCGGATGCGTGCGCCCAGTGACTTCGCGCGCGAAGCGGCAACCAGGGTCCGCGAGAGGCGGTCGGACACCAGGATGGGGATTCGGGACAGACACTCGGCCCCGCCGGCGACCACCACAGCGGCGTTTCCGCTCTCAATCAGGTTGACGCCGTCGGAGATCGCCTGGTTGGCCGACGCACAGGCGCGCGACACGGTCACTGCGGGGACCTTGGCGGGCAGTGTGGAGAGCCCCACCTCGCGCGCGATGTTCGGCGCTTGAGGGTCGTGGACGACAGTCCCGTAGACGAGTTGGTCGACCTCGCCGGGAGGGACCCCCGACCTGGCCAGCAGCTCGTTGACCGCGTGGCGGCCGAGGTCGATTGCCGTGAGTCGGCTGAAATGCGTGCCGGACCTGACGAACGGTGTCCGGCAGCCGGAGATGATCGCTGTCTTCATGCGGGGATCTCGTGTCTGGGGCCTGAATTGGGTGGGGCGGACGAGGCCAGATGGACCCGACCGACCGGGACAGTCGCGGGCCGGCAACGCTGGGATGGGGCGCGTGCCGCATCGAGGACGGCCCCACCTTCCCGACCGCGCCCATTCACGCCACTTTACCACGTTCCGCTGCACACCGCACCGAACGGACGATCCTCGAACGCCGCACCCGCCATTGAAAGCCGTTGAATTCAACGTAACGATTCCGGGGTACATCCTGGCCCGAAGCCTCGGCAGACTCAGCGACGCGTTCGTGTATGGCCGGCCCTCCCGGCTGGGTCTGGTCGACCGGGTGCGGCCGACGCTCCCGGGTGACGACTGGGTGCGGATCAAGGTCCTGCTGTGCGGGATCTGCGGCAGTGATCTGGGGAATGTCGCCTATCGGTCCAGTCCGGCGATGGAGCCGTTCGGTTCGTTCCCGGCGGTGCTGGGGCATGAGATCCTGGGGCGGGTGGTCGAGGCGGGTCCGGGCGTGACGCACGTGGGCGTGGGGGACCGGGTCGTGGTCGACCCGATGCTCCATTGCGAGGCGCGGGGTTGGACGGCGGATTCCTGGTGTCGCTCGTGCGTGGCCGGGATGCACGCCACCTGCGAGTTGGCGGCCGAGCCCGGGCCCGCGGGTGTGTGGGGAACCCCCTGGGACTCCGCGGGGGCTGCGGAGGCGGAGGCGGCGGACCGAGGAAGCGGCTCCGGAGGCCTTTGGGATAAAGGACTATCCCCGGGGAGCACCATCGGATACCACAGGGACCTCCCGGGGGGCTGGGGGGAGGAGATGGTGGCCCACCGGCGACAGGTCTTTCCCGTGCCGGACGGGGTGCCCGACCGGGTAGCGGTGCTCGCCGAACCACTCGCGATCGGGGTGCACGGCGTGCTGCGGAGCGGTGCGCTTCGGGCCCGGGGACCGGTCCTGGTGATCGGGAGCGGGGCGATCGCGCTCGGGACGATCTGGGCGCTGCGCACGCTGGGGCACGCCGGCCGCGTGGTGGCGCAGGTGAAGCGTCCCCACGAGGCGGCGCTGGCGGTGGCCCTGGGCGCGGACGAGACGGTCGTGCCGGGTGAGGAGGCGCGTGAGGCGCTGATCGGGACGGGGGCCCGCGGCTACAAACCCGTCGTCGGAGAAGAGGTTCACGCCGGAGGCGGATTCGAAGTCCTCTTCGACTGCGTGGGGAGCCAGGGCAGCGTGGCGCAGGCGATCGGCTTCGCGTCGACGCGCGGCCGGGTGGTGCTGCTGGGCTGTGCGGGGCAGATGCGCAAGCTGGACCTGACCTTCGTGTGGGCGCACGAGTTGCGGATCCAGGGCTGTGTGGGATACGGTGCCGAGGAGTGGAACGGGCGCCGGCTGCACACCTTCGCCATCACCCTGCAGCGGATGGTGGCCGATCCCCGCGCGCTGGGCGATCTGGTTACGCACGTCTTCCCGCTCAAGCAATACCGGGACGCACTCCGCGCCGCGTACGACCACCGGCGGAGCGGCGCGGTCAAGGTGGCGCTCCGGCCCACAGGGGATTAGGGATTAGGGCTGCGGTCGGCTCAGCCTGTACATCGCCACCTTCTGCACCCCCAGTTCGTCCGATTGAACACCGAGCACGTAGTCGGCCCCGATCTCGTGGATGGAGAGCGGCACACGCTCGAGGTGGCAGGAGAAGGTCCCGTCGGGCTCGAATGCCATCCACCTCCGCGGCTCCTCCCCGGGCTTGCGGTATGGGGTGACCCACAGCCGCCCGTCCGTGCCCAGCATCATCGAGCTGAACGCCGGGAACAAGTCGGCCACAGGCCTGTCGATGTCCACGATCGCCTCCTGCGACGGCCCCCACTGGTTGGAATCGCGCCCTCCCCGGCTGTCCACGTAGCTTTCGCGCCAGGCGGCCACGTCGGCGGAGGTCACCCTGCGGGACGGCTCGGACCAGCGCACGATCTGCCGAAGACGCAGGTCGGCGTCGAAGATCTGCACTTCCGGGTCCCGGCCGTGACCGACCGCGACGGTGTTTCCGATCGCGTCGGCATACGCGGAGGCGGCGAACAGCGGTGTGAGCGTCAGGTTCACGGCCTCGGACTTCGCCGTCGTCCCCTCGACCCGGTTGGGGACGCGGGCCAGCGTGGAGACCAACTGCCCGTCGGTGTCGTGCGCCTCCACAAGGAGGGTGTCGGGCACCGTGAAATCGCTGCGGGCGATGTAGGTGGTTCTGGTGTTGATCGAGGTGCCGTCGAGCAGGACGCCTCCGGCCCGCGACGGGTTGGCGTAGGCCGGCGTCATCTGAACCGCGCGCACGAATTGCCCGTCCCGCGTGAAGACGTTGTAGCGCCAGGGACGGTAATCACCGACCCACAGCGTGTCCCCAGGGAGGACCCAGAGGAACCAGGCGCTCCTGAACTCGCCCGGTCCGTCGCCGGAGCGGCCCATGGAGACCAGATGACCACCGTCCGGCCCGAAAACCCGAACCTCCTCGCTGGACCGGTCGATCACCGCAATAGAGCCGTCCGAGAGGAGGCCCACTCCACGGATCGTGCTGAACCACAGGTTCTCGTCGTCTCCCGCTTGCTCGCCGATAGTGAGCATCGGTTTCGCATCCGCTCTGCAGGTCGTGTTCGAACTCAGGGGATCGCTGGTGACGACCTGGACGCCGGTGCTGTCGGTGCCGGTGCCGGGGGTCCGTGCGGCGGAATCGCAGGCGGTGCCGACGAGGGCGGCCATGGCGAGAGTGGGAAGGAGGAGGGGGCGAGTGGAGACAGAGCCGGGTGGGCCGTCCCGATAGATTGTTCGACGGGCAAGCTGCGGCTGCGGATGGAACATGAAGATCTCCCTTGACCTGGATCCCCGGCCAGAGACGTGACGTGACGGGTGGCGCTCGACTGCGCCAACTACACACCCTCACCCAGAAGACGTGATCAACGCCGGATTGGTTGCGGTGGCGGCCGCAGCACCACGCGGGCGTCCACCGGTACCGCCCGGTCCTCGTACACGAAGAGCGGATTGATCTCGACCTCGGCCACATCCGGCCAACGCATCACGCTCTCGGCGACCGCCTCGGCTGCCTCCACGATCGCCCCGAGCCCCACGGCACGTCCCCCCCGCGCACCGGCGAGCAAAGCGCTCACCTTCAGCTCGCCGATTGCAGCCTCCACCTCACGTCCGTCCACAGGCAGAACGCGGTGAGCCACGTCGCGCAGCACCTCGACCCGGATCCCCCCGGCGCCGAGGGTCAGCACGGGTCCGAGGTGGGGATCGCGGCACGCGCCGACCAGCAGCTCGGCCACGGGGGGCGGGAGCATCGGCGACACCGTTGCGGCATGGTCCTCTTCGGGGAGTCCGCGGGAGCGGGCGTACGCGGATGCGCTCACGGCGATGCGCTCAAAGGCAGTCCGGGCCTCGTGTTCGGTGCCTACGCCCAGTATCACGCCCCCGGCTTCGGTCTTATGGGTGATTCGCGTCGACAACAGCTTGATCGCAACCGGGCAGCCGGCTCGCTCCGCAGCTGCTGCGGCCTCGTCCGCCGAGCGCACGACTTCGGTGGGCGGGAAGGCGAGTCCGGCCTCGCCGAGGAGCGCGCGTGCCTCCATTTCGTCAAGCGTCTCCCTCCTCTCGGCACGTGCACGTGTGATGATATGATGCGATGATGTTGTGATGCGCATGGGTTCCCTCTCGGGACGCCACCGCGCCGAACGCGTCAGCCGCACCCCCCGCCGGCACAGCTCGGCCGCCGCCTTGCACCCCACATCCAGCGACCCGATCACGGGGACGCGCGCCTCACGCAGCGCGTCGAGCGCCGCACTCCCGTGCAACGCGTACTGCGAGTGCACGACCAGCCCCTTGCCAAGGGTCCTCATCGTCGCGGTCATCGACCGCGCAGCCTCTGCCTCGCTCTCCGCGAGCCGGGCGGAAAAGCGGATCGCGTACCCGCCGAAGAGCCCGACGACCATCACGACCCCGACTGCCGGATCCGCCGCCAGCACC
This sequence comes from Gemmatimonadota bacterium, assembly GCA_022822445.1. Classification (GTDB taxonomy): domain Bacteria; phylum Gemmatimonadota; class Gemmatimonadetes; order Longimicrobiales; family Gaopeijiaceae; genus Bin94. The sequence continues at coordinate 36,984 of JAJEBR010000113.1, read as the reverse complement.
TCCAGCGCGCGCCCGAACACGCCCGGATCGGCGTCCGCGGCTCCCGCGACGTCCACCGGGTTCCCGACGGCCGCGGCGGGCCCGAGAATGTCGCGCAGTGCCGCCGAGGTCTCGGGTGCCGGCTCTACCAGCGGGATCCCCATTTCGTGAAGCGTGTCCACGGCCAGGGTACTCTGTCCGCCGCCGTCCGACAGGATTGCGACACCGCTGCCGGCCGAGCCAGCCGGCTGCGCGGCCAGCGTCTGGGCGACCGCCAGCAACTCGTCGGTCCTCCGTACCTCCGTGACGCCTACCTGGTCGAGTCCGGCACTGAGACGGTCGTACGGTCCGGCGACCGCTCCCGTGTGCGAGAGAGCCGCGTGCGCACCGGCCGCCGTCCGCCCCGACTTGATCACCACGACGGGCTTGCGCGGTGCAACCCGGGCGGCGGCGTGCAGGAGCGCCCGTGCGTCCCTGCACCCCTCGATGTGCGCGATGACGACCCGCGTCTCGTCGTGCGTGCCCAGGTATTCCAGCACCTCGCCGAACCCCACGTCAACCTCGTTGCCGAGACCGCAGCAGATCGAGATCCCCATCCGGGACTGCTCGGTGACCTGGGTCATGAGGTCGAGCGCGATGTTCCCGGACTGGACCAGCAGGGCGATTCCCCCCGAACGCACCCCGCGGGCCCCGATCAGGTTGAGCCCCTTCGGCAGGTTCAGCAGGCCGGAGGTGTTCGGCCCGACGATACGGACGCCGTGCTCGCGGCCCGCATCCCGCAGGCGGGTTTCGAGCCTGGTGCCGTCGCTGCCGGATTCGCCGAAGCCCACCGCCAGCACCACCGCGCCCGCCACGCCCCGTTTCCCGCACGCGCGCACGAGGTCGGGTGCGGTCGCGGCGGGGGTACAGAGCACTGCGAGGTCCACGGGTTCCGGCAGCTCCGCAACGGAAGTTTGGACCGGCTGGCCGAGGATGGTGCCGCCGCCCCGGTTCACCGCGTATACGGCGCCCGCGTATCCGGACTCGTCCAGGGCGCGGAGGATCTGGTGGCCGCGCTTGGTGCGGTTCGCGCTGGCCCCCACTACCGCGATCGAGCGAGGGTCGAAGATCCGTTTCAGGGACATGATGTCATGTCCGGATTACAGAATGTCAGGTTGACACGACATTCATTCTCCCTTGAACCGGGGCGCGCGCTTCTCGTGAAACGCGGCCAGTCCCTCGGTCCAGTCGGCCGTGCCGAAGATCTGTTCCAGGGCGGCGCGTTCCCGTTCCAGCGCGTCTTCCCGGGAGAGGCGGGTCGCCGGCCCGATCAGCCGCTTCGCCGCGGCCAGGGGGATCGGGGCCAGGCGGGCGAGGCGATGCGCGAGCCGGGTAGCCTCTGGAAGGACCTCGCCAGCGGGGACCGCCCGGTTCAGAACGCCCATCTCCGCCGCGTCCGTGCCCGAGAAGAAGTCCCCCATGTAGATGACCTCCCGGGCCTTCAGGACACCGACCCGCTCGGCGAGGGTGTACACCACGCCGCCACCCACGAAGGTGCCGAGCGCGACCTCCGGGAGCCGCAGCCTGGCGTCCTCCGCCACAATGGCGAAGTCCGCCGAGAGGGCGAGTTCCAGCCCCGCGCCGATCGCGTGCCCGTTCACCGCAGCGACGACCGGCGTCCCGATGGTCTGCATGAGGTGGTTGGAGCGCTGGGCCATGTCGATGTAGCGCCGCCGCTCTTCCGGGGACTGGGGGCTGTCGCGGTGGGCCTTGAGGTCGGCGCCGGCGCAGAAGGCGCGGCCGCTCCCGGTGAGGATTACGCAGCGGACGCCCCGGTCCGCTTCTGCGCCGGCGAGCTCCTCGACCAGCCTTTCATAGAGCGGCAGGCTCACCGCATTGAGGCGATGGGGACGGTTGAGCGTCAGGGTGAGGAGGGCACCCTCGCGCGAGGCGATCACAGGATCGGATGGCGAGCCGGACTCGGACCGGCCCCGGGGGGTGCCACTGCTGGGCATGGGCGGCTGGTCTCCGATGGAGGGCGAACGAACGGAAGTCCGGCGGTGCCGGAAGACCTGAAGATAGACCTGGGCGGGAGACCGGTGCCAGTGGGTCAGTTCAGCGGCGCGGTCCCCGCGGCCAACCGGACGAAGAAGACTCCGCCGCGCATCGAGGTAGCCCCGATCACTCCGCTCTCGAAGAACGGATAGTTGCTCCAGCCACCGAAATTGAGGCCGGCCTCATTCGAGTCATCGGGACTGTGGTCGAAGAAGGCGATTTCGACGGGATTCTCCCTGGCGGCGATGCTCACCACGCGCAGCCCGGCAAGGTAGTTGGACTGGTACATCAGGTTCCCGACGATGTACAGGTTGTGATCCGTCGCCTGCGTGTTCCCGATGAAATCCATGGCCGGGATCGGGTCGTCCAGGTCCCTGACGTCCCAGACGATGGTGCGGGTTCCGGAGACCATCGCGAAGGCCTCGTCGAACTCGTCGTTCATGTAGAGGTATTCCTGGGCCTCGTCGAGCCATCCCTGGTGCGAGTACGCAACGTTCGGGTACGACGCCGAAGCCAGCGCCACCGGAGCCGTCTTGTCCGACACGTCCGCGATGCTCAGCGCGGTCTCGTTGGAGCCGAAGCAGATCTCCCTGCCCCGGTGCTCGACATCGGGCCCCCGGTAGACCACGCACATCGCATCGTGCGTGTATCCGGTATTCCCGCGACCCGTGGAGGTGTCCGCGAAACACCCGGCGAACCCGGGATTCACGGGATCACGGATGTCGATCATGTGAAGCCCGCCGCCACAGGAGTCGCCCCCGCCGTTGCTGCCGACCGCGTAGGCGTAGCCGGTCTCCTCGTTGATCACGATGTTGTGGGCGCTGTGGATGCCGTCGTACAGCGCGGTCGCCTCGAAGGTCTCCGGGGGATTGGCGACACGGCGCAACCGCGTCAGGTCGAATACCTGCATACCGTGCGGTCCCGCGCCATCGGACACGATGAAGGCGTGGTTCCGGTACACCTTGATATCGCGCCACACCGACGCCGACGCGGCTTCCGTCTTCGGCAGGAGGCCGACGAACAGCGGGTTCCGCGGATCTGCGAGGCTCACGAAGGCGGTTCCCTGCTGATGTCCCACCAGCGCCCACTCCGTCCCGGTAAGGGGATCGGTCCAGCCCCACATGTCGTTCACGAGGCCCCGGGTCAGACCGATTTCCTCACCGGTGAGGTACGATACCAGGTCGATACCCCGGCACGGGTAGCTTCCGGCCATGCCGTTGCTGCACTGTCTCGCTCTCGTCGAATCGACAGGGGGCGCCGGGTCGACGGGCCGGTCGACTCCGGAACGGATGATGCCATTGGAATCGCAAGCCTGCAGCACTCCCAGGGCGACTGCCCAGATCATCGCTCCAGTGCGCTTTTTCATGATGCACTCCCGTGCCGCGCGCCAAGGCCGCGCCCCCACCTCAATCCTGCTGCTGTGCCATACCCCATCCGGACACGTTGGTTTCGCGTCCGTCCATATGTGGTCAGTTCGGTTCGGTTACCTCGGGGTCGGTGGGATCTTCCGACGTGCTGCGGAAGTCCACCACCACCAGATTACCCATCCGCACTTCCAGCAAACGATACTCCATTTCGCCGCTTGCGCCGAGGAGCCACCGAACCCTGTCACCATCGTCGCAGGTTTGCACCACTCGGACCAGCGTCGCTCCGTCCAGCGCCAGATCACGCTCGGCGACGAGGGGAGTCCCGCCGTCGTTGGACACGGTTCGCGGGAATTCGATGGCGAGCTGCACGGGCGCATCCGTCCCCGGCTCGGCACCGTCACAACCTCCTCCGCCGTCCTCCACCAGCCGCAGCTCGTACCCGGCCGTCCTGGACTCGAAGGTAAAGCTGACACGGTCGAATCCCTCCATCGGCGACGCCGTAACCTCCGTGAGGCGGGCGAGCGGAGCATCGGGGATGGGGTCGCGCGAAATCGGGTTTTGGGCCCAGGGAATGTTCAGCCCGACATCGGCGGGTTCCAGGTCGCCGTAGTCGGCCTCGCCCATGCCCGCGTGGCTGACCTCCCTGGGCGGCTCGGGGGTCAGAGTGCCGCCGTACTCCACGTCGTCCGGGGTTTCGTCGTTGCCACAGCCGACCAGTGCGATGAGCAGTCCGCAGAGAATCCCCGCGGGAAGCATCGCCGGCCGAAGTTCCGGGGTCGTTTTCTTGAACACGGGAATGATCCTTTCTGCGTCAGTTCGCTGGCGGTCCCAACCGGGCCGTCCCGGGTCAGGGCAGGAGGAGCCGTCTTGCCGTCTCCACCCCCGCCGCGAGCCGCTTCACTTCTTCGTTGCTGTTGTAGAGGTAGAAGGATGCCCGGACCGTGGCGGACACGCCGAAACGGTCCACCACCAGCTGTGCGCAGTGGTGTCCGGCACGCACTGCGATGCCCTGGGCGTCGAGTATCGTTGCCACATCCTGGGCCGACGCTCCCTCCAGCACGAAAGGCACCACTCCGGCGCGTTCGTCGAGGTCTTCCGGCCCGAGTATTCGTATGCCGTCCACCTCGGAGAGCGCCGAGACCGCGCTGACGGTCAGGGATTTTTCGTGCTGGTGTATGGCGTCGAGTCCCACCCCTTCAAGATAGTCGACGGCGGCGGACAGGCCCACCGCACCGGCGATGTTGGGGGTGCCGGCCTCGAACTTGTGAGGCACCTCCGCCCAGGTGCTGTATTCGGGGTAGACGCGCTCGATCATCTCGCCGCCCCCCTGGTACGGGGGCAGGCCATCCAAAAGTGCCTGCCTTCCCCACAGCCCGCCGATACCGGTCGGGCCGCACATCTTGTGTCCCGAGAAGGCGTAGAAGTCGCAGCCCAGCGCCTGTACGTCGAGGGAGAGGTGGGGCGCTCCCTGCGCGCCGTCCAGGATGAAGATCGCGTCGCTCCGGCTCCGGACCAGTGCGCCGATTTCCTGCACGGGATTGATGGTTCCCAGTGCGTTCGAAACGTGCGGAAGCGAGACGACCCTGGTGCGCGGACCGATCAGGGAAGCGAGGTGGTCCAGGTCGAGGCGGCCGTCGTCGGTCAGGCCGGCGTAGCGGAGCCGAACCCCCCTGCGGGCGGCGAGGAGCTGCCACGGCACCAGGTTGGAGTGGTGCTCCATCTCCGAGATGACGACTTCGTCGGTCGGGCCAAGGCCCTCGCCCACCGAGAATGCGATGAGGTTGAGCGCTTCGCTGGTGCCGCGCGTCCAGACGATCTCGTGCGCGTCGGCGGCGTTCAGCCAGCGGGCGATGCGTTCGCGGGAGCCTTCGTACGCTTCGGTGGCCCGGCGGGCGAGTTCGTGCACGCCCCGATGGACGTTTGCGTGATCATGCAGGTAGTAGCGGCTGATCGCGTCGATGACCTGGCGAGGCTTCTGCGAGGAGGCGGCGCTGTCCAGGTAGACCAGCGGCTTGCCGTCCACCGTCTGGTCAAGGACGGGGAAGTCGCGCCTGACGGCGGCCACGTCCAGGGCGACGGTCTGCATCCAGCTAGTCGAGCCGAAGATAGACGCCGCCGTCGCGGACCTCCACTTCATAGGTCCGAACGGGGGCGACTGCCGGCAACCGGGTGGCCCTGCCGGTGCAGAGATCGAACCTGGCGCCGTGGAAGATGCACTCCACCTCGCCGTCTTCGAGCTCGCCGGCCGAGAGCGGATAGTCCTGGTGCGAACAGCGGTCCTCCAGGGCGTACATCCTGCCTTCAACCCACGCGAGCACGACCGGCCCCCGATCCGTCGATACCGCAGTGAGCTCGTTCGGCGGCACGTCCTCCGCCGTCGCCACCCTGGTCCAGCGGGCCTCGGCAGCCTCAGCGCTGCGGGTTTCCTTGGGCAGCATGGCTGCTACTCCCTCACTTGGCGCAGCTTCGCCTTGATCGCCTCGATGACCTTCTCGGTCACACCCCCGAGCGGCAGCCGCTTCAGCACCTCGCCGAGGAAGCCGAGCACGACCAGGCGTTCAGCCTGGGCGCGGTCCATCCCGCGGCTCATCAGGTAGAAGAGCGACTCGGCGTCGAGCTGGCCCACCGTGGCCCCGTGTGAGCAGCGCACGTCGTCGGCGCCGATCTCGAGGTTGGGCAGGGAGGTGGCGATGGCGTCGTCCGACAGGATCAGGTTGCGGTTGGTCTGGTAGGCGTCCGTCCGCTGGGCACCCTCGTGAACCCGTATGACGCCCCGGAAGACCCCGCGGGCGGATCCGTCCAGCGCCCCCTTGTACAGCAGGTCGCTGTGCGCGTCGGGCGCCACATGGTCCTGGCTGGTGTTGAAGTCGAAGTGCTGGTCGTCGTCCCCGAAGTAGAGACCCAGCATGTCGCTGTTGGCGCCGGGACCGAGGAGCCGGGCGTTCAGGTCGACGCGGCCGATGGACCCTCCCAGCGCCACGTTCAGGGTGTCGAGGGTGGAATCGCGCTCCGCCAGGGTACGCTGGCTGGCGAGGTAGAACCCTCCCCTGCCCATGCGCTGCAGCGACACGTACTGGACGTGGGCGCCCCCCCGCGAGAAGAGCTCGACCGCGGTGCTGACCAGGCTGGTGGACCCGAAGTCCGGCGACATGACCTCGTCCACGAAAGAAACCTGGCTGAGTTCCTCCGCGACGATGAGAATGCGGCTGAAGGTGGCGGTTCCCGGCCGCGACACCCAGCGGCTGAGCCGGATGGGCTCCTCAAGGCGCACGTCACGCGGAACCCGCAGGAAGACCCCGTCCGTCCACAGGGCCGCGTTCAGCGCGGGGAACTTCCCGTCGGAAGCGGGAACGGCCCGGGTCGCCAGGAGCGATTCGACGACGGGATCGCCGCTCCGCGCGGCTTCGCGCAGCGAGCACAGCACCACGCCCTTCGCCGTCAGCTCCGGATCCATCTCCGCCGATACGACACTTCCGTCAACATCCACGACGCGTCCGGCGCTCGTTCGGTCCTGGGCCATCGAGTGGAGCAGGGCGTCGGGGATCGGCCCCCCATCGGCCCCCTCCAGGTTCGGCTCCAGCCGGTCCAGCGGCAGCATCCGTGCGACATCCGTGTAGCGCCATTCCTCCGAGCGCGTCGAGGGAAGCGGCGTGGCCATGTAGACATCCCACGCTTCTTCGCGGCGGGCCTTCAGCCAGGCGGGATCCGCCAAGCCCGTCTCCAGCACCGCGTCCCTGTTCAGCGCGCGCACCGCGCGTTCCCTTGGCGGCGCCATCCGGGTCACCCGACGCTCCCTTCCATTTCGAGCTCGATCAGCCGGTTCAGCTCCACCGCGTACTCGAGCGGCAGCTCCCTGGCAATCGGCTCGATGAACCCGCGCACGATCAGCGCCATCGCCTCGGCCTCGTCCATGCCACGGCTCATCAGGTAGAAAAGCTGCTCGTCGCCCACCTTGGAGACGGTCGCCTCGTGGCCCACCGACGCGTTCTTCTCGTCGATCTCGATGTAGGGGAAGGTGTCGGTGCGCGAGGTCTCGTTGATCAGCAGGGCGTCGCACTCGACGTTCGACTTCGCGTTCGCAGCGCCGTCGTAGACCTTGCAGAGCCCGCGGTACGACGACCGCCCCGTACCCTTCGAGATCGACTTGGACACGATGCTCGACGACGTGTTCGGCGCCACGTGGATCACCTTGCCGCCGGTGTCCTGATGCTGCCCGTCGCCCGCGTACGCGATCGAGAGGATCTCGCCGTGCGCGCCCTCGCCCATCAGGTAGCAGGACGGGTACTTCATCGTGAGCTTGGAGCCCAGGTTGCCGTCCAGCCACTCCATGTGGGCGCCCTGGTGCACCAGCGCCCGCTGCGTGACCAGGTTGTACATGTTGTTCGACCAGTTCTGGATCGTGGTGTAGCGGAACCGGGCGTCCCGGTTGACGATGATCTCGATCACCCCCGAATGGAACGAATCGGTGGAGTAGACCGGCGCCGTGCACCCCTCGATGTAGTGGGCGCGCGATCCCTCGCTGGCGATGATCAGCGTGCGCTCGAACTGCCCCAACCGCTCCTGGTTGACGCGGAAGTACGCTTGCAGGGGGGTATCCAGATCCACGCCGGGCGGGATGTAGACGAACGACCCGCCCGACCACACCGCCGAGTTGAGCGCGGCGAACTTGTTGTCCGCGGCCGGGATCACCGTTCCGAAGTGCTCGCGGAAGAGCTCGGGATGATTCTTGAGCCCGTCCTCGATGGAGTCGAAGATCACGCCCTTGGACTCCCACTCCTCCTTGAGCGAATGGTAGACCATCTCCGAGTCGTACTGGGCCCCGACGCCCGCCAGGATGCGGCGCTCGGCCTCGGGGATTCCCAGCCGCTCGAAGGTCTGCTTGATGTTCTCCGGCACGTCGTCCCAGGAGCGTTCCATCTGTTCCTGAGGCTTCACGTAGAAGTACGTCTGGTCCAGGGTCTCCTGAAGCTCGGAGAGATCCCCGCCCCACTGCGGCATCGGCTTCGCTTCGTAGATCCTCAGCGCCTTCAGGCGGCTCTTCAGCATCCACTCCGGCTCGTCCTTGCGCGCCGAGATCTGCCGCACCACGTCGTCGTCGAGGCCGGGCCGGGTGCGGAAGACGGGCTCCGAATCGGTGACGAACCCGAACTTGTAGTCGTCGAGCCCCAGTCCCTGTATGACTTCATTGCTGGGCATGCTGCCCTCCCTGTTTCAATCCTTCACGCTGCATCCGGCGAACGCCCGCGGCCGGTCAGACGACCCGCGCCCTCCGGTATTCCTCGTAGCCCCGCTCCTCGAGGCCTGTGGCGACCTCCGGGCCGCCCGACTCCACGATCCGCCCCTTCACCATTACATGTACCACATCCGGGGTGATGTAGTTCAGCATGCGCTGGTAATGGGTGATCAGGAGGACCGACATGGCGGGGTTCTCCGCCTTCAGGGTGTTCACCCCGTGTGCGACCACCTTCAGCGCGTCGATGTCCAGGCCGGAGTCGGTTTCGTCCATCACGGCCAGCGACGGCTTGAGGACCGCCATCTGCAGGATCTCGTTTCGTTTCTTCTCGCCGCCGCTGAATCCGTCGTTGACCGCCCGCTGGGCGAAGGACGGTTCCATGTGCAGGAGCTCCATCCGCTCCATGAGCAGTTCCTGGAAGTCGAAGAGATCCAGCTCGTCGCCGTTCTCGAGGCGCGCCTGCAGGGCGGTGCGCAGAAAGTTCGCGATGGACACGCCGGGGATCGCCACCGGGTACTGGAAGGCGATGAACACGCCCGCCTGCGCCCGCTCGTCGGGCTCCATCTCCAGAAGATTCTCGCCCTGGAAGACCACCGAGCCGGTAGTGGCCTCGTACCCCGGGTGGCCGGCGATCACCTTCGCCAATGTGCTCTTGCCGGACCCGTTCGGGCCCATGATTGCGTGGATCTCGCCGGGACGGATTGCAAGGTCCACGCCCTTCAGAATATCTGAATCCTCTTCCGCGACCCTGGCGCCGAGCCCGGTCACGGAAAGGATGGGACGGTCATTCATCCAACGGGCTCACTATTCCTCTGATGATTGATTCCTATTGTCGGGGGCCGCCTGGCCAGCGCAGATCGGCCGCGCCAGGGGGACACCAAAGCTACCGGAGACAGGTGGCCGCGTCAAGTCACCCAACGGCATCCACGCACATTCCCGAATCCTATGTAAAACGTGTAATGACAATTACTTACGGGATTGTGTACTAGAAGATCGACGCGGTGATCCAGGTGTCCGACCGAGCCCAGGCCTTCTGGAACAGCTCGTTGACCTCGTCGGCCTCGGACATGCGGTTCCGGGCTCGGAGCGCAGCCTCCAGACCGAAGAGCGACCATCCGTTCATGGGATGGTCCTCGAGCGCGGCCTTGAACACGGCTTCCGCGTCCGCGTAGCGCTCCATCTCCAGGAGCAGATCGCCCAGCCAGTGTCGCGCCGAGAAGTTGAGCGGCTCGGGCTCGTCGTAGCGCAGGCCGTCCTCGACCTCGATCGCGTCTTCCAGCACTTCGACAGCGCGCTCGTTCTCGTCCTCCCCGCGCAGGATCTCGGCCTCCAGGATCCCGGCCACAACGCCGAGCAGATCGGCCGCCGAGTGGCCGCGGAACGACCCGGACGTGGTCTGCGCCGCGAGCTCGACCTTCTCCAGGTAGAACTTCGCGCGAGCCTCATCGTCCCGGCGCAGGAAGGCGTAGCCGCGCGCGAAGTCCCAGAAGCCGCGCTGGATGCTCCCGTCGGGCGGGTCGTCCAGCTCCAGGATCTCGTCGAAACGGCCGAAGCGGAGCAGGGTCAAGGCCTCGTAGAAGTTGCCGCTGGAGACGATCTTGCCGTAGTCCCTCCCCGCCTGGACGGCAACCGCGCCCTGTCCGTCCATCGAGGCCGCGAAGAGGAGCATGTGCAGGTTGTGGGACGGGTAGATGGCCCACGCGATGTCGTGTTCGGCCCGCAGGTCGGAGTGCCACGCGTCGAGGTTGGCCCGCACGGCGTCGCCCCAGCGGCCGATCCGGTTATAGGTGTGGGACGGCATGTGCTGGATATGGCTGGCGCCCGGAATAGAGGCTCCGAGGTGGTCGGCGCAGGCCTCCGCCTTCTCCGGCTTGACGGTCGGCTCGGTGGCGTGGACGTAGAGGTGACACGCCCCCGGGTGCTTGATGTCGATCGCCAGAACGGTCTCCAGCACGGTGTGGATCTTCTGCACCTCCGGCTTGAAGATGTCCCAGCGGCCGCGGCGCGGCTCGAGCAGCATGAGCGACTCGCCGTACAGGGTCCCCACTTCGACGTCGTCGGGGAAGCGCTGGAATACCTCGGCCATGGCCTTGGCGTAGGCCTCGTCCATCTCCCGGCGGGACTCCCGGTCGTGCTCCCTCGCGTAGCGGACCGACATCGCCTCGATCAGCGCGCGCTCGACCTCGTTGGCGTACTCCGCCGCGAGCGTCTTCGCCCTCATGATGTTCTCGTACGCGCGGGGCGCATCGTCCGGCCCCATGCCGCCGTTGAGGTACGGTCCCCACGCCCACGCCTCGCCCCAGAAGCACATGGCGCAGTTGGGGTCTTCGCGCTGGGCCTGGCGGAAGGAGCGGGCCGCGCGCAGCGGGGTGAAGGCGTACATCATCTGCACGCCCTGGTCGAAGAACTTCTGCGCTTCCGGCGAGCTGGTCGTGATCGGCCGGGTGAGGGGCCCGAGGGCTTCGCGGTAGTAGGTGGCCCCCTCGTCGAATCCGGCGGGGTACTCGACCTCCTGCGCCGCGGTTCCGGGCGGCGCAATGGCCGAAAGGGACGAAATCACGAATGTGACGACGATGGCGCAACGGCGCCGGATGCACGCGGGTGCCATATGCTTGCTGTCCGGTTGGATTGTGGGTGGGCGGATATTCATCCTATCGGCAAACTGCGGACTGCGGCGACGCCCGGCAACTTCCCTGCCCCTGGCACCCCGGAGTTCCGGCAACCGGACACCGCAGAGTTCGGGCAACCTGCACCCGCCCGGGCGCCATGGGACCCGGGCAGCTCATCCCCCCGCGCATTCCACGCCACACCGGCGCCCCGGCGGGGTTAGAATGAAATGAAGGCCTGGTGCGTAGTATTGAATGGGCCAGCCTCGACCGGCCCCGGCTGAACAGGGCCCCGGCCAGGACCACGACCTCAAACCCGGACAGGAGGAACCTTGCTCCCCGACCTGGAGCGGGAACTTCTGCGAAAATGCCAGGGCGGCGATTCCCGCTTCTTCGAACCCATCGTGCGCGCCTACGAGCCCGCCGGCCTGCGGGTGGCGCTCGGGATGATGGGGAATCCGGACGACGCGCGCGACGCGCTGCAGGACGCTTTCGTGAAGACCTGGCAGACGCTGGGACGTTTCGATCTGAAGCGTCCCTTCGGACCCTGGTTCTTCCAGATCCTGCGGAACCAGTGCAGGGATGCGCTGCGGAAGCGCAAGGCGAGGTTCCAGCGGGAGGCCCTGGACGAACGGCTGGAGATGAGGCCTGCCGACCCCGAACATGGCCCGGAACGGCGAAGGGAGCGCCGCGAAGCGCGGGAACGCGTCTGGAGGGCGCTGGAGCAACTGGGTGAAGATCACAGGGAGATTCTCGTATTGAAGGAGATCGAGGGATTTCGCTACGGCGAGATCGCAGGCATACTTGGGATACCGGAGGGGACGGTCGCCAGCCGTCTCTTCCACGCGCGCCGCGCGTTGGCGGCGGTGCTGAGGGGTACGGAGATGGAAGAGACATGAACCCCATCCGGAATCCGGCGCCCGACGGAGTGGACCGTGGCCGGAGGAGGACTGGCCGATGAACAGAAACGTGCCAGCAAGAGTCGAACATGAGGACCTGATGCGCTTCCTCGACGGGGAAATCACCCCTGAGGAACGGGCCGTGGTCCAGCAGTACCTGGAGACGTCGAGCGAGGTTCGCCGCGAGGTGGCCATCTTCCGATCGCTCAAGGAGGACCTCCAGGATCTCTCCTTCGTCCCCCACGGGGGGAAGTCGGTGTGGGGCCGGATCCGGTCGCGCATCACCGTGGGCACGGGATGGATGTTGACGGGTTCCGGCCTGGTCGGGTGGGCGGGCTACAGCGTCTGGGTATTCGTGAAGTCGCCCCAGGCGTTGATGATGAAGCTCGCGACCGGGGGGATCGCCATCGGGATCCTCGTCCTCCTGGCCCATGTCATCTGGGAACGGTTGAGGGAATACCGGACGGATCCCTACCGGAACGTCCATCGATGATCGTTGCCACGACCGAAGTCGCCACCGGCTACAGGGTCGTCCGCACACTGGGTCTGGTGCGGGGAAGTTCGGTGCGTGTGCGGCACATCGGACTGGACCTGATCGCGAGCCTGCGCAACCTGGCGGGCGGCGAGGTCTACGAGTACACCAAGCTGCTCGCCGAAGTGCGGGAGCAGGCGGTCGACCGGATGATTGCCGAGGCGGAGGCGCTGGGCGCGAACGGGATCCTGGCGGTGCGCTTCCAGTCGGCCGAGGTCAGCCGCGCGGCCGCGGAGATGGTCTGCTACGGGACGGCCGTGGAGCTGCGCCCGGAGTCGGTCGAGCCGGCACTGCGGGGCGAATAGCGGAGAACGACGCGCGTCGCCCCCGCGGCTACATTCGCCGGCCCCGAGCGGCGCGTCGCCCCTCGAGCGGCGGGGCTTATTCGTCGGGCTGCCGCGCCTCTTCGGCCTCCGTGCGCTGCCGCGACCGGTGCCCCATCTGCATCTGGTGAATCCGCCTGATGATCACGAGGAGGACGAGGGCCAGCGCGACATCCAGGCCGTTGATCGCGATGCCGTAGAGTGCCTCCAGGCGCTCCGCGGCCGCCTCCTCCATGTTTCGCGTCACCGAAAAGGACACCAACCCCGGAACCCACAGCGGAATGAGCCACAGAGCCCACCACCAGCCCAGCAGTGAAGACCCGCTCTGTCCCCGCCAGTTCAACGGACGGGCGCTTGCCTTCCAGATCTCCCTCATCGCCTGATACGGCTTCCAGAACCACGCGATCGGAACGAAATACCATCCGACCGCCCAGCCCGGCGTGAACTCCAGGTCGGACGCGCCCAGCTGCCGCGCGTTGTAGTTGGCGCGATAGATCCACATCAGAACGAGGATCCCGGTCACCAACGCGACCAGATTCACGAACATTCCCCATAGCATCCCCGCGGCCACGAGAGCCACGAAGGATCCCTCGTACCCGACGCCGGAGGTCACGAAAACGCTGCCCATGTACGCGTGTGCCAGCGACACGGCCAGCGACGTGTAAAGCAACCCCCGCGTCCACCTGGTGAGAACGGTCGGGTCGCGGAATCCTGCACCTGGCTCATTCATGATCGACATCCTCCGGGTCGCGGGTACGGTAGTGGGCCATCTGCATCATGTGGACCTGGCTGATGATCCTGATCAGGACCAGTGTCAGCGGGATGCGGAGGACTTCGCGGATGACGTCGGACATGCGTTCAGCCTCCTCCGCCGAGACGGTCAGAGAGATCCCCGAGGCCCCGGAGGTCAGGAGCCACAGACCCCACCACAGGGGAAGCAGCGCGGGAGCCTTCTCCTGCCACCATCGGGAGGGGCGGAGACTGGCCTGGCAGATTTCCTTCATCGCCTGATACGGCTTCCAGAAGTTGGCGATCGGGATGAAGTACCAGCCGACGGCCCAGCCGGGGGTAAACTCCATCCTGGTGGCACCCAGGGCGCGGGCGTTGTGGTTGGCGCGGTAGATCCACTGCAGCACCAGAATGACGGAGCCCAGCCCGACGACCATGGCGGGTACCGTGAATAACACGACGAGCCCTGCCAACGGACCCTCCACGGAAGGGGCCGGCTCGCCGGTGTTCGAGAGCCACCAGTAGTTGCGCCAGCTGCCCGCCACCGACAGGAGGGCGAGCGGGATGCTCGCGTAGAGGAAGCCCTTCGTCCATCTGGTCAGTTCGGTCGGGTTCCTGAAACCTGTCTGTTGGTCCATCGTGGTCGATGCTCCTTTTTGTTGGCCTGCGCGCAGCCGCGGAATGGGCGGTGCCGCTGACCACAACTACGCGATCAGGTCTTCGAACCTTCATCGGGAGCGAGGAATTCGGCAACCAGGGGACCGGGGCGGTTTCACGGCTCACCCCCCGTCGAACCCCACGCACTCCGGCTCGAAGCGAGCCAGCCTCGCGGCCATGACGCGCGCGGCCTCGGGGTTCGAATCCACCAGGACGTAGTTGCGCCCGTTGCGGGCTGCCGCCTCGCCGGTGGTTCCGCTGCCGGCGAAGAAGTCGAGCACGGTGTCTCCGGGGTTCGAGTGCACCTTGACGATACGTTCGAGCACCCCCAGAGGCTTCTGTGTGGGGTAGCCGGTCTTCTCGCCGCCGGTCGGGCTGACGATCGTGTGCCACCACACGTCGGTGGGGGTCTTGCCGCGGGCGGCCTTGGCCTTGCCGACGAGCCCCGGGGCCATGTAGGGGATGCGGTCCATCTCGGCGAAGTTGAAGGTGTAGTCGGCGGGGTCGCGCGCGTACCAGAAGATGGTGTCGTGCTTGGCGGGCCACCGGCGCTTCGGGCGGGCTCCGTAGTCGTAGGCCCAGATGATCTCGTTCATGAAAGACGCGCGCCCGAAGATCTCGTCGAGGAGAAGCTTGCAGTAGTGGGCCTCGCGGTAGTCGATGTGGAGGAAGAAGGACCCGGTGGGCGTGAGGACCCGGTGGGCTTCGCGGAGGCGGGGCGCGAGGAAGGCGAGGTAGTCGTCGTGGCGGTCGTCGTAGCCGCTCTGGCCGACGACGGTGGTGCGGTAGCGGGCGTCCTGGAAGCCGGTGCGGTCGCCGTCGGGGTCGCGTTCGACGCGAATGCGGGTACGGCGCTGGGTCTTGCCGGTGTTGAACGGTGGATCGATGTAGATGAGATGGGCGGCGCCCGGCGCCATCTCGCGAAGCACGGGGAGGTTATCGGCCAGGATGATCGTTCCCGAAGGAGCATCCCGGCGCCCCGCGCCCGCGGCGGGTTTGACCACAGGCAGGCAGCCCCGCGGCCCCCTAGTTGCCCGCGTCCGAAATCGCCCGCGCCTCCTTCGCCCTCCTCACCATCTCGCGCACGTCGGCCAGCAGCTGCCGGGCGTCGTACACGATCCCGTCCTTGATGGTGTACCTGATGCTGCCGACCCGCTCGGTCTCGCCGGTCTCGTCGTTGAGCTTCTCGGCGCCGTTGCCGTACAGGACCTTGAGGTTCTGGAGCGGATTCTCGTCCACGACGACCAGGTCGGCCTTAAGGCCGGGGCGCAGGATGCCGAAGTCGATGCTGGTGCCCTTCGGGTCGTGGAGCTCCTCGGCGCCGAAGAGGGTGGCCGAGCGGATGACCTCGACGGGGTGGAAGCCGGCTTCCCGGAGCAACTCCAGCTCCCGGATGTAGTCGAAGCCGTAGAGCTTGTAGATGAAGCCGGAGTCGGAGCCGGTGGTGACGCGCCCGCCGGCGTTCTTGTAGTCGTTGAGGAAGTGCATCCACTTCTGGAAGAAGCGCTTCCAGTGATACTCGTCCTCGCTGGTCCAGTAGAACCAGTAGGAGCCGTGCGCGCGCCGGGACGGCTGGAAGAAGTCCCACTGGCTCGGCAGCGTGTATTCGTCGTGGAAGTCGGCCTCGCGGGAGCGCATCACGTCGCGGCTGGCCTCGTAGATGGTCATGGTGGGGTCGATCCCGAAACCGAGTTCGAGGAAGCGGTCGATGAGGTCGTTCCACTGCTCGGAGCCGGGCTCGGCGGCCTGGTTCCACAGTCGGCCGACGTTGCCGAAGCGGTGCTGCTCGTCCTGGTAGTTGTAGTCGAGCGGCCAGTCCTGGACGCTGTAGTCGGTCAGCATCGACTCGAAGAGGCCGTAGTAGTGGGTCATCATGTCGAGGCCGACCTCGGCGGCGTCGAGCGCGGTCATGCGCACCACGCCCATCTGGCCGAGGTGTGCGACGGAGCCGAGGCCGTACTTCTTCCCTTCGTCGATCACCGCGGCCATGATGTCGGGGTCCATGGCGCCGAGCTTGAGGCCGTCGATCTTCGCGCCATCGACCTCGACCTCGGCGGCCCACCGCACCCACTCGCGCGCCTTCTCGGGGGAGTCGACGGGGCCGCGGTCCCAGGCCTCGCCGGGGCGGGCATAGGTGAACATGCGCGGCGCCACGATCTCGTTCCGCTCGGCGGCCGCCTTCTCGCCGAGCGCCCACATCATCGGGCCGTGGCCGACGCCGCGCGAGGTGGTGATGCCGTGGCCCATCCAGAGCTTGTAGACGTACTCGGGCTGAGGCGCCTTCCCCGCGCCGCCGGTGTGGGCGTGCATGTCGACGAAGCCGGGCATGACGTACATGCCCGACAGGTCGATCTCCTTCGTGGCGCCGGAGGGACGGCGGTTCTCGTCGATCGGCACGCCGGGATATCCAACTGTCTGGATCCGGGATATACGATCACCCTCGATTACGATATCCACGGGGCCCATCGGGGGGGCACCGGTGCCGTCGATGATGATGGCGCCGCGCAGGATGAGCCGCTCGTGGGGGCCGTCCCCTTCGTCGGCGCCGCGGGGAGTGGTGGGCTCCATCTGCGCGGAGAGAGCGGGGGAAAGCGCCGCGGCGGCAAAGAGCACCATGGCGGACACGCCAGGGAGGATGCGCGGGGACTTCATCCTGGGACCTCCTGGGTTGGTTGAGTTGGGTCGGCCTCCTGGGCTGGCCCGATCAATGGGGGGGGTACGGAATCTGAAAGTAGTCGCATGGTGGGGGCGGGAACAGGATGGACCTCCAGCCCGGCGGGTGCCCTGCCCGATCGGCGACGGCGCTTCGCGCCCTTCCCCGAAAGCCACGGACGGCGATACCGTTGACAATGACTGCCGACCAACCTGGCCAGACCGCGCCGGACACGCTCAGCCGCGAGGAAGCCGCCACCGAGATCGCGTCGCTGCGCGTCGAGGTCGATCGCCATGACCGCCTCTACCATGCGGAAGCGGCGCCCGAGATCTCCGACTCCGCCTACGACGCCCTCTTTCGGCGTCTGCAGGCGCTGGAGGCTGCCCATCCGTCGCTGGCGACTCCCGACTCGCCCACACAACGGGTTGGAGCCGACCCTCTGGAGAGTCTTCCGAATGTGGAGCACGTCGTCCCGATGCTCTCGCTGGACTCCGCACACGAGATCGACGCGGTCCGCCGCTTCGACGAACGGATGCGAAAGGCACTGGAGGACGACGAAATCCGCTACGTGCTGGAGCCGAAGCTGGACGGCGCTTCGCTGGAGCTGGTCTACGTCGATGGCGTCCTCGGCCGGGCGGTGACGCGCGGGAACGGACGGGTTGGCGAAGGGGTAACGGAGAATGTGCGCACCATCCCGTCGGTCCCGCTTCGCCTTCGCGAAGACACGCTCCCCGCTCCCGCGCTCCTCTCGGTGCGGGGCGAGGCGATCATGTACCTGGGCGACTTCGAAAACCTCAACCAGCGGCGCATCGAGGCGGGCGAGCCGCCCTACCAGAATCCCCGCAACGCGACCTCCGGGGCGCTGCGCCAGCTCGATTCGCGCGTGACGGCGCAGCGGCCGCTGACGGTCCTCGCCTACGACGTGATGGCGGTGGAGGGGGCTGACTTCGCGACCGACTCGGAGGGGCTGGCCGCGCTGAAGGCGTGGGGGCTGCGTACGCCGGACCGGATCGAGGTGGTGGGGTCGGTGGAGGCCATCGAGGAGTACCACCGGGGGTTCGACGCGGACCGCGAGTCGCTCGACTACGAGATCGACGGTGTGGTGGTCAAGCTGGACGCGCTGGAGCCCAGGGAACGGATGGGGAGCACGTCGCACCACCCACGCTGGGCGATCGCATACAAGTTTGAGCCACGCAAGGAAGTCACGCGTATCGACCGGATCTTCGTGTCCGTGGGCCGGACGGGGGTGCTGACCCCGGTGGCGCTGCTGCGGCCGGTGGAGGTCGGCGGGGTGACGGTCTCGCGGGCGTCCCTGCACAACCGCGAGGAGCTGGAGCGGAAGGACGTGCGCGAAGGCGACCAGGTGCGGGTCCAGCGCGCCGGAGACGTGATCCCGCAGGTGGTGGAGCGGATCGAGGAGGGGGGGAGGGAGCGCGGGGATCCCTTCGTCATGCCCGATGCGTGCCCGTCGTGCGGCACCGAGCCCATCGAGAAGGGGCCGTTCACGGTCTGCCCGAATCATTTTGCGTGCCGCGCGCAGCTGAGGGGGCGAATCACCCACTTCGGGTCGCGCAACGCCCTGGACATCGAAGGGCTGGGATCGGAGACGGCTGCACTGCTCGTCGACGAGGGGCTGGTGGAGGAACTGGCCGACATCTTCGACTTGACGGAGGAGGATCTGGTCCCGCTGGAAGGGTTTGCGGAGGTTTCTGCGCGGAATCTCGTGGCCGCGATCGGGGAGCGCCGCACCGTGGAGCTGGCGAGGTTGCTGGTAGGCCTGGGGATTCCCGAGGTGGGGGTGACGGTGGCCGCGGATCTCGCGGCCCACTTCCGCAGCGTGGACGCGATCCGCGAGGCGGCGCCGGAGGAGATGGAGGAGATCCACGGCGTGGGGACCAAGATGTCGGCCGCGGTCCGGGGTTTCCTGGACGAGCCGCGGGTCTCGGAGGCGCTGGACAGGCTGATGGCGAAGGGGATCGAGCCGACTTCGCCGTCCGTGCGGGAGGGGAAGCCGGACGGGGCGGAGGGGGAGTCGATGGGGCCGGAGAGCGACTGGGTGGGGAAGAGGGTCGTGCTGACCGGGGCGCTTGAGACGTTCTCGCGGAGCGAACTCAAGGATACCCTGCAGCGCCTGGGCGCGCGGGTCACGGGTTCGGTGAGCTCGCGCACGGACTATGTCGTGGTGGGCGCGAACCCGGGCTCGAAGCTGGCGAGGGCGCGCGAGCTGGACGTGGCGGTGCTGGACGAGGATGAGCTGCGGGAACGATTGGGCGCGGACGCGGCCACGCGGTGACCAACGCCGAACTGGCGGCGCGCGTCGCCGAGCTGGCCGACCTGATGGCGCTGGACGGTGCGGACACCTTCCGGGTATCCCACTACCGCAAGGCCGCCACCGCCCTGCACCGCTTCCACCATCCCCTCGCCGGGATGATCGAAACGGGAACCGATCTGAGCACGGTGCCGGGGATCGGGAAAGGGCTCGGCACCCTCCTCACCGATCTCGTGCGGCACGGCTCCTCACCGCGTCTGGACGAGTACCGCGCCAGGGTCCCGGCCGGCCTCCCGGCCCTGATGCACCTCGACGGCGTGGGGGCCACCCGGGCGCACACCCTTCGCGAGGCGGGCGTGGACACGGTGGCGAAGCTCGAAGCGGCGCTGGACAACCGGGAGATCCGCAAGCTCGATGGATTCGGACCCGCGGTGGTCAGCCGGTTGAGGCGAGGCCTGGCGGCACGGCGGGTGCTCAGGCGAAGTTCGCTCCTCTTCCAGGCGGACCGGGCCGCGGAGCGGGTGACCGCGGCGCTCAAGGATGCGGGCATCGAGTTCAGGCTCGCGGGCGACATCCTGCGCCGCACCGAAATCGTGGCCTGCGTCGATGTCGTTTGCGCGGCAACGGCCGATGCGCTCTGGGATCTGGCCGGCCGCATTCCCGACCGGCGGCGCGAGGGCTCGCGGGGTGACAATCCGCTTCAGCTGATCCTGGATGGCGCGAGGATCCGGCTGGTCGCGTCTCCGCGGGGAGTCCTGGGGGCGGTCGCCCACCACTTGACGGGCCCTCCCGCGTACATCGAGGCCCTGGCGGCTCGCGCCCGGGACCGGGGAATGGAGCTGACGCCCTCAGGGATCGTGGGGCGCGCCGACAGCGAAGCGCGGCGGTTCGCCGGGGAATACAGCGAGGGGCCCGGGGCCGACAGGAATCATGCAGCTCAGACAAAGGCCGTCGTGAGCGAGGCGACCGCAACCGAAGCCGACCTCTACCATGCGCTGGCTCTACCATGGATTACGCCTGAACTGCGGGAGAACTTCACTTCGATCGAACGGGCCGAAGCCGGACTGCCCTCCCTGGTCACCCATGCGGACATTCAGGGCGACCTCCACATGCACTCGACCTGGAGCGACGGCGCCGCGACCCTGGACCGGATGGCGGCGGCCTCGCTGGCCAGGGGCCTCCGGTACATCGCGATCACTGACCACTCGCCGTCAACCAACGTCGTCGGCGGGCTGGACGGTCCGGCACTCCTGGCGCAAGCGGACGAAATCGCGCGAGTGCAGGAGAGCCTTCCCGGCATCCGGATTCTGCGCGGGTGCGAGGTGGACATCCTCCCGGACGGATCGCTGGACATCGCGGACGAGTTCCTGGCGCAGCTGGAACTGGTCCTCGTCTCGGTTCATTCATCCTTCGACATGCCCGAGGCGCGGATGACCGACCGGATCATCAGGGCGCTGGAGAATCCGCTCGTCCATGTGCTGTGCCACCCGACGGGGCGGAAGCTGGGCCGGCGCCCGCCGTATCCGGTCGACCTGGAGGAGGTGCTGCGCGCGGCTGTCGCGTTGAACGTCGCGATTGAGATCAACGCGAATCCGCGGCGCCTGGACCTCGATTACCTCGGGCTTCGGCGGTGCGGCGAGCTCGGGGTGAAGGTCCTGGTGAGCTCCGATGCCCATTCAGTGGCTAGTTTGGATAATATGCGCTACGGCGTCGACCAGGCTCGGAGGGGTTGGTTGCGACCAGACCAGATCTTGAACGCGGGAACGCTTGCGGAGTTGCTTGAATGGGCAGCCCGGAGGCGTGCATGAGTTTGCTGGCGTGGCACCTCGTGCAACTGCTGGGCGGGTTCGGCGCCATCTACTTTGGAGCCGAGTGGCTCGTGCGGGGCTCCGCGCGCATCGCCTCCACGATGGGCATCAGTCCGGTTGTGGTGGGGTTGACCCTGGTCGCCCTGGGCACGTCGGCTCCGGAGCTGGTGGTGGGGATTTTCGCAGTGCTGCGCGACGACGGGGGTCTCCTGATGGGGAACGTCCTCGGCTCCAATCTCGCGAACATCGGCCTGATCCTGGGGGCGACGGCGCTGATCACCCCGCTGGGCGTCGCGGACCGCGTGATCACGCGCGATATACCGATCATGCTGCTGATCACCGTGTTTGTCTTCCCCCTGGTGCTCGACGGCGAGGTGGACTGGGGCGACGGGGTCATCCTCCTGGCACTCCTCGTGCTGTACATCGGCTTCACCTTTATTCCGCTGGGGGAGGAGATCAGCGGCATTCGCGACGAGGTGGACAGCCTGACCGAGGACCCGGACCAGCCGGTCTCCGCCCGCAAGTCACTGGGCAGTGTGGGGCTCGTCGCGGGCGGGGCGCTGGGACTGGGTGCCGGCGGCTGGGCGACTGTGGAAGGCGCGAGGTACCTGGCGGAGGTGCTGAGCGCCAGCACGGAAGTGATTGGACTGACGGTGGTGGCGGTGGGAACGTCGCTCCCCGAACTGGTTACCTCGCTCGTGGCGGCGGCGCGAAAGCAACCCGACATCGCCGTGGGGAACATCGTGGGATCCAACATCTTCAATCTCACCGCGGTCATCGGCGCGTCGGCCCTGGTCGGGAACTTCCCCGTCGGCGAGTCGATCCTCACGCTCCAGCTTCCCTCGGTGCTGATTCTGTCGCTCCTGCTGTGGCCGGTTGCGGCCAGCGCGCGAATGGTGAAGCGTTGGGAAGGCCTTCTGCTCCTGATCGTCGCGGTTGCCTTTGCGGTCTGGATCTCCATTGTCACCTGACCGCTCCGGCCGGGAGTGGGCGGAACGCCTTTCGCGGGTCGAGACGCGCAACATCACCTTCCTGGATCCACCCCCGCCCTTCTGGACCGAGGCCGCGGGCGCGCGCGTCCGGGATGCCGCCGGCCGGGAGTACCTGGATTTCACCGGTGCCTTCGGAGTGGCCTTCGCGGGACACCGGCACCCCCTGGTGGTGGAACGGATCCGCGGGCAGGCGGAGCGGCTCGTCCACGGGATGGGCGACATTCACCCGCCCGCGGTCAAGGTCGAGTTCCTGGAGGCACTGACCGCGCTGATGCCGTGGCCGGAAGCGCGGGGGATCCTGGGGCTGAGTGGCTCGGACGCAGTGGAGGCGGCGCTCAAGACCGCTCAGCTGGCGACCGGCCGGCCGGGTGTGATCGCCTTCGAGGGGGGCTACCACGGACTCACCCTCGGTGCACTCGCGACGACGGATCGGGAGCACTTCCGCGAACCGTTCATCCGCCGGCTCACGGGCCACGTCCACTTCGTGCCTTTTCCGTCCACGGCAGAGGGAGAAGAGGTGCTGGAGCGGGTCGACGGGCTCCTCGCCCGGGAGAGACCGTTTGCCACCGGTGCCGTGATCGTGGAGCCGATCCAGGGCCGGGCGGGGGTGCGGGTCCCGCCGCGCGGGTTTCTCGCGGAGCTGGCGGCCATTGCCAAGTCGCGCGGTGCGCTCCTGATCGCGGACGAGATCTTCACCGGCATGGGGCGGACGGGCGCCCTGCTGGCGAGCGATCACGATCCGGTCGTGCCTGACCTCATCTGCCTGGGAAAGGCGCTGGGGGGCGGCATGCCCCTCTCGGCCTGCATGGGTTCGGCGCAGGTGATGGACGCCTGGCCGCCCTCATCCGGCGAAGCCATCCACACCAGCACCTTCCTGGGACACCCGGTCAGCTGCTCGGCGGGACTGGGCTTCCTGGCGGCGCTGCGGAGCGAGGAGCTGGTCGCGCGCGCGGCGCGGCTGGGGGCCCTGGCGGTGGATCACCTCGAGGCGGCGCTGGGCGGTTGCGACGCCGTGGTGGAGATCCGGGGGCGCGGGCTGATGCTCGGCGTCGAGCTGCGCGGCCGGGGTGCGAAGCGAGCCGTCCGGCGGGCGCTGCAACGCGGGCTGATCCTGCTCCCGGCGGGCGATGACGGCCAGGTCGTCGAACTCACGCCGCCCGCCACCCTCGCACCGGACGAGCTCGAGGAGGGGTTGGAGATCCTGGTAGAGGCGATCCGGGCGACCAGGAACGGCCGCTGACGGCCGGATGTGGGGCCGGTCCGCCTTGTCGGCAATCGGGACAACCCGCAGGTTGCCCGCCGCCCTCCTACCGGGCGGAAGTCGCGAAGTCGATTCGTTCGGCGAGCTTGAGATCCCTCTCGGTCACGCCCCCGGCGTCGTGTGACCAGAGCCTCAGCGTCACCTCGTTGTAGTTGACCCTGATCTCGGGGTGGTGATCAAACTCGTCGGAGATCGTGGCCACCCGGTTGACAAAGACGATGGCGCTGCGGAACGACTGGAAGACGTACTTCTTGCGGATCTTGCCGTCGCTGAACTTCCACCTCGAGTGGACCGTCACCCATCCCTCGACTTCGCTCGGCGGAAGAGTCCCTTTCATCGGTGTCTCGCTCCCATCTGATGACTGCGATTCGGCCCCGCCCAGGGCAGTCCCCGACCCTGCACGGGTATTATAACCTTCCTGCTGGACCGGACGAACCCGCGCCGCGGCCAACGGTCGTTGACCTGGCGGACGGGGTGATCGAGAATCAACCATGGCAACGCTCGACGAACTGCTGGTCCGGTCCAGCCGCACCTTCGCCGTGGGAATCGGAATCCTCCCCGAGCCTCTGCGGGGCGAGATCACGGTCGCCTACCTGTTGCTCCGCGTCTCCGACTATCTGGAAGACAATCAGGAGATCGAAGACGTTGAGAAGGTGGCTCTGCTCGACAGCTGGGGACGGGTGCTGGCGGGCAGGGAAGACCGTCCGGCCCTCCTCGAACGGCTGAGGGAAGCCCGCGAGGACACCCCGGACGCGCTCGTCGCCCGCAACGCCGCCGCCGTGCTCGAAGGGCTGGACGGACTGGCCCCGGACGCGCGCGAGGTCCTGGTCCGCCGGGTCGGAGAGTCGAGCGCGGGGATGGCGAGGTGGGTCGCCCGCGGGTCAGTCTTCGAGACCGAGGCCGACCTGGACGACTACATGCACGAGGTGGCCGGCCGGGTGGGCCATCTGCTCACGGAGCTGTTCGCGCGGCGGCTGTCCGGGCTGGCCGAAGGACGGGACCGAATGATGGCGCTCGGGCGCGAGTTCGGGCTCGCGCTCCAGACGGTCAACGTCATTCGCGGGTTGCACGAAGACCGGGACCGCGGCTGGGTGTATGTCCCCACCGAGTTCATCCCCGGCCGGGGAACGCGCCCCTCGGAGCTCTTCGAGCCTGGAAACCGGGAGGCCGCGATGAGCGTACTGGGACGGCTGGTGCGGAAGGCCGAGCGCCACCTGGCCGCCGCGCGCGCCTACATCCGCATGATCCCGAGGCGCCATCACGGCGTACGCCTCTTCTGCATGCTGCCGCTCTTCTTCGCGGTCCGGACGCTCGCGCTGAGCCGCGGCAATCCGGATGTGCTGGAGCGCGAGACGAAGATGACGCGGCGCGAGGTGATTGCGGTCACCCGGAACGCACGGCTGCTGGGGTTCTCGAACCGGTGGATGGACTGGTACTGCCGGCGGCTGGCCGCGGAGGCGTGAGGAGAGTTGGCCGCGTGCGCGTGAGGGCGGCTGGCGGCGGTGGCCGTTGCTGTTGACAGGCCCCGCGGGGCTTGATTAACGTAAAGATCTCTGCGGGGTGGAGCAGTCTGGTAGCTCGTCGGGCTCATAACCCGAAGGTCGCGGGTTCGAATCCCGCCCCCGCTATGCTCAGCAAGTGGTTCCCGGGAACGCCGCCTCCGTGCGGCGTTTCTGGCGTATGCAGGATGCGGCGGCCTCCGGGCCAGGTAGCTCAGTTGGTAGAGCACGCGACTGAAAATCGCGGTGTCGGCGGTTCAATTCCGCCCCTGGCCATTTACGAGCAATCATAGGTCCGTAGCTCAATTTGGTAGAGCACCGGTCTCCAAAACCGGCGGTTGGGGGTTCGAGTCCCTCCGGGCCTGCATGCGTGGGATCACGCCCTCATCGTCTAACGGTCAGGACACCACTCTTTCAAGGTGGAGATCGGGGTTCGATTCCCCGTGAGGGTATGCGGCCGGGGTTCGTCCCTCGGCCGTGTGCAGGTGCAGGATGGGGCTGTAGCTCAGTTTGGTTAGAGTGCCGGTCTGTCACACCGGAGGCCGCGGGTTCGAGTCCCGTCAGCCCCGCTGGCTGTTTGAAAATCCGGGTCCATTGGAACGAGTGTTCCTGGCTCATGTACCGCACTGTCGGGGCCGTAGCTCAGTTGGGAGAGCGCCTGAATGGCATTCAGGAGGTCAGGGGTTCGACTCCCCTCGGCTCCACTGGCAGCCCTGCGTGATGGATAGCCGCATCAGGCCGGCGGCGATTCCGGTGCGGGCTGTTGGAAGTGCCGGTTGGCCGGGAGCTCGGGTGGCGGAATTGGTAGACGCGCAGGATTCAGGATCCTGTGGGGGTTAACCCCGTGAGGGTTCGAGTCCCTCCCCGAGCATTGCTGTCCCGTGGAGCAGGCTGGTGCCGCCGTCGGACGGGTGGCGACGCCCGCCGGTTTCGCGGCAGCAGGAGAGCCCACGTGCTGGAATTGGTAGACAGGCTGGTTTGAGGGACCAGTGTTCGAAAGGACGTACAGGTTCGAGTCCTGTCGTGGGCATGGATCCGGCGTGCCGGCCGAGGGCGGTTCGCCGCGCCGGGGATCATTGTTGAAGCGCCCGTAGCTCAATTGGATAGAGTACCTGACTACGGATCAGGGGGTTGGGGGTTCGAGTCCTCCCGGGCGTACTGACGCGGTCCACGGACTGCCAGGCCGGCGCAACCGCCGGAAGCGGGCGCGTAGCTCAGTTGGTTAGAGTGCCACGTTGACATCGTGGAGGTCACAGGTTCGAGTCCTGTCGCGCCCATTGTGAGGCCCGCGTGGGCAGGCGCCCAAGGGCCGCAGGGTACGGGGCCGTAGCTCAGTTGGGAGAGCGCAGCGTTCGCAACGCTGAGGTCAGGGGTTCGACTCCCCTCGGCTCCACTGGTCGCGGCGGGACGGCCATGTCAGGCCTCCGCTTGCCGCACCCAGTGAACATCGCCACCGTAGCTCAGCTGGTAGAGCACGTCACTCGTAATGACGGGGTCGTCGGTTCGAGTCCGACCGGTGGCTCTAACCCTGACGTTACGTCAGGGTCGCGTTTCGCGGAATGTACGGTACATAGCCCCGTGGTGTAATTGGCAACACGTCTGACTCTGGATCAGAAGAGTCCTGGTTCGAGCCCAGGCGGGGCTACTTGGAGGGATGGCTGAGCGGCTAAAAGCGGCGCCCTGCTAAGGCGTTGATCCCAGTGATCACGTGGGTTCGAATCCCACTCCCTCCGTGAACGGCACCAGGAGGCGTAGTCCTAATTGGTAAGGCACCGCACTCGAAATGCGGCGTGCGCGAGCACTTGGGGGTTCGAGTCCCTCCGCCTCCGCTTGCAGTCCGTGGATAGAGCGGAGCTTCGAGGACGCGAGATGTAAAGAGAATACGACATTTCGTAAAGTAAACACTACAATCATCTGACAATGGACCCGGTTGCCACGGGGCGTGGCTCAGTCCGGTAGAGCGCTGCGTTCGGGTCGCAGAGGTCCCCGGTTCGAATCCGGGCGCCCCGATTACGCGAAGAAGGGGGAAACGCACGCCCCCGCTTTGCGTTGCAGGACGGGTGGCCGAGTGGCTTAAGGCGCACGACTGGAAATCGTGTGGGCATCTGCCCGCGTGGGTTCGAATCCCACCCCGTCCGTGAGCGTCAGCGAACTGACGGGAGGGGATTCGAACGGCGTCGAGCCGGAGGCGGTCGCGCTGTAAAGCGCGAGCGCCGGAGACGACTGAGGACGGCGGAGCCGCCCGGAGGTCAATCCCACCCCGTGCGTGAGCGTCAGCGAACTGACGGGAGGGGATTCGAACGGCGTCGAGCCGGAGGCGGTCGCGCTGCAAAGCGCGAGCGCCGGAGACGACTGAGGACGGCGGAGCCGCCCGGAGGTCAATCCCACCCCGTGCGTTTAGCGTCACGTCCGCCGTCACCTCCGCCGCACCGCCTCACCCAGCCCGCGCGTCGTGGCGATCTCCAGCCCCTCCCCCCGCAACCCCGCCGGCAGCGCGCCGTCCCAGTCCCGCAGAATGGCCCGCATGCGCCCCGTCCCGCGCTCCGTCACGACCGTGATGGCGCGCTCATCGTCGCGGGCCACGGCAACCTGGCCTTCGGGTCCGGTGAGGATGATCCTGTCGAGGGAGTCCTCCCACTCGGGCTCCAGGGGCACCGTGAAGAAGAAGTGCCTTCCGCCGTGCCCGTCCTCGCCGGGCATGAAATCCAGTGCCAGCAGCGTCCGCCCGTCGGAGCCGATTCCCCTGATGCGATAGGGACCGCCCTCTTCGGGGAGGCGGGGTGCGGCATGCATCGAATACACCGGTTCGAGCAGCAACTCGCCATCCGCAACTCCTCCCCATAGCACCAGCATGTCCGAAGACGGGTTCGCGGCAACCACCCCGTCCCCCGCGATGTTCCCCGCCGAAGCGGCCCGATGGTCGATGACACTCCTGTAGTGGTAGTCGCTGATCCATGGGCGTGTCCTGCAATACGTCATGATGTCCTCGCTGCGGTCGGGAGACACCGCCGATCCGTCGCGGAAGTCGTAGCCCCACACGCCGATGCTCCCGTCCAGGTAGGGGTAGGCCGGATTGACTCCTGGAGGATTGCCGCAGGGCGCGTGCCTCAATGAGACATTGTGTCCCACCTCGTGCGTCAGGGTATTGGTCCTCGGTACACCGACGCTCACCCAACCGGGCAGCTGACCCCGGCCGCCCACTGACCCCAGATCCGCGGCGACCCCGTAGTAGTGGCCGGTGCCGCCCTCCACCGTCCGCAACGCCTCGAGTTCTCCGAAGAGTGCCACCTGCCCGGCCGTCGTGGTGATGTCGAGCGACGTGTAGAAGGGTTCGTGGGGACGGACGCTGAACTCGGCGAGCGGGAACGAGTGCTTCAGCAGTCCCGCCTGGGGACTCTCGGCGGAGACGCCGCGGACCCACGCCAGAATCGACGTGTCGGGCGCCGCCTGCTCCAGGACCGGGACGAGGGTGAGCTGCAACGGGGGCACTTCCACCACCCTCAGCGAATCCGAACCCGTTTCCGGGAAGCGCGTCCGGCTTTCCGCCGTCAGCGGCAGGTCTCCCTCGGGGTCCACCTCCACCAGCATTCGCACGCCGGGGGTGAGGACCTCGGCAGGAATCACCGCATTGTACGACGACTCGACATCCCCCTCGTGCGCTTCTGCCGGGATCTGGTTGTCGTCGCGCGTCATCACCACCCGATGAACCTCGCGGCCGCCGGGGCCCGTGAAGACCGCCAGGACCTCGGGTTCGAAGTATCCGCGCGGCTCCTCGGCAGTGACGAACGCCCTCAGCAGTGCGTCCCGATTCGCCACGAGCCGCACCCTCCTCGACGGAGTCTGGACCGACTGCGTGAGGTAGACCGTCTCGAGCGATACGGTGACCTGGTCCGGATTGTCGCAGGTCGCACCCGCAGTTTCGGCGATTGCGGTGAACCATGCCTGAAAGTTCGTGGACGGGGATGCACAAAGGCCGGTTCCGTCGAAATCCAGCACGCGGAGATTGTCCAGCCGCCGAAGGCCGAACGGGAGCGCGCCTTCGAGCCCGCGGTTCCCGGCCACTCGCAGCTCGGTCAACGCCGACAGTCCCGCAACGGCGTTCGGAAACGCACCGGACAGATCGTTCCCCGATAGATTGAGCGCCCTCAGCCGCGTGAGATTGGCGATCTCCGACGGGAGGGGGCCGGCGAGGCCGTTGTCGGGCAGCCTGAGTTCCACGACGTGCCCGTCCTCGGACGTGACACCGTACCAGTCGCCGACGTCCGCGTCGCTGAGCCAGCCGCTGCGGACCGCCCAGGATGCGCCGCCGGTCATGTCGTGAAACTCCGCCAGCGCGAATCTCTCGAGCTCCCGGGGATCACACTCCGCACCGGCAAGGTTCGGTACCGCCTTCAGCCACTTCTGGAACTCGTCGTCGACCTGCGGGCACAGTCCGGTTTCTTCAAACGTGAGCGTCCGCAGAAACTCGAGGCCCAGCAGACTGCGCGGCAGCAGTCCGGCCAACTCCCGGTTCCCGTGGAGGGTGAGCAACTCCAGCGTACCGATCCCGCCGATCTCGGCTGGCATCCCGCCACTCAGGGCGTTGTCATGCAGATAAAGAAGCCTCAGCGGGAAACCGCCCAGAAACGACGGAATCACGCCACTCAGCCTGTTCTCGTGGGCGCGGAGGTCCTCCAGCGCCGTCAGGTTGGCGAACCCGTCCGGGATGGGGCCCGCGAGCTGGTTCTGATGGATCCAGAGCAGGTCGAGCTGCGACAGCTGTGCCAGGGCCGGGGGGATTTGGCCGGTCAACTGGTTGTCGTAGAGATACAGGCGTTCCAGAGTCGCCAATTGGCCAAGCTCGGCCGGAATGTTGCCAGTCAGGTTGTTCCGCGAGACCGACAGCAACTCGATCGAATCCAGATCGCCGAACTCCGGGGGAATCGTTCCGGTCAGCTCGTTGCGACTGAAGTTCATGTACGTCGCGTTGTCCAACCGCCCCAGCTCCGCCGGAATCGGACCCGACAGCTGGTTCCAGCCCACGGTGAATCGCTGAACTGAACTCAGGTTGCCGAGGGACGGCGGGATCGCCCCGGACACGCCGGTGAAGAAGAGGTCCAGCGTGTCCAACCTGGTGAGAGCACCGAGTTCCGCAGGGATCGGGCCCTCCAGGCTGTTTCCCCGCAGGTTGAGCATGGTGAGGTTGCTCAGATTCCCCAACTCGGGCGGAATTCGTCCCGAGATTTCGTTTTCGTCCAGGACGAGCCTTTGCAGTTGTGCCAAATTGCCGAGTTCGACGGGCAATGTGCCCACAAGGTTGTTGTCATCCAACACCACCTCGGTGACGTGGCCGTCCGAGTCGGTCTCGACACCGTACCAGGTTCCTATGCTCGCAAGAGTGTTCCAGTTGCGGTTTTGCCACCAGTTCGGTCCGCCCGTCGCGTTGTAGAGGGCGATCAACACCTGCCGGTCGGGGTTGACGGGGTCGACCGGTGTGACCGGTGGCGGTTCCGGTGCCGTGGGCTCGGGCTCGTCCGAGCAGGCCGCCAGCAGGAAGGCGCAAAGGGATGCGCAGCAGAAGCGTGATGCGGGGCGGGTCATTCGTTCTCCCTTGGCGATAGAGCAGACAGGATGGGTGACAGATTACGTCCAACTTCCTTCAGTCGGATACCCAGCTGGTGGCCAGGAGGTCCCGGGAATCGAAACAGCCGCCCCGTGCCCCGCGAGACCGGGCGGCACATCGCAGGGCCGAGTCTGGCGCGGATAGACGGCTTTGTGGGGGCGTCGCCCGAGCGATAGGTTGACGCTCGGCACCCCGACGATCCTTCCAAACCGGGATCAGCCCGCAACCCCGATGGAGGTGGCACGTGACCATCGCTCCCGGAAAGCGCAGCCGAGCGCCATCCGTGATCCCCCACCCGACCTCCCGCCGCGCGTTCCTCCGGGCCGGGGCCGCCGCGCTGACGGGCGCGATCATCGCCCCGGAGCGCATTCTCGCAGATCCCTACGCGCCGCTCGACCTCCGTGCACATCCGTCGCGGCCCGGGACGCGCCATGGCACAACACCCCACTCCGCCCCGATCCGGGTCCGGGGCGTGGTGCGCGCGCGCGGCACCGGACTCCCCCGCATCCCCGTCACGGACGGCGTCCAGGTCGTGGACACCGCGGCCGACGGCACTTTCGAGCTGGTCACCGTCCCCGAACAGGGGTTCGTCCGGATCACGCTGCCGTCGGGCTACCGGATCCCGCTCAACGGCACCGGGACCGCCCGCTTCTACCGGCCTCTGACCCGTCGCAGCGAGCAGTCGGCCGTCTTCGAACTCGAACCCGATCCGGTCCCCCACGACGACCACACGCTCCTCCTCCTGGGAGACATCCAGACGCAGGACGCAACCGAGGTGGGCTGGTTCCTATCGCAGTCCGTGCCCGATCTGCGCGGCACCGTGCGGTCGCTCGGCGACGAGCACGCGTTCGGGATCTCCTGCGGCGACATCATGTTCGACAACCTCCAGTTCTACCCCGACTACGAACGCGGGGTGGGAGAGATCGGGATCCCCTTCTTCCAGGTCGTCGGCAATCACGACCTGGACATGGCCAGCCCCACCGACCACGGGTCGATCGAGACCTTCGCCAGCCACTTCGGGCCCGGAAACTACTCGTTCAACCGGGGCGCGGTGCACTACGTCGTGCTCGACGACGTCTTCTGGTACGGACGGGGGTACCTTGGCTACCTCGACGCCGACACCCTGCGCTGGCTGGAGCAGGATCTTGCCCGGGTTGAAAGCGGCTCGCCGGTGATCGTGGCCACTCACATCCCCGCCCTCGGCAGCCAGCACCTGCGCCTCGGCGAGGAGTCCCCGAGCACCCGGCTCGCGATCACGAACCGCGAGGCGCTCTACCGTCTCCTCGAGCCCTTCGACGCCCACATCCTGACGGGCCACACCCACGAGTGCGAGCACGTCTTCGAGCAGGGAACGCACGAGCACGTCACCGGAGCCGTCTGCGGCGCCTGGTGGAGCGGCCCGATCTGTCACGACGGCACGCCCAACGGCTACTGCGTCTACACCATCCGCGGCGAGCAGGTGAGCTGGCGCTACAAGGCGACCGGCCACGATCCCGACCATCAGATGCGCCTGCACCGCACGGGCCCGGATCCATCGGCCCCCGGCGAGGTACTCGCCAACATCTGGAACTGGGACCCGGAGTGGACGGTTCGCTGGTTCGCGGACGGCGAGCCGCGCGGCCGGATGGAGCGCCGCCGGGGCCTCGACCCGCTGAGCGTGGAGCTGCACTCCGGACCCGATCTGCCGGAACGCCGCGACTGGGTGGAGCCGGTGCCCGTGGATCACCTGTTCCGCGCGGCGCTCACGGGCGAAGAGCGCGAGGTCGTGGTCGAGGCGACGGACCGGTTCGGGCGGGTGTTCCGCGGGGAGTGGCGGAGGTAGGCGTGGCACGAGCCCGGCCCGTCGAGCTCATCACCGCCGTGCTGGCCGCCCACCTGGCGTCAGCGTGTGAACAGCCCGCTTCGCAACCCGACGATATCGGCGTCGTCAGATGGGATTCCGCCGGGATCGAGATCGTCGAGAATCACGCGCCGGAACGGTCGCCGGGCGGTTTCTGGACCATCGATTCCGAACCGGAGATCGTCATTGGTGGCCAGCAGGACCCGTCCGCAGCCGTCGGCGACTCCAGCCATCTGGTCTGGCAGGTTTACGGACTCGCCCGCCTTGACGACGGCCGGGTGGCAGTCCTGTCAACGGGAAACCGGCAGCTTGCGATCTTCACGCCCTCGGGGCAGCTGGTCAGGACGATCGGCCGCCGGGGCCAGGGTCCCGGCGAATTCACCCGCCCTGATTACCTGCAATACCTGCCGCCCGACACTCTCGCGGTCTGGGATATGTGGTTCAACCCGGTCGCGTATTTCGACCCGGAAGGCAACCTCCTGAAGCAGCGCTCGCTCGATCTCGGCCTCATCATCGAACGCACCGGGGGCACCGCCGAATCGCCCCGGCATCCGATGCCGGACGGCTCCTTCGTAGTACGGGCAGGGAGGGGGGATCCCGACTTTCGGCCCACTCCCGGCAGCGTCTACAGGGGCTCGCCCACCGACTTCCTGCGGGTGGACTCGAGCTACGCAACCCACCATCTGGGTGCCTGGCCCCTCCAAGAGATGTGGTATCCCGGACCCGGCATCGATGCACCGCCCTTCCCCTATTACTACGTCCTCGACTCTCACGTCGCGGGTGGCGGAGACCCACTCGTCATCTACGTCAGCCAGGGGGACCGGAACGAGATCCGCCAGTTCGCCCCGGACGGCACCCTGCTCCGGATCATCCGCCGCACCACGGACCCCGTCCCCCTTACCGACCGATCGCGCCAGGCATGGCTGCAGGCCGCCGGGGAAGGAGATGACCCGAGGATCCTGGAGATGCAGCCCGTGCGGGAATCCTACCCGCCTGTCGGTGCGCTCGTCGTGGACACCGAAGGCTACCTGTGGGTCAGGGAATGGTCTGCGTCGGAGTCCGGAATGCCGGATCAGTGGAGCGTCTTCAGCCCGGAGGGGCGCTGGCTGGGCATCATACCCGGCGCACCTCCGGATTTCCTGCCCTGCATGCCTCACGGGTCTCCCTGCTGGATCGGCCCGGACTTCTTCCTTACGGTCCGGCGGGACGAACTGGGCGTGGAAAGAGTGGAGGGGTATCGGATACGCCGGGACGGCTTTAGCGAGCGGTGAGGCGTCGGCTACCATGAAAATGAAACCCGCGCCATTCCTGACGACGTACAGGGTCATCATCGAGTTCAGCGCGCCGCGCCCGAAGTCCGTCGCCCCACAGGTGCTCGCCAGCTGAACCGAGGCTCGGAGGAGGACCCGATGCAACCGACCGCACGCCTGATACTCGCGACCCTGAGCATTGCGGCACTCGGGTGCGGGGAGGCAGCCGAAGGGCCGGGCCGCTCCGACACCGCGACGGCTTCGGCGACCGTATCGGCCACCGACTCCGCCGGGGTGGAGATCGTGCACATTCCCGATCTGGCTACCCTCGATCTTCCCGAACTGAGCATGCGGCTGCTCTATTCCACCGCCCCGGATGTCGAGCTCTACCACGTGGTGGGCGCTGTCTTCCTTCCCGATTCCTCGCTCGCCGTCGCGGACAGGGGGTCGTCCGAGGTCCTCTTTCTCGATCACCAGGGGAGCGTGCGTGAGCGGGCAGGCCGGGAGGGCGAGGGGCCGGGAGAGTATGTCAACATGGCCGGGATCGGGGTCGGCGCAGACGGCAATCTCGCCGTGTTCGACGACCGTCTGCAGCGCTTCACCTTCCTGAACACACAGGGAAGCGTGACGGGGGTTCAGCGCGTCCAGTTGAACGAGGCCCATGTCCCGCTGGTTCACCTGGCGGACGGAGGGTTTGTCGCCGTGCTCGAGACGCGTCCCTTCCGGCCCCTCGGGTTTCAGCGGGGCCCAC
Source organism: Gemmatimonadota bacterium (assembly GCA_022822445.1). Taxonomy (GTDB): domain Bacteria; phylum Gemmatimonadota; class Gemmatimonadetes; order Longimicrobiales; family Gaopeijiaceae; genus Bin94. The sequence goes on along the minus strand of JAJEBR010000113.1, from coordinate 2,700 downwards.
TCTTTCTGGCGGTCTTCGACCAGGCCGGCGAGGTGGTGGATACGCTTGGCCGGTGGGCCGGGAAGGAGCGCCGCGTCACGCCCGACAGGATGTTCCCGGTCGGATTCGGCGCCACCACGCTCTACGCGGGACGCGGGACGCACGCGGTTCTGGCCACGACCGATTCGGTGGATGTAACGCTGTACGAAGCCTCGGCACCGCGGACCCGCATCCGGGGAGGATTCGCGACCCCGGAAGTCACCTCCGAGGAAAAGGAAGCCTGGACCGAACTCTATCTCGAAGTCTACCCGGAAGACGTGCGATCATCCTTTCGCCCTGACCTGGAGCAGGCGGGCGTGCGCGACACCTATCCTGCCATCGGCGCGCTGAAGGTGGATGCCGATGGCGGGATCTGGCTCGGAGGCTATCCCCGACTCGACGACGTGGAGCGCAGTTGGACGTTTCTCGGGCCCGACGGCATCCCGGTCGGGAGGCTCAGCCTTCCGGTCTATCGTGCTGAGCTGCTGAAGGTCAGAGAGGGCGGAATCACCGGATGGGCCGCACTCGAACTCGAGACCTCCATCCCCAGCGCCAGCCACGAACTGCTCGACGTGGCCGCAGACCGCATCGCCGTCCTGCGCACGAGCGAAATGGGCGAAGAGTTCATCGAGGTCTACGCGGTCGAGTTGCCGGGGTAGCCTCCCGGAAACTCAGAACCCGTACTTCAGACTCAGCGTGACGCCGAAAGCCGACAGGTCGTCGGTCACCACCCGGTAGACGATCCGCTCCCCACGGCCCACGCTCGACTCGTGGCTGCGCAGCTGAACGTACTCGTCCTCGTCCGCGAATTCGCCCAGCATGGTCCACCGGAGCTTGATCCCGACCTTGAGCGACTCGCTCAGCGTGCGGTCGAGCCCGACAAGCCCCTGGTAGCCGAACGCGACATCCGACTTGCGCCCCGCTCCGATGGTCGTGGTGCCCGCGATTCGGGCCTTCATCGCGGGATCGTCGAAGGTGTCGATCCGGCTCGGGTCGTCGTTGCGCTTCCAGCGGTTGAAGTAGTCCACCGAGACCGCGGTCATCCCTGCGCCGACACCCACGTAGGCCGCGTAGTCGGAGCCCACCGCCAGCTCCGCGTAGGCGTTCGCGAAGAGCCCGTGCCCGATCAGACCGTCGATGCGGCTCTCCACCGCCTCGAGTTCCTGGTCGGCCTTTTCCAGGGTCACGACATCGCCGATCCGCACCGGCGTGGGGTCGCCGTACGTCGCAGTCCGGTGGAAGTACTCGGCTTCGACCCGGAACCACGCGACCCGGTAGCCGATCGCCAGCCCGCCGAGTGTTCCCGTACCCCCTCCCACCTCATTCTCCCACTCGGCCCGCGGAGGTTGCGTCGTGCAGGCACCGTTGGTCTCGATCTGGTCAGGATTGTTGATCAGATCGCACTTGGTGCTCCAGTCATTGTCCGACACGAACAACCCGACCTCCGGCACCAGCGAAGGGCCGATGTCCGTCCCGATGTACCACCCGTTCTGGCCGACGGCAGGGGCGGCAAATGCGATCGACGCCGTGAACACCAGCGACAGAACCTTGATCCTCGAATACATGATTTGTCTCCTTCGGTCTGTGGGTCGTTCCAGGGTTCCGATGAAACGTCACCATTCTTTTCAGCGAGGTCAAAACGCGACTACCGAGAGCGGTGAGGCGCCGGGCTGACATGTCCGTGTGGATTCGCATCTTCTTGCGGTGAATGCATTTGCGTGTTCGACAGCCCGGATACCCGCCGTTTGACTCCCGCCATTCTCGAATTCAGCCGCGAGCCCGTCGGCGGTCTTCCAGAGCCTTCCGAAGCTGTCCCTCGTCGGCCCGCTGATAGCACCGAAGCACCGTCTTGGCCGTCTTCCAACCGCCGAGTTGGCAAAGCACCTTCAGCGGCTGGTCCATCAGGTCGGAAGCAAACTTCCGCCGCAGCGAGTGCCAGCCCCTGCCGGGCTTCGGCTCCAGTCCCGCAAGAATCTGGGCCTTCTGCCACCAAGCGTGCAACCGGGCGGCACCCACAACCGCCAGTGGATTCCTGGGCGCGGGCAGCACCGGAGCCTCCGCGGTTGCGGGGTTCAACGCCCGTACCTCCTGCAACACGTCGAGGGCTTGGCCCGTGACGGGCGTAACGTGCTCGTAGCCCGACTTGTCGTGTTCGGCTCGCCAACGGATCGTCCCACCCTGGAAGTCGATGTCGATCCACCGCAGCTGGCGAATCGCGCCGATCCGGTGGCCGGTCTCGTGCGCGAGCACGAGCGCAACGCGGAACCGCCAGTCCACCCGGCGCGACACCTTCAGGAGCTTCCGGTACTCGTCCTCGGTGAGGACTATGCGGGTCGGATTCTTCTCCGTGGGCGTCCTGAGCCCGCGCAACGGATTCCGGTCGAGCAACAAGCGGCCCCGCTCGTCCCGGGACTTCGCCGCCCAATTCAGGACGGCGATCAGGAGCTTCAGATCGTACTCGACCGTTCGGTCCGACACGGGCCTGCCGCTCGGTCCGACGCGGCCCGACCGCCGCACCCGGATGAAGCGGTCCCAATCCCTTTGGGACAGGGTGGCCGGGTCGCGGTTCCGTCCGAAGAAGCGGAGGAACATCGCCATCGTGGTCCGGTCGTGCTGCCGGGTGTGCTCGCCCTTCGTGGGCGTCACCTCCTCACCGTAGATGTCAAACAGCCCCCCCAGCGT
>JAJEBR010000129.1 GCA_022822445.1 Gemmatimonadota bacterium | reverse complement strand
GATACCGAGGAAGAGGCTCATGCCGACCACCAGCGGTCGGAGCCAGGCCTTCATCAGCAACTCGCGCATCCGCGCGGTCGCCTTCTCCGTATCGGCCTCGATGGAACGCAGCGCGTCGCTTGCGACGGCGCTCAAGCTCTCTCCAAGCCGCGCGAGCTCGTGCGCGGCTGCGTCCTCGATCCGTTGCCGGTCGGCCTCCAGCCGGCTCCTCAGCCGGGAGGTCAAGTCGCCCGGGCTCGAAGTCTCGCTCATACAGTTCTCCCTTCAGCCGCCACCGCTTCCCGCTGTCGGGATCGCGGGCGGTGATGTAGTCCTTGCCTTGGCGCGGCACGTCCAGCCCCACGTCCTCCAGCGCGGAGACCACGTCGGCGCGGCCCTTGACCGCGCCGTGCTCGACGCGCTGCACCAGGTAGTCGCGGATCAGCGTGCGCGGATCAGCCTCGTGTTCGAGCCCGGCCCGCAGCTTCGACGCCTCGATGTAGGCCACATGGCCCGGCCGCTGCGCCCTCGCGCGCTCCGGGTCGTCCGGGCGGCTCCAGCCGTGTTCGTGGTTGAAGGCGTCGCGCAGCGGATCGAAGGTCCGCTGCCAGCCGGGTGGTGCGATGTTCAGGCTGCGGCCCGTCTGGAGGTCGCACTGCGCGGCCAGAATGTGTACGTGGACGCCGCCGCCGCTCTCGCGGTGCAGGACCGCCGTCCACGCGTAGCGGTCCGGCTCCAGCCCAGCCCACGCCGTCTTCTCAAACTCGTCGAGAACCGCTTCGATCTGCTCATCGGTGGGCCGGTCCTCCGGCGCCCACGCGATCACGGCCGACCTGTATTTCCGCTCGAAGTCGAGCGAGTCGGCCACGGTGGCCACCATGTCCGGATTCCCGCGCCACACTTCGACGCCCTCGCGCGCCCGTCCCTCGGCGTCCAACTCGCCGACGAGATACCCGGCCGCCGCCCGGGCCGAGCCTGTCCCGTGGGATAGGAACTTAACGAGCATCGGCGGCATCCTCGTCGATGCGGGCCACGGCGAGCAGCGAGCGCTCGAACGACACGAGGTGCGCGATCACCGAGAAGGCCTCGGCCGCGGAGGCGTGTGTGTTCGCCCAGCGCGCAAGCTGGTTCAGGTTGTTTCCGATGCGCGCGATCTGGCGGGTGCGCTCGCGCTCGACGGACCGCGCCGAAGCGGTCCACGTATGCGTCCGCGCCATCGCCTCGCGCAGCAGGACGGAGGGAGACACGCCCGCCGCAGCCGCCTTCTCCCGCCAGGCCGCGTGCTCGGCGGGCGTGACGCGCGCGGCGACCATCACGGTGCGATGCTCAGCCATGAGCGCACCGGCGACGGGGTTCGGGGGCCTCGCCCCCGCGCGTCCGCTGATCGTTCAGCGGCGCGAAAGGCCGGGGGTTCGAAGGGGGGCGCAGCATCCCCTCGCCAGCCTCCGTGTTCAACACGGAGTCGGCTGGCTTACGGACCTTAAGGCCGTCAGCCAGCCCCCGGGTGCGCCGGTCTTGAGCGCTCCGCGTCATCGAACCGGGCGGCCTTCCGACGCCCCGTGACGAGCCTCGCCGATCCCGAGCGCGGCCTCGACGCGCTCACCGGCCGGACCGCCGCCGAAACGGCTCTCGGCGATGCGCTCGCGGACCCACTCGTCGATCTCGGCCTCGATCCAGCCCACGGCGCGGTCGCCCAGCCGAACCGGCTGGGGGAAGCGCCCTTCGGCAAGCCGCACATAGATCGTGCTCCGCGACAGGCCGGTGCGCTTCAGCACCTCCGGCAGCCGCAGGATGCGGATCGGCGGTTTCATCCTCTGTTCTCTCGGGTTCTCGGTCATGGTCCTGCTCCTCCTCGTTGCTCGCAGCTTTCAGGTCGGTCTCCGGTGTCGCTGTTGTGGACGGTGGATCCCGCGCGCGGCGGCGCTCGCCGTCGTGCTCCGAGATGAACGCCAGAATCCGATCCGCCGTCCTCAGTGACGGCGAGCGCCCCCGACCGATCTGACGCATCAGGTTCGGGTCGCCCACGGCCTTTTGACCGAACGCGGTCGGGCTCAGCCCCGAGCGTCCGAGAAACGCGCTCACCCGCGAAATGAACTGATTCTCCAGCGTCATCATGCCCGAACGCTGAAAGGCCAGCCGCACGCGAGTCAAGCCCTTGGGAATTACCTAAACCCTTATAGGGTATCATGTTGTGTCATAACGTCCCGGACTCGCGGGCGATCTCCGCCAGCGGCGCGGCAAGACACCCCCGCTCGGCGCTGGGAACGAGTTCGTGTGCAGTGGTGCAGGCACGTCCCGGGTAGGCCGATCCGGCCCGGTTTCCCGCCGTGGATGGTCGCTTTCCACCCTGCCCGTACCCCTCGGAGACCGGAGGTCGTCGATCTGAGGCGATTCCACGGCCCGCAAATAACCCGAAATGCCCCCGGATCGCCCGGAAAGAAGCCCTTCGCGGAGCCGGCGGCCTATCCCTGCGTGACGTAGCCGCCCCACGCCTCGAGAACCTCGGCGCGCCTCTCCAGCAGGTCGGAGCGCTGATACGCCTGAACGACCTTGCTCTTCGGAACGTGTGCGAGGCAGGCCTCCGCGACCTCGGCCGGGACACCGGACTCGGCCATCCACGACCGCGCGCTCGACCGGAATCCGTGCAGCGTCGAGTCCACGCCGGCGAGCCGGAGCACGCTCGACACCGTCTTCGGCGCAAGCATCCTCCCGGTCCGGGACGGGAACACCAGCGGCGATCCGTCCGACAGCTTGCGCGCCCTCTCCAGCACGTCCAGCGCACCCGTGCCGAGCGGGACGGTGAACTCGCGGCCCGCCTTCATCCTCGACGCCGGAATCGTCCACCGGGCCGCAGCCATGTCGATCTCGTCCCAGCGCGCGCCGCGTGCCTCGCCGGGACGAACCGCCGTCAGCGCGATCAGTTCGACGCACAACGCCGCCGGGCTTCCGTTCCCCACCCGGCGGATCGCCCGGAGCGCCGCCGCGATCTCGCCGTGCGGCAACGCGCGGTGGTGCCCCCCGGCGTTGCCATTCTGCTTCGGCAGCGCCGCGACCGCCCGGTCCACCGGATTGTCACGGCGGTAGTTCTTCCCAATGGACCAGCGGAAGACGGCGGCGATCCGGTGCTTGGCTTTCCGCGCGGCCGTGGGCATGGTGCTCCAGATCGGCGAGAGGCACCCGAGCACGTCCGCGCTCGTGATCCGGTCCACCGGCTTGTCCATGAGCGGCGCGGCGTGGAGCCGGAACGTCGATTCCCATTGCTGGGGGAGAGGGCTGCCTCCCTTCCACGAGTCGCGGTGAAGCTCGATGGTCCGCCGGGCGGCCTTGGCGAACGTCGGGACGCCACGCCCGCGCGGGTCCCGGCCCTGCCGGACCATGCGGCTGTTGTCCAGCGCTTTCCGGCGAGCCTCGGCGAGCGTCACCTCGGGGTATGGGCCGAGCCCGAGCGAGGTCAGCCGCCCGCCGATCCTGACGCGCTGCCGCCACGTCTTGGTGATCCGTCCGTCGACCGTCCGGTACACCCGGAGGCTGAGCCCGCGCCCGCCCCGTCCGTCGCCGTATACGCCGGTTCGGCCCACCGTCCGCACGAACGCGGCGGTGAGTGTCCTGGGTCGCTTCGTCATGGGTGCTCCTTCCCGTTGTGTATCACATGCTAAATCACTACACAGGGAAGAATACACAGGAACACGCTGGACTTCAAGGGACGATGTCCGGTGGCCGTGTCCACGTAACCTACTGTCCAATAGCGTCTTGCAACACTACTAGCGGATGCCCGTGGAACGTACTGGACACATGGGATCTAGTTCCGCCCGAACTCGGCAGCCTCGGGGACCTGACGGGGCTGTGGCTGAACAACAACGAACTCTCCGGCGCGGTCCCCGCCGAACTGGCCGATCTGGCCGATCTGGAAATCCTGAACCTGGCCGACAACGAGCTGTCCGGCGCCATTCCGGCGGAACTCGGGACGCTCGACGCGCTCCAGGGACTCGATCTCGCCGGAAACGACTTCACCGGCGCGATACCGGCCGCCCTGGGGCAGCTGGCGACGCTCGAGGTCCTGCGCCTGGCCGACAACAGCCTGAGCACGGGCATTCCTGCGGAACTGGGGACGCTATCCCGGCTCAGGCGGCTCGATCTCTCGGGGAACGGCCTCACCGGCGCGATTCCGCCCGCACTGGCGGAGCTGGAGGCGCTCCTGGAACTGGTCCTTGCCGACAACGGGTTCAGCGGGAACATCCCCGCGGAGTTCGGGGGCCTTTCCCGGCTCAGGTGGCTCGATCTCTCGGAGAACGGCCTCACCGGCGCGATTCCGTCCGCACTGGGGCAGCTGAACGCGCTCGAGGAGCTGAACCTCGCGGGCAACCGGCTCAGCATGGAACTTCCGGAACAACTCGGGATGCTCGACAGGCTCCGGCGCCTCGATCTGTCGAGCAACAGCGTGAGCGGGGCGATCCCGCCGAAACTGACGGAACTCCGGCGTCTCACTCACCTGGTGCTTGACGATAACGCGCTCTCCGGGTCTGTCCCGTCCGGGATCGGCGACCTGCTGCGGCTCGAAGTCCTCCGTCTGGATCACAATTCCCGACTTGCGGGACTGCTGCCCAGAAGTCTCATGGATCTCACGAGCCTCGCGGAGCTCCGTGTCGATTCGACATCGCTGTGTCCGCATCTCGACGCCCGGTTCCGAAACTGGCTGGAGGGCTTCGTCGTCGACACCATCCCCGGGGCCCGAGGCCGGGGGCCCGAATGCGGCGCGGCCGAGATCGAACGTCTGGCACTCTCCGAGTTGTTCGCCCTGACCGGCGGCGATTCCTGGACCGATGGCACCGGATGGGGCAGCGACTCCACGGTGGGCAGCTGGCACGGCGTGACCGTGGGAGACTCGCTGGTGCAGCGGCTCGTTCTGTCCGGCAACGGCCTGGCCGGACCGCTGCCCGCCGAGATCACCAACCTGAGGGAGCTGCGAACCCTGGACCTCGGCGACAACTCCCTCACCGGGGGGATTCCCGCCGAGCTCGCCTCCCTGACCTCGCTCGACACGATCAGGATCCGCGGCAATACGCAGATGGAGGGCCCGATTCCCGCCGCGATCACCGACCTTTCCGGCCTGAAGGTCCTGCAGTATGACAGCACCGGCCTCTGCGCCCCTCCGTCGCGCACCTTCCGGGACTGGCTCAGAGGTCTCGACGTGGCGGAGGGGGACATCTGCGGGGGGGCCGATTCGGTCCGGGTGTCACTGCCGGTCGTGTACCTCACCCAGGCCATCCAGCGACCGGACGGCGACGTTCCGCTTCTGGCCGGCCGGGATGCGCTGTTGCGGGTGTTCGTTGTGGCCGACCGCGAGAACGCGTTCTTCGATCCCGAAGTCGTCGCGACCTTTACGCGCGGCCGCGAACGGATCCACCGGGCGGTGCTGACCGCCGCCGACAACCGGATGCCCACGTCCCCGTACGAGGGCGACCTCTTGAGATCGTTCCAGGCGGTGATTCCGGCCGACGTGATCGCCGACAGCACCGACATGGTGTTGGTGGTCGATTCCGCCGGGACGCTGCCGCTCGTCGCAGGCAGCGAGACACGCTTCCCGCAGGACGGCCGGTATTCGCTCGAAGTGGTCGATACGCCGCCGCTGGAACTGACCGTGGTACCGATCCTGTATGCCGAGGACCCGGATTCGTCGGTCCTGGACTGGGCCCGCGGAATCACTGCCGACAGCCCGCAGGTGAGCCTGTTCAGACATTCGTTCCCGGTCTCGGAATTCAGTGCGACGACCCGCGACCCGCACATTACCTCGATCGATCCCGTCGCGGGCGAGTGGTCCCTGCTCATCGAAATCGAGAAGGTGTACAATGCCGAGGCGGCCACGGGCTACTGGTACGGCGTGGTGGACAGCCACGACGGGTACGTGCGGGGACTCGCGTGGCTCAACGGCTGGCTGAGCCTGGGCAAGCCCTGGGGCACGGAGCTCGCCCACGAGGTGGGGCACAATTTCGATCTCCGCCATGCACCGTGCGGCGGCGCGCCCGGCGCGGACCCCGATTTCCCGTACGAGATCGGGAACATCGGCGTGTGGGGTTACGACTTCCGGGACGGATCCGCCCTGCACCCCATTCGCCGGCGCGACATCATGGGATACTGCTACGACCGGGGCTGGCTCAGCGACTACCACTTCAAGAAGGTCATCCGGGTGCGTGAGGAGAAGGAGGGGCGGGGCGCGGCCTCCGGTGATCTGGCCGGCGGGGCGAGAGTCGAAACTCTCGTGTTGTCGGGTGGCGTTCGCGACGGCGAGTTGAGGATCGAGCCGCTGCACTCGATGTTCATGAGCGCGAAGTTGCCGGATCGTGCCGGCCCCTACCGGCTCGAAGGGGTGGGCGCGGCCGGCGAGGTGGAGTTCTCACTGTCCTTCGTCCCCGGTGAGGACCCATACGGCAACAAGCACTTCTTTTTCGCGCTCCCGATCGAGGAGCACTGGGCCGACTCGCTCGAACGCATCACTCTCACCGGGCCGGAAGGCGCCGTGACGGTCGATGACGACGACCGGCGCTCCATCACGATCGTGACGGAACCGGGAACCGGGCGCATCCGCGCGATTCTGCGGGACTGGGAGGGACCGCTGCCAGCGGTGCTCGGCAACGCGGAAGGGCTGGAAGCGAGGACGGCGACGGGGCTTGTCGAGGCGGTTCGGCTGCGGCGATAGCGGGAACCGGAACGCTGACATCCCTCCAGGCCTCCCGGCTTGCGTGCGGCTTCCCGGATTGGCCACGGCGGGCGCCGCGACTTATTCTACGGGCGATTTTTCGCACTCCATTCCGTCCGTCCGAAGCCCGGCCAGCCCACAGGTGGTCCCATGATCTCATTCGTCGATCCGGCTGCGGCGGCGCTCCTCGATGCGGCTTCGGCGGCATCCGGCGGCACTGCTCCGGCCGTCTTGGCCGAGGGCGCCGTCCAGGCTGCGGGCGATCTTGCCTCCCGGCTGCGCGGCTTCCTCGGGGTCGGCGTGCTCGCCGCCGCCGCCTGGGCGCTGAGCTCCAACCGGCACCGCATTCCATGGCGGGTGGTGATCTGGGGGTTGCTGCTGCAGCTGATCTTCGCGCTCATCATCCTGCGCACGCCGGCGGGCGCGACCGTTTTCGACGCCGCGAACCGGGCGGTTCTGGCGGTGGTCGGCTACACGCTGGAGGGCGCGCAGTTCCTCTTCGGCGACCTCGTCTGGAACAATGTCCCGGTCGGGATCGGCGACCCCGGCAACGGCGGCTTCGTCGCCGAGGGCCAGCAGGTGGCGCGAACCGGTGCGTTCGTCGCCTTCAACGTGCTTCCCACCATCATCTTCTTCGCCTCGCTGATGACGCTGCTCTACCACCTCGGCGTCATGCAGAAGGTGGTCGGCGGGATCGCGTGGGTGATGCAGCGCACCATGGGGACCAGCGGGGCGGAGACGCTCGCCGTCGCGGGAAACATCTTCATCGGGCAGACCGAGGCGCCGCTGCTGGTGAAGCCCTTCGTGGACGGGATGACCCGGTCGGAGCTGATGACGGTGATGACGGGCGGGTTCGCCACCGTTGCGGGTGGGGTGATGGCCGCGTACGTGGGGATGCTGGCGGGGGTCTTTCCCGAAATCGCGGGCCACCTGATGGCGGCTTCCGTCATGTCGGCGCCGGCGGCGATGCTGGTTGCCAAGCTGATGCTCCCGGAGGAGGAGAAGCCGGCCACCGCAGGGAAGCTGCAAACGCAGCTCGAGAAGCCCGACGTGAACGTGATCGAGGCGGCGGCCCGCGGGGCGGGAGAGGGGATGAAGCTGGCGCTGAACGTGGGCGGGATGCTCCTGGCCTTCCTGGCGATGATCGCGCTGCTGAACGGGATTCTGGGGTGGTTCGGCGGACTGTTCGGAGCGGAGTGGATATCGCTGGAGTGGATCCTCGGGTGGGTGCTCGCGCCGGTGGCGTGGGTGATGGGCGTTCCCTGGGCGGAGGCGCCCCAGGTCGGTTCGCTGATGGGGCTGAAGACGGTCGCGACGGAGTTCGTGGCCTACCTGGGGCTCGCCGAGATGATGAGCGGGCCGGGGCTCTCCGAGCGGTCGGCGGCGATCGCGGCCTACGCGCTGTCGGGGTTCGCCAACTTCGCGTCGATCGCGATCCAGATCGGGGGGATCGGGGGGATCGCGCCCCGCCGCCGCCGCGACCTGGCCCAGCTGGGGCTGCGCGCGATGATCGGCGGCTCGATCGCCGCCTTCATGACCGCCGCGATCGCGGGCGTGCTGATTTGAGGGGGCGGTCAGCGCGGGTGTGGCGGCGCGGCCGGGGCGTTCGTCCGGCGGCTGTACGGTGACCGGCCGCTGGCGCAGGCGCGGAGGCTGGGACCGCGGGCGGGGCGATGGCTGATCGGGCCGAGGCCTCCGGGCCGCCGATCGGGGAGTGCGCGCGGATCGTGCGGGAGCGGGGAGGAACGCGGCCGCGGGTGCACATCGTCCTGGGCTCGGGGCTCGGGGGGCTGGCGGAGCGGGTGGAGGGTGCGGTCCGCGTCCACTTCAGCCAACTGCCGGGCTTTCCGAGGACTTCCGTCGCTGGCCACGAGGGGTGTTTTCTGGTCGGGCGGATCGCGGGGACGCCGGTGCTGGTTCAGTCGGGCCGCTTTCACTTCTACGAGGGATTCGGTGCGGAGGTCGTGGCTGCGCCGGTGCGGGTGGGACGGGAGTTGGGCGCCGAGGTGCTCATCGTCACGAACGCCAGCGGTGGAATACGCCCGGACCTCGTTCCGGGTTCGCTCATGCTGGTGGACGACCACATCAACCTGAGCTTCCAGGCTCCGCTGGCGGGGCCGGTGGTGCCAGGCGAGGTGCGCTTCCCGGACATGAGCCGCCCCTACGATCCGGAGCTGATGGCGCTCGCCGAGAGGGTGGCGCTGGAGGCCGGGACTGCGCTGCCGCGCGGGGTGTACGGCTGGGTCGGCGGGCCGAACTTCGAGACGCCGGCCGAAGTGCTGGCGCTGAGGGCGGCCGGGGCCGACGTGGTGGGCATGTCCACGGTGCCGGAAGTGCTCGCGGCGCGGGCGGGGGGGCAGCGCGTGCTCGCCATCTCGGCCGTGACCAACAGGGCCGCCGGGCTGGGGCTGGACGCCGTGGATCATGAGGAGGTGATGGCGTGGGGTGAGGCGGCGGGGGAGGGGCTGGGGAGGGTGGTGGAGGGGGTGGTGGGGGGGGTGGGGCCGCGAACATAGCGGTGGGCGACGGGGCGCGTCCGGACCCCGGGCGGACCGTCCTGGTGGATTCCGATGGCCGCTTCATCTCTGGAACGCGGTCGACCGAGTGGGGTGATGGGCGGGTGGGATTCGCGCGCTCAAGCGAGCCGCGTTCGTCAGGGGCGCGGCACGTCCACGAAGTGATCCAGCGGTCCGTGACCCGAGCCCAGCCCGGGCGCGCCCGCGATCGCCTTCCGCAGCCAGGCCACCGCCGCTTCCACCGCTTCCGGCAAGGGCGTGCCGAGTGCCAGCCCGGCGGCGATGGCGGCGCTGAGCGTGCACCCGGTGCCGTGCGTGTGGCGCGTCCGGATCCTGGGGCCCCGGAAGAGGCGTTCGGATTCGCCGTCCCGGAAGAGATCGACCACCTCGTCGCCGCCCAGATGGCCGCCCTTGACGAGCACTGCCTCCGCGCCCGCGTCCACGATGGCGCGCGCAGCCCTCGCCATTCCGCGCGGAGTCGCCTCCGTGACCCCGGTTAGGAGGACGGCCTCGGGCCAGTTGGGGGTCGCGATGGTGGCCAGGGGGAGAAGGGCGTCTCGCACCGCCGCGACCGCGTCGCGCTCGAGCAGGGTGTCGCCGCTGGTGGCCACCATCACCGGATCGAGGACGTAGTTGCGGAGGCGGTGGCTGCGAATGGCGTCGGCGACCGTGCGCACGATATGGGCGGTCGCCAGCATGCCCGACTTGACCGCAGCGGGGGGCAGGTCGTCGGCCACGCTGCGGATCTGGGCGGCGATGGTGGCGGGCGGCACGGGGTGGATCGCCTGCACGCCCAGGGTGTTCTGCGCCGTCACGGCGGTCAGCGCGGAGGTGCCGAAGACGCCCCACTGGTGAAAGGTCTTGAGGTCCGCCTGGATGCCCGCGCCGCCGCCGCTGTCGCTGCCGGCGATGGTGAGCGCGACCGGAGGACGGTTTCCCGCCCGGGTTCCGGCTCGGCTTCCCGGGCGGCGTTCCACTCGGCCATGGTATGGTGAACCTGACATTTTGTAATGTTGTCCTTACAGTGTGGACGCTCGCGCGGAGTGTTCCGGCCCGCTTGCACCGCCGGGCGAACACGGCGGGCATGTTCCGGCGCACGATCGTTCCGCAGACTGCCGAGGGGTATCGAGGGAGACTAAGTGAGCCCGATCAGCAAATCCAGGCAGAGGCTGGCCAGGCGGCTGGCGTCGCGGCGGGGGCGCGAGCGCGAAGGACTGGCGCTGGTGGAGGGGCCGAGCGTGATCCTGGAGGCGCTGAGGTCGGGGGTGGAGGTGCGATGGGTGTTGGTGGGGGAGGAGTTCTGTGGCGGGGAGCGCGGGATGGCGATCGTCACGGGCGGGCGGGAGCGCGGGGCGGAGGTGGGGATCGCGGCGGACGCGGAGGTGCGGGCGTTGTGCAGCACGGAGGCGCCCCGGGCCGCCGTCGCGTGCGTGAGGCCGCCGCCGCTCGCGACGCGGTCGCTGGAGCGGGGCCGGTTTCTGATGGCCCGCGGCGTACAGATCCCCGGCAACCTGGGGACGCTGATCCGCTCCGCGTGGGCGTTCGGTCTGGATGGAGTGGTGGTCGGCGCGGGGACGGTTGATCCCTGGAATCCGAAAGTGGTGCGCGGATCGGCGGGCGGGGTGTTTCACGTGGCGCTGATCGGGGAGCCGGCGGGATTGGACACGGGCCTGGCCGCGGGTGTCGCCACGGGCCCGGGCGCGGGTGTGGAAACGGACCCGGGCGCGGGTGTGGAAACGGACTTGGTCCCGGGCGTGGACACGGGCTTGGTCGCAGGCGTGGACAGGGGCCTGGCCGCGGGTGTGGAAACGGACCTGGTCGCGGCCGCTGGTCCCAACTTCCTTTGCGCGGATGCCTCTGGAGAGCCGGTGGAGGTCGTCGCCGGTGCGGGACTGCGGGATTGGGTGCTGGTGGTGGGGAACGAGGGTGGCGGAATCCCGGCTGCGCTTGCCGCGCGGGCGCGGGCGGTGGCCGTGCCCCTGGTCCGCGGGGTGGACTCGCTGAACGTGGGGGTCGCCGGGTCGATCCTGATGTACGCGCTGATGCGGGCGGGGGAGGGCGGGGCGGACGAGTGAGCGCGGAGGTGGTGATTGTGGCGGGGGCGGCGGTGCTGGGCGCGTGCCTGGGGTCGTTCCTCAACGTCTGCGTGGAGCGCTGGCCGGAGCGCCGCTCGGTGATCTCGCCGCGCTCCCGGTGTGGGGACTGCGAGGCGCCGGTGCGGTGGTTCGAGATGGTCCCCGTGCTGAGCTACCTGATGCTGCGCGGGAGGTGCGCCCGGTGCGGCGTTCGCCTGAGCGTGCAGTATCCGCTGATTGAGGCGGGAGCCGCGCTGATCTGGGCCGGGATGGCCGCGAGGTGGGACGCCGAGGCGGAAGCCGTGCGGGGGGCGGTCTTCCTCACGATCCTTCTGGGAATCGCCGTGGCCGACGCGCGCACCTACATCATCCCGGATCAGTTCTCCCTGGGTGGGGCCGTCGCGGGGATGGTCCTCGCACCGCTCGCGGGCGGACCGGACCTGGCCGGAGCCGCGCTCGGGGCCGTGGCCGGCTTCGTCCTCTTGCGGCTGATCGCGTGGCTGGGCCGGATCGCCTTCGGCAAGGAGGCGATGGGCGGCGGCGACATCAAGATGATGGCGATGGTCGGCGCCTTCCTCGGTCCCGCAGGCGTGGTCCTGACCCTGTTTGCCGGAGCGCTTTTCGGTTCGGTTATCTTTGGACCTGTCTCGCTGAGGACCGGCAGACTGGTGCCCTTCGGCGTCTTCCTCGCTCTCGGCGCAGGGATCGCCTACGGCTGGGGCGACGCGCTCATCGGTTGGTACCTGCACGATGTCCTCAGGCTGGATCCGACCTGAGCGGGTTGAACAACGCAACGGAGATCGAACCACATGGCGGTAGCGACAATCAACGGCGTACGGACTGCGGCAGCGGGCCCGGACGCCGCCGGAATACTCGACTCACTCGGGATCGAAGACGTCAACGCGGGGGGCTACGCGGGCGAGTGGATCGGCTCCGGGCCTGCCCTGGAGGTCTTCACCCCCATCGACGGCACCCGCATCGCGACCGTGAACCAGGTCACCGAGGCCGAATACGACGCGATCGTAGCCCGAGCCCACAACGCGTTCCTCCAATGGCGACGGGTGCCCCCTCCCCGGCGCGGCGAGGTCGTTCGCCAGCTCGGCGAGCGGCTGCGCGCGAACAAGGAGGCGCTCGGCGCGCTCGTCACCCTGGAGATGGGGAAGATCCGCGCCGAGGGCGAGGGCGAAGTCCAGGAGATGATCGACATCTGCGACTTCGCGGTGGGGCTCTCCCGGCAGCTCTACGGGCTGACGATGGCCAGCGAACGCCCCGACCACCACATGCGCGAGCAGTGGCACCCGCTGGGCGTGGTGGGGGTGATCAGCGCCTTCAACTTCCCGGTAGCGGTGTGGTCGTGGAACGCGGCGATCGCGGCGGTCTGCGGGGACGCGACGCTCTGGAAGCCCGCGTCGTCGACGCCGCTCACCGCGATTGCCGTCACGCGGATCGCGGCGGAGATGTGCCGTGAAAACGGGGTGGACCCCGCCGTGTTCAGCCTGGTCGTGGGGAGGGGTTCGACGGTCGGCGACCGGCTCCTGCACGACCGGCGCATCCCGCTGGTGTCGGCGACCGGATCGTGCCGGGTGGGGCGGCGCGTCGCGCAGGTGGTGGGCGGGCGACTGGGACGCACGATCCTGGAGCTCGGCGGGAACAACGCGATCATCGTCACGCCCAGCGCCAACCTGGATCTCGCGATCCCCTCGATCCTCTTCGGCTCGGTCGGCACGGCCGGACAGCGCTGCACCAGCACCCGGCGGGTGATCGTGCACCGTGCGGTGAAGGACGAACTGGTCGGCCGCCTGGTGCGTGCCTATCGGGACGTGCGCATCGGCGATCCGCTCGACCCCGCCACCCTGATGGGCCCGGTCGTGAACCGACAGGCCGTCGACGACCTGATGGCGGCGCGGCGGCAGGTGGTGGAGGAGGGCGGCGAGATCCTCTACGGCGGCGAGCGCCTCGATGGAAGCGCCCACCCCGGGGGCCTCTACGTCACCCCCTGCATCGCGTCCGCCGAGAACCACTACCGAATCGTCCAGGAAGAGACCTTCGCCCCCATCCTCTACATCATCGAGTACGGGAGCGCGGACGCCACCCCCGCCAGCGCGGTCCCGGAGCTGGACGAGGCCATCGCCCTGCACAACGGCGTCCCGCAGGGCCTCTCGTCGGCGATCTTCAGTGACAACGTCCGCGAGGCCGAGCACTTCCTGTCCCACCGCGGCAGCGACTGCGGGATCGCCAATGTGAACATCGGCACCTCGGGCGCCGAGATCGGGGGCGCCTTCGGAGGCGAGAAGGACACCGGCGGCGGCCGCGAGTCAGGGTCCGATTCCTGGAAGACATACATGCGCCGTCAGACAAACACGGTGAACTGGAGTACGGAGCTGCCGCTGGCCCAGGGGATCGAGTTCGGCTAGTTCGCCCGGCGGCGCCGCCGGGTTCTCCCGGTGCGCCTCGGCGCCTGGGCCCGGTACATCAGGGATCGCTGCAGTCGCGCTGGAAGCCGCAATTCAGGCACACGATCTTGCAGTGGCGGTCCAGAATCTCGCCGCCGCAGAGTTCGCAGACCGTGCCCGCCATGAACTTCCGGCTCAGCTTCACGTAGTGGCGCGAGCTCCGTTCGGTCCATGACGCCGCCGCCTCGCTGAGCGGCCTCACCCTCCCCGGCACCCCCGCCACAAGACTGCGCGGCGGGATCACCGCGCCCTCCTTCACCACCGCTCCCGCGGCGACCACACACCCGGCCCCCACCTCGGCGCGCTGCAGCACCACCGCCCCCATCCCCACCACCGCCCCCCTCCCGACGCGGCAGCTCTCCATGATCGCCCCGTGTCCGATCGTCGCCTCCTCCTCGATCACGGTGGGTCCCTGCTCGCTCGTGTGGATCACCGCGTTCTCCTGCACGTTCGCCCGGGCCCCCACCCGGATCCCGTTCTCGGGGTGATCCCCGCGCAGCACCGCGCCGAACCACACGCTGGCCTCGTCCCCGACCACCACGTCTCCGATCACCACCGCAGTGGGCGCGACGAAGGCCGTCTCCGCGATCCGGGGGCACCGCCCGCCGAACGCGATCACATGTCCACTGCGCCCCCCCTTACGGTTTTGCGCTCGCGGCGCCATCAGCCTCGATCCCCGCCCCGGCAGGCCGTGGAATAAGTCCCCGCTGCATTCGGGCGGCGATGCATCCGCGCTGGGCCACGGTGCTCACGCACTCGCAATGTCAAGAGAACATTACGAAATGTCATGTTGTCTTTACGGTTCGTTTCCCTGAAGCACCGTTC
>JAJEBR010000127.1 GCA_022822445.1 Gemmatimonadota bacterium | reverse complement strand
CCGGGAGTGCCCGAAGTCCGTGACCCAACCCTCGGGAGGGAGCGGCCGAAGGCAAGTTTGGTAACTGGGGCGAAGTCGTAACAAGGTAGCCGTAGGGGAACCTGCGGCTGGATCACCTCCTTTCTGGAGTATCGAGTAGGGATGGCCCACAGGGTCGGCCCGAAAGATTCTCAGAGTCTACCCGTCCGCTTCTCATGACTTCTCGATTGTCGTCCACCGTATCCGGGACGCCGCGCGCCAGAGCGCGCCGAGCCATCGCACCATGGAGGGGCAGCTGTCGCAGGAGCCCACGACCCGTACCGGCTACGTCGCCCTGGTCGGGCTCCCGAATGCGGGCAAGTCCACGCTCCTGAACGCGCTCGCCGGGGAGCACCTCAGCATCGTCACGCCCAGGGCGCAGACCACCTGGCAGAAGGTTTCGGGGATCCGTACGGAGCCGGCCGTCCAGATGATCCTCTTCGATACGCCGGGGATCGTGACCACACGGCAACTCTTCCACCGCTCGATGCTGGCCGACGCGATGGGGGCGCTGCGGGAGGCGGACGTGGCGGTCGCGGTCGTGGATGGCGCCGCCCGCAAGCCGGCTTCGGAACTCGGCGCGGTCTTCGAGGCCCTCGGAGCGGCAGGCTGTCCCGCGGCCGTGGCGGTGAACAAGTCCGACCATCCGCGCTTCGATCCGCGCACCGCATCCGGACTGGCGGAGGGCGCGGGCTTTTCCTGGCATCCGGTGTCGGCGCTTGCCGGCGATGGCCTCGGCGCGCTGCTCGCATTCATGCGCGCCAATCTTCCCGAGGGGCCCTTCCTCTACCCGGAGGACGAAATCGCCGCCGCGCCCACCCGCTTTTTCGTTCAGGAACTGATACGTGAGACGGTCTTCGAGAACTTCCGCCAGGAGATCCCGTACTCGGTGGCGGTGCGGGTAGAAGAGTACCGCGAGGACGAGGACCCTGTGTACATCGCGGCCACCCTTTACGTCGAACGGAAGTCACAGAAGGGGATCCTCGTGGGCAGGAAGGGCGTGGGGATCAGGACCGTGGGGGGTGCCTCGCGGCGCAAGATCGAGCACTTTCTGGGATGTCGGGTGTATCTGGATCTCTGGGTGAAGGTCTGGGACGGCTGGCGACGAAAACGGGAGGGACTGATGACATTCGGCTACACGGTGCCCGATGAGAGGGCCTGAGGAGATGCGGCGCGCGGCTCGCCGCTTCCGGGGCTCGCGCCGATGGACCGGACCGCTGGTGGCACTCGTGTCGCTGACCCTGGCACCCGGCGCCCTGCGCGCCCAGGAGATCGGCGACGAGACGGGGGCCGGGGAAGGCGCGCTCTTCCTCCTCCTGCCGGTCGGGGCGCAGGGGGTCGGCCTGGGGCGGGCGATGACCGCGCTGGCCACCGAGGAGGCCGCGTTCTGGAATCCGGCGGGCCTGGCCCAGCAGAGCCGGCGCACAGTCATGGTCTACCGTGGGAATCAGATCGCCGGAGACGCGACCGCGCTGAGCGTGCTGCTGCCATGGGAGCGGGTGGGCACCTTCGGGGCCTCCTATCTGTTGCTCGATATCGGGGACCAGGCGCTGAGAGACGCGTTCGGCAACGTCCTCGGGAGAATCTCCGTCCGCAACCACGCCGGCCTGGTCAGCTACGCCGCCGCCTTTCCGGGGCGGATCTACGCGGGCATCAACCTGAAGCTGGTCCAGTTCAGGGTGGCGTGCCGGGGCCAGTGCCCGGACCTGGAAACGACCAGTTCGGCCTATGCCATCGACGCGGGCATCCAGGCCGAGCCCTTCGAGCGGATCCCTCTTCGATTCGGCTGGATGGTCGCTCACGCCGGAACGGAGTTCCAGGTCATCAACGAGGAGCAATCCGATCCGCTTCCGACCCGGCTGCGTTTCGCCGTCGCCTACGACGTGTTGCGGCACCTCGACGAGGACCGCCTGGCCCTATGGTTCACCCTGGAGACGGAGGACCGCGCCAGGGACCTGGGCTCGCCGTCACTCTATGCCGGCCTCAACCTCTCCGCCGCCGAACTGTTCCATGTGCGCGCCGGCTACGTGGGGGGCAAGCTGGATCAGACGAACGGGGCGTCCGTCGGACTGGGATTCCGCTTCGACCGCTTCAGCCTGAACCTGGCCAAGTCGCTGACCCGCTCGGTGGTGACCGGGGCCAGCCAGCCGCTGCACGTAACCTTCGGCGTCGAGTTCTAGCGGGCCGTGGTCGACGACCGGACCGGCCCGGACCGACGTGGTCGATCGTGCTGCGCCCGCGCTGGTCGCTTGCGGACCCGGAAGCGATCTTTCCGCCTCTGCCGCCTCGCCGCGTTGCTGGCTGTCTTGCTGGCCGCGGACGGCCTCAAGGCGCAAGCCGGACGCTCGGGCCAGCCGCTCCCGCCTGCGGGCCCGCTGTCCATGCAGGTGGGTGGAAGTACCCTGTCGGTGGTCTTCTCCAGCGGGCGCGCCCCCGGCGGGAGCGAAGCGACCGGGCCCGGTGGTACCCGGGGCGCCGGAAGGTGGGGTGCGAAGTTCGCCGGCTCGGCCCGGACCATCGGCCAGGGCGAGGCGTTCCTGTCTTCGCTGCTCCTTCCCGGACTGGCCCAGTACCGCCAGGGCAACCGCCGCTGGATCGCCTACGCGGGGGTCGAGGTGCTCTTCGCGGCCCTGTACCTGGACGCCCGCGCCGACACCCGCGACCTCCGAACCGCCTATCGCGACTTCGCCTGGGCGCGGGCCCGGGCGGGAATCAGTGCGGAGCCGCGGCAGGACGGCGACTTCGAGTACTACGAGAGACTGACCCGGTGGGCTGCGTCCGGAGCATGGGACGCGGATCCCGGGCGGGACGGACTCCAGCCGGAGTCGAACCCCGCCACCTACAACGGCTCGATCTGGGCTCTCGCGGGGGAGATCTACAACGTGGACGCGACGAACCCGGAGCAGTCCGCGGGATACGCGCGGGCCCTGGAATACTACCGGGAGCGAGGCTACGGTCCTTCCCTCCTCTGGGAGTGGCATGCGGGCGGCACCGACCAGGACGATTTCGGCACCATGATCACGGACACCGACAGACGTGCCCGGGAGGCTCGCCGCGCGCTCTGGATCGTCACGGCCAACCACCTGCTCAGCGCCGTCGACGGCTTCATCACCGCCCGGATCGCCGCCCTGTCGCCGGCGGGCAGCCTGGGGCTGGTGGTGACGGTGCCGGTGCCGTAGCCACACGTCCCGCGCAGGAAATCACGGAGCGCAGCCACCGGTGCGTAGCCGTGGTTCGGCCGGCTCTGTCCTCGCCGGGCGTTCACCTCGCCGGGGTCCTTCCCTATTTTGGTAGGGTTCGGCGACCACACCGCCGGACCGACGCGCTTCCCGCCCAACCCGACCCACGACCCCCGCCCTCGACCCATGGCCCATCTCAACGAACAACTCCAGCGCCTCCAGTCCGCCAGTCGGCGGATCGAGGAGCTTCGGGGGTATCTTTGACATTGCGGGGCGCAGCGAGCGGATCGCCGTCCTCGACGAGGAAATGGCCAGCCAGGGGTTCTGGGACGACCGGAACCAGGCCCGCCGCCTGATCGCGGAGGCCAACGGGCTGAAGGAATGGGTCGAACCCTGGCGGGGACTTCGCGCGAAGTCCCTGGAGCTCGTGGAACTCGGTGAACTGCTGGGGGATGAAGACGACGCGGAACTCCTGGAGGAATGGGAGGCCGAGGTCGGCGCGCTCGAGGAGGGCGTCGGGCAGCTGGAGCTTCGCACCATGCTCCAGGGCGAGGACGACCACCGCGAGGCGATGCTCACCATTCACCCGGGCGCGGGGGGCCTCGAGTCCCAGGACTGGGCGGAGATGCTGTCCCGCATGTACATGCGCTGGGCCGAACGGCGCGGGTTCTCGCTCAAGGTCCTCGACCTCCAGCCCGCCGAGGAGGCCGGCATCAAGAGCGTAACGCTGGAGATCGGGGGGGACCACGCATACGGGTACCTGAAGGCGGAAAAGGGAGTGCACCGGCTCGTCAGGATTTCCCCCTTCGACTCCCAGTCCCGCCGCCACACCTCCTTCGCCTCCGTTTTCATCTACCCGGTCCTTGACGAGGCGATCGAGATCGAGATCGACGAGTCCGACCTGCGCATCGACACCTTCCGTGCATCCGGCGCGGGGGGTCAGCACGTCAATAAGACGGACTCGGCGATCCGCATCACGCACCTGCCGACGGGAATCGTGGTCTCGTGCC
Organism: Gemmatimonadota bacterium; assembly: GCA_022822445.1. Taxonomy (GTDB): domain Bacteria; phylum Gemmatimonadota; class Gemmatimonadetes; order Longimicrobiales; family Gaopeijiaceae; genus Bin94. Next base: position 43,964 of record JAJEBR010000127.1, on the reverse strand, counting down.
AGCAGGAGCGGTCGCAACACAAGAACCGTTCCACGGCCATGAAGATGCTCAGGGCCGCGCTCTACCAGCGGGCCGTGGAGGAGAAGGAGAGGGAGAAGCAGGCGTTGGAGTCATCCAAGACCGAGATCGGATGGGGGAACCAGATCCGCTCATACGTCTTTGCCCCCTACACGATGGTGAACGACCACCGCACCGAGGTGAAGATCGGCAACGTCAGCGCCGTGATGGACGGCGCGCTGGATCCGTTCATCGAGGCCTGGCTCAAGAAGTTCGGCGGGGCGCGAGCGGGATGAGCCGGCGTCGCGCGGACGAGTTGTCCCGGGTCATGCGGAGCCGGCTGGAGAAGCTCGAAGCCCTGCGGGCGCGGGGCATCGAACCCTTCGCGTATTCGTTCGACGTAACCCGCCGGGCCGCCCCCTCGGTCGTGGCCTTCGAGGAGATGGAGGCCTCCGGGTCGCTCGTGGACGGGCAGGGGCCGCAGGGCCGGTGGGCGGGCCGCAACGTGGGATTCCGCTCGCACGGCCGGAGCGCCTTCGCCGATCTGGAGGACCACACCGGCCGCATCCAGGTGTACCTGAAGCGCAACGTGCTTGGGGACGAGGCGTACGAGCTGCTGGATCTCCTCGACCTGGGTGACTGGATCGGGGTGGAAGGACACCTCTTCCGCACCCGATCCGGGCAGGTGACCGTCCGCGCCGACCGGATCGAGCTGCTGGCCAAGTCCCTGCGCCCGCTACCGCTGGGCAAGGTGGAGGCCGACTCCGGGACCGGGGAGACCCGCACCTGGTCCGGCTTTGTCGACCGCGAGTCCCGCTACCGGCAGCGCTACGCCGACCTGGCGGTCAATCCCCGCGTCCGCGAGGTGTTCCGGTCCCGGGCGGTGATCGTCGCGACCGCACGGCGCTTCCTCGACGAACGGGGCTACCTGGAGGTCGAAACGCCGGTGCTGCAGCCGCTCTACGGGGGCGCTTCGGCGCGTCCCTTCGTCACCCGCCACAACGCACTGGACCGTGTTCTGTACCTGCGCATCGCCGACGAACTCTACCTGAAACGCCTCATCGTGGGCGGCCTGGACCGCGTCTACGAGATCTCCAAGGACTTCCGCAACGAGGGGATCGACCGCTTCCACAACCCCGAGTTCACGATGCTGGAGTTCTACCAGGCCTTCGCCGACTACGAGGAGATGATGGACTTGGTGGAGCGGCTCTTCGCGGCGCTCGCGGAAGCGGTGAACGGACGGGCGGAGTGCTCCTTCCGGGGCGAGTCGATCAGCTTCGCGCGGCCCTTCGCCCGCCTGTCCTTCGTGGACGCGCTCGCCGGCGCGCTGGGCGCCGACCCGATGGAGCTGACCCTGGAGGAGTTGCGCAACCGTGCGGAAGAGCTGGGTGCGGACGACCTGGATGGGGCCGGGCGCGGCAAGCTGATGGACAAGCTCTTCGGCGAACTGGTGCAGCCCGGTCTCGTGCAGCCCACCTTCGTCCTCGACTATCCCCGGGAGTTGAGCCCGCTGGCGAAGCCGAAGCGGGGAGCCCCCGGCCTGGCGGAGCGCTTCGAGCTGTTCGTGGCCGGCGAGGAGTTCGCAAACGCCTTCAGCGAACTCAACGACCCGCTCGCGCAGCGGGCCCGCCTCGAGGACCAGGCGGAGCTGCGGGCGGCGGGCGACGCCGAGGCGCAGGTCGTCGACGAGGACTACATCCGGGCGCTGGAGTACGGTCTTCCCCCCACGGGAGGCGTCGGCGTCGGGATCGACCGCGTGGTCATGCTGCTGGCCGACCAGCCGTCCATCCGCGACGTCATCCTGTTCCCGACGCTCAGGGAGGCGGAATGAAGAACGGCTCCGGATCCACCTCGCGTACCCGCCTGGCCTGGCTTCTGGCGGGGCGGTTGCTGGCATCCCGAAAGCGGGGACGGCTCCTGTCCTTCCAGGGCTGGGTCGCGCTGGGAGGAGTGGCGCTGGGCGTTACCGCCCTTGTCGTGGTGATCGGGGTGATGACCGGCATGCAGAACGAGCTGCGCGCGAAGATCCTGGGCTCCTACCCCCACATCATGATTCAGGAGGAGGGGACATCGCTGCGGGTCGCGAACTGGGAGCGGGTGGTCGGCCTCGCGGAGGAGGTGCCCGGGGTGGTCGCTGCCGCTCCGGTCGGCTCCACGACCGTCCTGGTGAAGCGAAACGACAGCGACTTCCTCAGCCGGATGGACCTGTACGCCCTCGACCTGGGGCGTGAGGGCCCATCGGTGACGCCAATGGAGGACAGCCTCAAGGCGGGGCACCTGCCGCTCACCCGCGAGCCGGGAGACCTTCCGGCCGTAGCGGTCGGGAGCGGGCTCGCGGCCCGTCTGGGCGTGTTCCCGGGCGACACCGTCACGTTGATCGTGGTCCAGAATCTCCGAATGGGGCCCAACGGCATGCCGCATCAGCGGATGGAGCACTGGCGGGTGTCCGGGATCGTCCGGACGGGCATGTACGACTTCGACATCAGCCATGGCTACACCTCGCTGCCCGACCTGCAGCGCCTGCTGGACATGGAAGAGGGAACGTCGTCGTTCGTCGGAGTGAGGGTGGAGGATCCATGGGAAGCCGAGGCGGTTGCCGGCCCGATAGCCGAGGCATTGGGCGGCTGGCCCTACGCCGTCCAGTCCTGGACCGTTACCAACCGGCAGCTCTTCGCCGCGCTCAGGCTGGAGAAGCTGGGGATGGCGCTGATCCTGTCGCTGATCGTACTCGTCGCCGCGCTCAACATCGCGGGGACGCTGGCGACCGTCGTGGTCAATCGCACCCGGGAGATCGGGATCCTCAAGGCCATGGGACTGACGCGGAAGGACACGCTGCAGGCGTTCTTGCTCCTGGGCTTCGGAATCGGGTTCGTGGGGACCGCGGCGGGAATGGGACTGGGGATCACCCTCGCGATCCTGATCGAGCGCTACCGGCTCATCCCCATCCCGGCGAACCTCTACTTCGTCGACCGCCTGCCGGTCGCGCTGTCCCCGGCGGACTTCGTCTGGATCGCGTCCCTGAGCCTGGTCGTTCCCATCCTGGCGACGATCTTCCCGGCGCTCCGGGCCGCGTCGCTGGAGCCCGTGGAGGCGATCCGGCATGGATGAGCGCGCCGCTCCGGCCGCGGTCGAAGCCTGCTCCCTCGAGCGGACCTACCGGGGCGTCGCCGGCCAGCCCCTGCGAATCCTCAAGGGCCTGGACCTGCGCGTGGACCCGGGAGAGGCCGTTGCCATCGTCGGGGCCAGCGGTTCCGGGAAGTCCACCCTCCTCCACCTCCTCGGCGCCCTGGACCGGCCCACCGGCGGGTCGGTCCGGATCGGCGGCACCGACATCGCCGAACTGGACGAGCAGCGAGCCGCCGCACTGCGAAACCACCGCATCGGCTTCGTCTTCCAGTTCCACCACCTCCTGTCCGACTTCACCGCGATCGAGAACACCATGATGCCGGCGCTCATCCGCGGCGACGATCCCGGCTCGGCCCGCGCCCGCGCAACCGAACTCCTCGGCCAGGTGGGGCTCGCGGACCGTTGCGAGCACAAGCCCCAGGAGCTTTCCGGCGGCGAACAGCAGCGGGTGGCGCTGGCCCGCGCTCTTGTGAACCGGCCCCTCGTGGTGCTCGCCGACGAGCCGACTGGAAACCTGGACGCGGCCCGCAGCGAAGAGGTACAGGACGTGCTCTTTGAACTCAGGGACAGGCACCGGGTTGCGTTGGTGGTCGCAACGCACAACCATGAGATGGCGTCCAGGGCGGAGCGGGTGCTGGGACTGATCGGAGGTGTGCTCGAAGATGTCTGAGGCGCAGCGGGAATGCGACGGACCGGACTGCGGCAACCCGGCGGTCGTGCACTGGACCCAGGTCGTCAACAACGAGTCGTCGACCCAGTACCTGTGCAAGGCCTGCGCCGCCGCCAAGGGGATCAGCACGGATCCCCCGGCCGAACTCGATGTCTCGGATTTCCTGGCGCAGCTCGAACCCACCGAATCGCCGCCCGCCTCCGAGCCGTCCGTCGCCTGTGGCTTCTGCGAACTCACCTTCGCGGACTTCCGCAACACCGGCCGGCTCGGGTGCTCCCACTGCTTCACGACCTTCGATGCGAACATGCGCCGCCTTCTGGAACGGATTCACGGCTCCAGCCGGCACGTGGGAAAGGTCTACCTGCCTCCCGACCCCGCGGCGGCGGACATCGACCGGCGCCTGGACGGTCTGCGCAGGAGCCTGCGGCGGGCCATCGAGGCGGAGGACTTCGAACGTGCGGCACTGTTGCGTGATGAAATTCGCGAACACGAGCCGGGGTAGCAAGCCTGCTAGGGGGCGACCATGGACGAGACGGCGGCGAACTTCGACTTCGGTCTGGGCTGGCTGAATGCGGACGGCCCGGATGCGGACATCGTGCTGTCCACCCGGGTGCGGCTGGCGAGGAACCTGCAGGGCCACCCCTACGTCGCCCGCGCCAGCGACGGGCAGCGCGAGGTGATCTGCCGGACCGTTGCCCGGGCCTTCGAAAAGACATCGATGCAGCGGCGCGCGGCCCTTCTTCGGATGACCGAGATGTCCGAGCGTGCCCGGAGGGTGCTGCTGGAGCGGCGCCTCATCTCCCGGGAGATCGCCGGACTGCAGGACGGTCCCGACGGCGGGGTGGCGGTGGCGATCGCGGGCGAAAGCCCGGTGTCCGTCCTCATCAACGAGGAGGACCACCTCAGGCTGCAGGGCCTGGTCGGAGGGCTGCGGGTAGCCGACGCCTGGAGCATGGTGGACAGGCTCGACGAGGAACTTGGACGCGGTCTGCACTTTGCCTATCATCACGAATTCGGTTATCTGACCTGCTGTCCCACAAATGTGGGGACCGGGATGCGCGCCTCGGTGCTGCTGCACCTGCCCGGCCTGGTGCTCACCAAGGAAATCGCGCGGGCGCTGCAGGGGATCTCCGAGGTCGGCCTCACCTTCCGGGGCCTGCACGGCGAGGGCTCGGAGGTGGTCGGCAACTTCTTCCAGGTCTCCAACCAGACGACCCTCGGCCAGAGCGAGGAGGATCTGGTCGAGCACCTCACCCGGGTCGTCACGACCGTGCTCGAAAAGGAGCGCAGGGCGCGCGAGGTGCTGCAGCGCGACGCCGGACCGGTGACCGAGGACAAGATCTGGCGGGCCTACGGACTGCTCCGCTACGCCAGGACGCTCGAGTACGAGGAACTGGTGAATCTTCTCTCGGGAGTGCGGCTGGGAGTGTCCCTGCAACTGCTTCCGTCACCCAGCGTATATTCGCTCAACAGGATCACGATTCTGTCGCAAAGTGCCCATCTCGAGGAGGCGGCGGGCCGTGTGCTCACGCCGGCGGAGCGGGGTGCCCAAAGGGCCGAATACGTGCGCAGGGTGCTGACCGGCGAAGATCCGGCCACTTCCGTTCCGGGGGACTGATGGCCGATATTGGGTGCAGGATCGTGCACAGGGTTTCCCCGACGGGAGCTTCGGAGGGCCGACCGGAATGAACTACAACTTCAACTTCACCGAGCGGGTGCGGAAGGTCCTCTCCATGGCGCGGCAGGAGGCGATCCGGCTGCAGCACGACTACGTGGGGACGGAGCACATCCTTCTCGGGCTGATCCGCGAAGGGGAAGGGGTGGCCGCGCATGTGCTCGGCAACCTCAGCGTGGACCTCGACCAGGTCCACGAGCGCGTGACCGAATCGGTCCGCCAGGGCAAGGCGACCATCGCCCTCGGCGAACTGCCGTACACCTCCCCGGCGAAGAAGGTGCTGGAGTTCGCCATGTCGGAGGCCCGTGAACTGAACCACTCCTACGTGGGCACCGAACACCTGCTCCTGGGACTCCTGCGCGAGAGCAAGGGCATCGCGGCCCAGGTGCTGAATTCGCTGGGCGTCTCCATCGAGGAGGCGCGCTCGGAGACCTTGAAGGTGCTGGGTTCGGACGTCAGCTCGAGCAGCCCGGCGGGGACGGGCGGCGCAGGCCCCGTACCCGGTCCGACACCGTCGCGGGGCGACAGGAAGTCCAAGACGCCCGCGCTCGACCACTTCTGCCGCGACCTTACCGGGCTGGCGCGGTGCGGCGAACTCGACCCGACGATCGGGCGCGAGCAGGAGATCGAGCGCGTGACCGAGATCCTCTGCCGCAGGAAGAAGAACAACCCGGTGCTGATCGGGGAACCCGGGGTGGGCAAAACCGCGATCGTCGAAGGACTGGCTCAGCTCGTCGCGCGCGGAGAGGTCACGGAGAGCCTGGCCAACCACCGCCTGCTCGCCCTCGACATGGCGGCGGTGATCGCCGGCACGAAGTACCGTGGCCAGTTCGAGGAGCGACTCAAGGCCGTGATGAACGAAATCTCGAACAACCGCAACGTCGTCCTCTTCATCGATGAACTCCATACGCTGGTCGGGGCCGGGGCGGCGGAGGGCGCGATCGACGCGTCCAACATGTTCAAACCGGCGCTCGCGCGCGGCGAGCTGCGGTGCATCGGCGCCTCGACGCTCAACGAGTACCGCAAGTACGTCGAGAAGGACGGGGCGCTCGAGCGGCGCTTCCAGCCGGTGATGATCGACCCGCCGACCGTGGACGAGACCGTGAAGATCCTCGCCGGTCTGCGCGGGCACTACGAGGACCATCACAAGGTCACGATCCCCGACGACGCGCTCTCGCAGGCCTCGCGGCTGTCGGACCGGTACATCACCGACCGGTTCCTGCCCGACAAGGCGATCGACGTGATCGACGAGGCGGGCGCGCGCGCTCGCATCGCCAGCCAGGTGCCCCCGGCCGAGGTCGAGGGCCTCAAGTCCGAGCTGGCCGAGGTGGCGAAACGCAAGGAGGACGCGATCCGCGACCAGGACTTCGAGCGCGCGGCCCAGCTCCGGGACGAGGAGCGGGAGATCCAGAAGCGAATCCGTGAGGAGAGGGCCGCCTGGGAGGAGGAACGGCGGCGTTTCCGTCCGGAGATCAGCGTGGAGGACGTCGCCTTCATCGTGAGCCGGTGGACGGGGATCCCGCTCACGCGCATCCGGGAGGCCGAGACAGAGCGCCTCGTGAACATGGAGGCCGAGCTGCACAGGCGCGTGGTCGGCCAGGACGAGGCGATCACCGCGATCGCGCGTGCGATCCGGCGCAGCCGCGCGGGGCTGAAGGACCCGAACCGGCCCATCGGCTCCTTCATCTTCTCCGGGCCGACCGGGGTGGGCAAGACCGAGCTGGCGCGCGCGCTCGCGGAGTTCCTCTTCGCCGACCAGGAAGCGCTGATCCGCGTGGACATGAGCGAGTACATGGAGAGGTTCTCCGTCTCGCGGCTGATCGGCGCGCCCCCGGGTTACGTGGGGTACGACGACTCCGGAGCGCTCACCAAGGCGGTGCGCCGCCGTCCGTACTCAGTCGTGCTCCTCGACGAGATCGAAAAGGCCCACCCGGACGTCTTCAACATCCTGCTCCAGGTCCTCGACGAGGGCCATCTGACCGACAACTACGGGCGCAGGATCGATTTCAAGAACACCGTCCTGATCATGACGTCCAACCTGGGCGGGAGGAACATCGCCAAGGGCGGGCTCGGTTTCCAGGCGGAGGACACGGGGTCCGGCTATCAGGCCATCCGCGACAAGGTCAGCGACGAGATCAACCGGGTCTTCAACCCCGAGTTCCTCAACCGGGTGGACGACACGATCGTCTTCCACCCGCTGAGCCGCGACGAAATCGCCCAGATCGTCCAGATCATGCTGGCCGACGTGCGGGAGCGGCTGGCGCGGAGCGAGATGTCGCTGCAGCTCACCGACGCCGCGGTCGACTTCCTGGTCACGCACGGATACGACGAGCGCTACGGCGCGAGACCTCTCAAGCGCGCGATCCGGCGCTTCCTCGAGGATCCGCTTTCGGAGAAGATCCTCATGGCGGAATTCGCCGGCGGCGACGAGATCGAGGTGGACCTGTCGGAGGATGGAAGGCAACTCTCCATCGCTGCCGCCTCTCCAACAAAGACATGACCGAGTCCCGAACGATCCGTGTTGCCGGGCGGTGGATCCTGGCCACTGCCCTCGCTGCCCTGGTCCTGCCGTCGCCATTGGCCCTGCCATCGCCGTTGGCCGGGCAGGTCCCCGGGCAGGACGCACTGGTGCGGATCGATTCCCTGGTCGCCCGTGGAATGGCACGCCTCACCCAGGAAGACGTGATCGGGACGACGGGCATTCAGCCGGGCACGACCAACAGCTGGATCGACATCCAGCGGGCCATCAAGAACCTCTGGGCGACCGGGCTCTACGAGGACATCGCCTTCCACCTGGACGAATCCGGGGGCCGCAATGTCCTGATCGTGGACATCGTCGAGAGGCCGCTGGCCCGGTACATACGGATCACCGGCCTGGAGAGCATCTCCCAGGGCAAGGTGATCGACGAGGTGGGGCTGCAGGAGAACGCGCCGCTGTCGCGCAACAAGGTGGTCAGGGCGGAGAGTTTCATCCGGGACGAACTGCGGCGCGAAGGGGTGCCGTTCGCGGTCATCCGCAGGCGCGAGCAACCGGTGCCGGGCGAAGAGGGTCGGGTGGACGTCGTCATCGAAGTCGAGGAGGGACAGCGCGTCACCATCGCGGAGGTCACCTTCGCGGGCAACGTGCAGTTCTCGGACGAGGAACTTCGCGGTGCGATGACGACCAAGCCGGAGGGGTTCCTCTGGTTCCGTACCGGCAACTACGACGAAATCGACTACGAACTCGACCTCCTCCAATCGCTTCCGGCTCACTACGCCCAGGCGGGCCATCTGGATTTCGAGGTCCTCGGCGACACGCTGATCGTGGATCCGGGTACCGGAAAGGCGCGCCTGGAGATCCGGGTGGAGGAAGGGCCCCAGTACCGGCTGGCCGCGTTCGAGATCGTGAACGCCGAGGCATTCGACGAGGAGACGCTGCGGGCCTACTTCGAGACCGAGTCGGGGGGCATCCTCTCCGTGCTGGGTATCGGCGGGGGCGATCGGGAGGAGGACGAGGCCGGCCGGATCTTCGATCTCGTCGATTTCGAAGAGGCCGCCCAGCGGGTTCGGGAGCTGTATTCGAACGAGGGCTATCTGTACGCCCAGGTGGAGCCGTACTACGAGAAGACCGGCGAGGAGGCCGGCGGATCCCCCACGGTCCGGGCGGAGCTGCGGGTCGGCGAGGGACCCCAGGCATACATACGGAACGTGATCATCCAGGGCAATGACTACACCTTCGACCGGGTGATCCGCGAGAAGATCTTCGTCCTCCCGGGGGACGTGTACAGCGAGGCGCGCATCCTCCAGTCCTATCAGAACATACAGTCGCTGGGCTTCTTCGAGACTCCGATGCCGGCCCCCGATATCCGGCCCGACCCGGAGTCCGGGGACGTGGACATCATCTTCACCGTAATCGAGAAGCAGACGGGAACGATGTCGTTCGGCACCGCGGTGGGTGGTGGAGTGGGCCTGTCCGGCTTTGTGGGGTTCGACCAGCCCAACCTCCTGGGCCAGGGGAAGGCCGGCAGCATCCGCTGGGACTTCGGCCGCTACATCAACAGCTTCACCCTGAGCCTCACCGATCCGGCGCTGCTGCAGTCGACGATCAGCGGTTCGTTTTCCCTGTACAACTCCACCGACCGCTTCTTCCAGTTTGCAACCGGACGGCGGCGGCGGGCCGGATTCACGACCCAGTTCGGCGTACCCTTCTTCAATTCGCTGCAGACCCGGGTCTTCTTCGGATACGCCCTCTCCCGCACCAGCTACGAGGCGTTCAGCAGCGCCGAGGACCGGTCGCTGTTCGGACTTCCCCCGGGTTTCCTGAGCACCTTCTCGGTGGGGATCACGCGGACCACCCTGAACCATCCGCTCTTCCCGACCTCCGGATCGATGCAGAGCTGGAACGTGGAGCTGAACGGGGGCCCGCTCGGCGGGCAGGGCGACTTCGTCAAGCACACCGGCCAGGTGCAGTGGAGGGTCCCGCTGGGCCAGCTCGGCGGGAGTGAGGGCGTCTCCGGAGGCACCCAGTTCGCGCTGGGACTCAGCGTGCGCGCCGGCGCCCTCTTCGGTGACGCGTCGCGGTTCCCCTTCGAGTCCTTCTGGCTGGGCGGCGTTCAGTTCGGACAGCCGCTGCGGGGGTACGACGAGACCACGATCACGCCGTTCGGCTACTTTCCCGAGCGCAGCGCCGGGATCGCGCAGGTGGACCGTACCGGCAACGCGTACATGTCGGCCACCGCCGAATACAACATCGTGTTCGGCTCGAATATCGGTGTGTCCGCCTTCTACGACGCGGGCAACATCTGGCAGGGCCCCGGCGATCTCAACACTTCGAGGCTGTTCAGGGGCGCGGGCTTCGGAGTCCAGCTGGTGACGCCCTTCGGCCCGCTGGGACTGGACTACGCCTACGGATTCGACAAGTTGGACCTGGCTACCGGCCTCCCCGCGCCGGGGTGGCAGCTCCACTTCAAGATGGGGCCCAACTTCTAGTTGAAGCCGCAATAGGCCATCTTTATTCCAGGAAATCAACACAACCGCCGTTTCCCGAGGGGCGGGAGGCGGCACGATCAATCGCACCGGAGGAGTGGACGTAATGAACTTTTCTCGATTGGGCATGGCTGTGGCGCTGAGTCTCCTGTTCACGGCATCGCTGGACGCCCAGGCGACCAGGATCGGGTACATCCACATCCAGGAGGTGATGGCGCAGCATCCGCCCGCACAGGCCGCCTTCGACCAGCTGGAGGGGGCCAACACCCGGTGGACCGGCGAGCTGCAGGGACTCCGCGACAATCTGAATCAGGCCCTCGCCGAGTATCAGCAGCAGCAGATGACGATGACGCCGGAGGCGCGCGCGGCTCGTGAGCAGGAACTCGCGCAGCAGAACACGGCGATCTTCAACCGGGAACAGCAGATCCGCACCGAAGCGGAGCAGCTCCAGGAGGACCTGTTGCAGCCGATCATGGACGAGATTACCGCGGTGATCGAGGAAATCCGGGTGGAGGCGGGCTACGCGCTCATCCTCGATGCGGGTTCGAATGCGATCCTGGCCGCCGACGAGTCGCTGAACCTCACCCAGGAGGTTATTTCCCGGCTGGAGGAGAAGGGAGCGGCGGGCGGCGGCCGATGACGCCCGCTCCCGCCCCCGCTTCCTCGCGGACCCCGCTCCGGCGTCGGCGTAGCCCGGGACGGTGAGTTCGCGCGGGGCGAGGGCGCTGACCCTCGCTGAAGCGGCAGAGGCCACGGGGGGACGGGTGCTGGGCGACGCCCGCGTCACCTTCAGCCGCATTTCACCCGTTCACGATGCCGGGCCCGAGGATCTAGCGCTCCTGGCCGACCGGCGCTACGCCGACGACCTGGAGGGTTGCGGCGGGCGCGCGCTCCTCGTTTCCGACCCTCTGAGCGGCCTCCCCGGGGGTCCGCGCGACCGGATCGTGGTGCCCGACGCGCACCGCGCCATGGTCACCCTGCTGACCATGATGCACGCCGCGGCCCCGCCAGAGCCGGGAGTACACGCTGCCGCCGTCGTCCATCCGGGCGCCCAGGTGTGCCCGACGGCGTCCGTAGGGGCCGGTGCCGTGATCGGGGCGGGGGCGAAGGTGGGGAGCGGGAGCGCGGTCGGCGCGAACTGCGTGGTCGGCGACGGTGTCGCCATCGGCCGGGGGTGCGTCCTCTTCCCGAGCGTGACCGTCTACCCGGGCTCGGACCTCGGCGACCGCGTGATCGTGCACGCGGGGACGCGCATCGGGGTCGACGGATACGGGTACGTTCTCGTCGACGGCGAGCACGTCAAGGTGCCGCAGGTGGGCGGGTGCGTCATCGAGGACGATGTGGAGATCGGCGCCAACTGCACCATCGACCGCGGTTCGATCGGCCGGACCCGCATCGGGGCGGGCTCGAAGCTCGACAACCTCGTGCACATCGGCCACAACGTGATCGTCGGTCCGAGGTCGCTGGTGGTGGCGCAGGTCGGGATCGCGGGGTCGACGCGGCTCGGGGAGGGCGTGGTGCTCGGGGGCCAGGCCGGACTGGTCGGGCACCTGAAGATCGGTGCCGGGGCCCGCATCGGCGCCCAGGCGGGGGTGATCTCCGATATCGCCGCGGGGCAGGAGGTCTCGGGCTATCCGGCGCGGGATCATCGGGCCTACCTGAGGGCGATGGCGAACCTGATGCGCCTGCCGGGTGTACTCAAGCGCATGCGGCGAATCGAGCGAAGGCTCTCCGGGGAGGCGGCGGAAGCCGACGATTGAAGCGAATCCGGTACGGAATCGCAACGGTCCCGCATCGTTGGGTTACATTACACTGACCAAACAACCGTTCACCGCCCCCCTGGAATGGAAAACGACTACCAGCACACCATCGCCGGCGAGTTCGAGTTGGCGGGGATCGGCATCCACAGCGGCGAGGCCGTCGGGCTCAGGGCCAGGCCGGCGCCCGAGGGGTCGGGGATCACCTTCAAGCGGACCGATCTGCCCGGCGCGCCGACCGTGCCGGCGACCCTGGATCACGTGACCGGCACGGAGCTCGGCACGAGTCTCGGCGTGGAGGACGCCCACGTCGCGACCGTCGAGCATGTGCTTGCCGCCCTGTCGGCCTGCGAGGTGGACAACGTCGTGCTGGAGGCGAACGGGCCGGAGGTGCCCATTCTGGACGGGAGCTTCACCCCCTGGCTCGATGCGCTGCACACGGTCGGCCGAACCCGCCAGTCGTCCCCTGCGACCGTGATCGTGGTGCGCGAAACGATCACTTCGCGGGGTGGCTGCCAGTCCTCCTACACGGCGCTCCCCCACGACGGTCTGCGGATCTCGGCCACGATCGATTTCGACCACTCGGCGATCGGCCGCCAGTACGGGGACTTCCGGCTCGACGGCGGGAGCTTCCGCGAGCAGATCGCCAGCGCCCGCACCTTCGGCTTCAGGGAGGAGGCTCCGATTCTGCGAGAGCGCGGGTTCGCCAACGGAGCTTCGCTCGACAACACGGTCGTGCTGGACGAGGAGAGCGTGATGAACGACCGGCTTCGCTACCCCGACGAATTCCTCCGGCACAAGGTCGGGGACATGGTCGGTGATCTCGCGCTCCTGGGCGGCAGGCTGCGCGGCCACGTCGTTGCCGAACGCCCCAGCCACCGGGGCAACGTGGCGCTGGCGCGGGATATCCGGGAGTGGCACGAGAAGGAGCAGCGCCGGAGCATCATCGATGTGAGGCGCATCATGGACTGCCTGCCCCACCGCTACCCGATGCTGCTGGTCGACCGGGTCGTGGAGTTCGAGCCGCTCAAGCGCATCGTGGGGCTCAAGAACGTGACGATCAACGAGCCCTTTTTCCGGGGCCACTTTCCCGGACACCCCGTCATGCCGGGAGTGCTGGTGATCGAGGCGATGGCCCAGGTCGGGGGGCTTCTGCTGATGGACTCCGTGGCGGATCCGGACAGGAAGGTCGTCTACTTCATGTCGCTGAACAACGTGAAGTGGAGGCGCCCGGTGACTCCCGGCGACCAGATCCTCTTCGAGATGGAGGTGGTCAACATTCGGCGGAGTGCGTGCAAGATGAGGGGGAGGGGCAGGGTGGACGGAAAGGTGGTGGCCGAAGCCGAGATGACCGCAAGGATCGTCGACAAATGAAGGGCGCCGCCGACATCGTCTCCCCGGTCGTGATTCACGAGACCGCCATCGTGCACCCGTCGGCCGAGCTGGACCACGGGGTGGTGATCGAGCCCCATGCGATCGTCGGTTGCGGCGTCAGGCTCGGGGCCAACACGCGCGTGGGGCCCAGGGTGTTCATCGAGAAGGACACGACGATCGGAAGTGACTGCCGCCTTGCCCATGGAGCAGTGTTGGGAACGGACCCTCAGGATCTGAAATACGAGGGTCAGCAGACATTCCTTCACATCGGGGACCGCACGGTCATCCGCGAGTTCGCCACGCTGAACCGCGGGACGGCGGCGTCCGGGCGGACACTGATCGGCTCGGACTGCTTCCTCATGGCCTACAGCCACATCGCACACGACTGCGAACTCGGCAACCATGTCATCGTATCCAACGCCACCAACATGGGCGGTCACGTCACGATCGAGGACTGGGCCGTCATCAGCGGTCTGACGGGGATTCATCAGTTCGTCCGGATCGGGGCGCACGCGTTCGTCGGCGGTGCCTCGAGGATCTCGCAGGATGTGCCGCCGTTCTGCCGGGCGTCCGGCAATCCCACGCCCAAGCTCTACGGACTCAACACGGTGGGGATGGAGCGCAGGGGATTCTCGCCGGAGGTGCGCCGCGCCCTGAAACGGGCCTACCGGCTGCTCTTCCAGTCGGAGCTGAACCTCTCGAAGGCAATCGACCGGGTGGAGGCCGATCCGGAGTTGTTGCAACCCGAAGTGGGCTACTTCCTTGACTTCATCCGGAACAGCGAGCGCGGCATCACCTCCTGAGCCGGTGCGCGCCGCCCCCGGGCCGAGGATCGGCGTGGTTGGCGTCGGAGCGCTCGGGCGGCACCATGCGCGTGTGGCGCGGGCACTCCCGGATGCGACCTGTTCCGGTGTATATGATGTGGACCGGGCCCGCGCCGACGCGGTGGCAAAGCGGGTGCGAGTGCCGGTCATGTCCTCTCTGGAAGCGCTGCTCGAAGTCAGTGATGGGGTGGTGGTTGCGGTTCCCACGACGGTACACGAAGAGGTCGCGGTAGCGGCGATGCGCGCCGGGGCGCACGTCTTCGTCGAGAAGCCGCTGGCCCCCGACATGGAGAGCGCCGACCGGATCCTGGAGGAGGCGCGGGCTCGGGGCGTGGTCGTGCAGGTGGGGCACGTGGAGCGGTTCAATCCGGCGCTGGTGGCCGCGCAGCCGTACCTCGATCGTCCCCTCTTCGTGGAGTCGCACCGGCTCGCGCCCTTTGCTCCCCGGTCGCTGGACGTGGCGGTCGTGCTGGACCTGATGATCCACGACGTGGACCTGCTCTGCAGCCTGGTGGGCCGGCCGGTGACCGACCTGGCAGCCGCCGGGGTCCCCGTGCTGTCGCGGCACGTGGACATCGCCAACGCGCGGGTGACCTTCGAAGGCGGGGTGGTCGCCAACCTGACTGCGAGCCGTGTCTCGCTTTCGAAGGTCAGGAAGCTGCGCGTGTGGCAGAGCTCCGGCTATCTGTCGCTCGACCTGGCGGCGGGGAATGGGGAGTTCTACCGGCTCAAGGAGGGCGTTTCGGTGCTCGACGGGGTGCCGCTTCCCGAAGGTGTGCCGGCGCTTGCGGGGCTCGCGTCGGTCGTGGACCGGATCAGGATCCGGGGTGACCGCACCGAGCCGCTGGCCGCGGAGCTGGCCGCGTTCCGAGATGCCATTGCGGGTCTGGCGCCGCCTCCGGTTACGGGCGAGGATGGACGCAGGGCACTGGAGCTCGCACTGGCCATCGAACAACAGATCGAGGATCATGTCGCTTATACGCGTGCGGCGTCAGCGTAAGCGCGAGTGGATCGACGCGAAGAAGGGGCGGCCCCCTGGAACGCTTCTGGTGCTGCTCGCTGTCGTCATCGCCATCATCTGGTATCTCGGGCGGACCTTCTGACCAGGGTGGCTTCGGCGATGCGTCGCCGCGTCAGGGTCATGATGCTTGCCGGAGAGGCTTCGGGGGATGCGCACGGGTCGCGAGTGGCGCGCGAAATCCGGCGGCGGTGGCCGGATGCCGAGATCGTGGGGCTGGGAGGGGAGAGGATGGCGCGGGAGGGTGTCGACATACTGGAGGGACTGGACGAGCTGTCCGCGATGGGCTTCGCGGAAGTGGTGGGGCGGCTTCCGTTCTACCGGCGGCTGGAACGACGTGTGAAGACGATTCTGGTGGACCGGAGGATCGACCTCGTCCTGCCGATCGACTTTCCCGGCTTCAATCTGCGAATCGCCGCACATGCGGCCCGGTCCGGGATTCCCGTCCTCTACTACATCGGCCCGCAGGTATGGGCGTGGAGGGCGGGGCGCGCAAAGCGGCTGGCCCGCATTGCGGACCGTATCGCCGTGATTCTGCCCTTCGAGGCGCCCCTATACGAGGCGCACGGCGGGTGCGCCGAGTTCGTTGGCCACCCTCTGCTCGAGGAGGCGTCAGGGACTGATCCGGTCGCACTCGCAGGGGCTCTCGGCATCGACCGGTCGCGTCCTGTGCTGGCCCTCTTTCCGGGTTCCCGCCTCCAGGAGCTGCAGCGACACGCGAGACCCTTCACCGGAGCGGCGCTGGAACTCCGGCGGCGCATCCCCGACCTGCAGGTCGTCGTGAGCCGGGTGCCGTTTCTTCCGGACTCGGCCTACCGCGCGTTCCCCTTTCCGGCCACGACCGATCCGGCCGGACTGCGGAGCTTCGCGACCGCGGCACTGGTCAAGTCCGGAACCAACACCCTGGAGGCGGCGCTGGCGGGCCTGCCCTTCGCGGTGGCCTACGTCACCCATCCCCTCACGCACCTTCTGGCGAGGCGCCTGGTGCGGGTCCCCCACATCGCGCTCGCCAACCTGGTGGCAGGGAGGCGGGTGGTGCCCGAGTTCATTCAGGGAGAGGCCGGCCCGGATGCGCTGGCGGACGCGCTTGAGCCGCTTCTGGACGGGTCCTCTCCCGAACGCCGGGCTGTCCTCCGTGGCCTGGCGGATGTGCGTTCGGCACTCGGCGCGCCCGGGGCGGCAGCCAGAGTGGTGGATCTCATGCAGGCGCTCATCGAGCCCGGTACCGGCGCAGCGCCAACATGACTTCGGGGAGGATGCGGCGGCGGCTCAGCGACTTCTGGGATTCCGACGATGCGGGGGTTGCCGGGAGGACGATCCGGGCGCTGCTGGCTCCGGCCGAGCTACCCTTCCGCGTCGCCGTTGCCGCGAGAAACGCCAGATACGACCGGAGTCCGCCCGCACCGGCGCCGCTCCCGGTGGTGTCGATCGGCAACCTGACGGTCGGAGGAACGGGGAAGACCCCCGTGGTGCGTTGGCTGGGCGAGTGGTTTCGGGAGGCGGGGGTGAGAGTGGCCGTCGTCGTGCGCGGCTACGGCGCCGACGAGGTGTCGCTGTACCGGCGCTGGTTCGGCGAGGGTGCGGTCTTCGTCGGGAGGGACCGCGTTGCGCTGGTGGCCGCTGCCCGGGCGCGCGGGCATCGGCTGGCGCTCCTGGATGACGGATTCCAGCACCGCAGGCTGCACAGGGACCTGGATATCCTCCTGGTGGCGGCCGAGGATCCCTGGCCGGTGCGGATGCTCCCCCGGGGACGCTACCGGGAGCCGCTCGCCTCCGCCGGACGGGCGACGCACGTGCTGGTCACCCGGAGGACGGCGCCGAGGGAACGGGTGAAGGCGTGGCGGGAGCGGCTGGCGCACGCCGCGCCGGGAGTGCCGGGGCAGGTCGCCGAGCTGAGCATGGGCGGGTGGCGTGATCTGCAGGGGGCTCCCGCCGAGGCACCGTCCGGCGATGTGCTGGCCGTCTGTTCGATCGCGCGGCCGCGGGCCTTCGTCGCCGGCCTGGAGGCGCTGCTGCCGGGCGTTCGGGCCGACCTTGCGGCATTCGCCGATCATCACGTCTACACGGCCCGGGACGTCGCCGCCCTCCTCCGGCAGCGCGGCGGCCGGCCCCTGGTGTGCACGGCGAAGGACGCGGTCAAACTGGCGGCCTTCCCCGAATTGCGGCCTCATTGCCTGGTCGTCGGCTTCCGGGTCGCCGGTGATCCGGAGGAGCCGCTGCGCAGTGCCCTGGCCCAGGTGGGCGGATGCGCATCTCGGTAGTGGCCGTCGGGAAGCCCGGCGCGCTGGCGGCCCCGATCCGGGACTACGAGGAGCGGGCGAAGCGATACTGGCGCCTGGAGGTGACGGAGGTTCCGCAGGCGCGCGGACGGGAGGCACGGGAGGTGCTCGTCCGCGAGGCCGGCCTCATCCGCGCCCGCCTGAAGCCGGACCACGCCGTCGTGGCTCTCACGCGCGCGGGCCGTTCGTTCTCCTCGGTCGCCATGGCGCGTTGGCTGGAGCGGCAGACCTGGGGGCCCGCGCGGGGTGTCCACTTCCTGATCGGGGGAGCGTTCGGACTCGAAGCGCCGCTACGGGAAGAGTGTGACCTTGCGGTGTCCCTTTCCCCATTCACGCTTCCTCACGACCTTGCCCGGCTGGTGCTGGCCGAACAGCTGTACCGAGCGGGCACGATCCTGAGAAACGAACCCTATCACAAGGGAGCCGAATGACGAAGGGCCGCACACCGTGGTTCCAGGACTGGTTCGGCGGAGAGTACCTGGCGCTCTACCCGCACCGGGACCGTGCCGAAGCCCGCCAGGCGGTCGAGCTGCTGCGGCAGACGACCGGCAGAGGGTCCGCCACGCGGGTGCTGGATCTGGGTTGCGGTGCGGGCAGGCACATCGTCGAGCTCGAGGCCATCGGGTACTGCGCCACCGGGCTGGATCTGTCCATGCGGATGCTGCAGGCTGCCACGCAGGCTGCCGGGGCGGGCGGTCTGGTGCGCGCGGACATGCGGCTCCTGCCGTTCGGGGCCGGTTCCTTCGACGTGGTGACGTCGTACTTTACCTCGTTCGGTTACTTCGACCGGGAGCGCGAAGACCTGGAGGTGCTGCGCGAGGTGAGGCGGGTCCTGGTCCCGGGCGGCACCTTCCTGCTGGACTTCATGAACGCGCACCAGGTGGTGGCCAATCTGAAGCGGCAGGATCGCCGCACGGTCTCGGGAGTCGAGGTCGTGCAGGAGCGGAGACTGGTGGACGGGGGCAGGATCGTGGAGAAGAGGATCATCGTCGGAGGCGGACAGGGCGGTCCGCGCCGCCGGGAATTCGTCGAGCGGGTTCGCCTGTACGGGCCCGGGGAGCTGGAATCCCTCCTGGCGCAGGCGGGTCTGGTGCCGGGGCCGCGCTTCGGAGGATACGACCGCGCCCCCTTCTCGCGCACCTCGCCGCGCTGCATCGTCCTGGCCAAGGCAGCGGATTGATGCGGCTGCTCCGCATGCCGCCGGGCGGATCCCGGCTTGTGCGGGACTACCTGGCCGGGGCTCCCCGGACCGCTCCCTTCTACCGCGGGTCCCCGTTCGCCACCGCGACGTACCGGCGCAAGGCCGACGAGCTGGACCGAACCACGGGTTCGGGAGTGCGCGAAGTGGCCGGGTCGATCGTCCGGCCGGTAGGCGAGCAAGCCCGGCATGCCCTGCGGGAGGTGGTCCAACGGGACGGCTACTTCGTCACCACCGGCCAGCAGCCGGGGTTCCTCGGGGGGCCGCTCTACAGCCTCTACAAGGCGCTGACGGCGGTAAGGCTGGCGGGCGACCTCGCCACGGCCCTCGGCCGTCCGGTTATGCCGCTCTTCTGGATCGCGTCCGAGGACCACGACTGGGACGAAGCCAACCACGCACATGTGATCGACGGATCGAACCGGCTTCATCACCTGACGCTCGGGCCCAATCCGGCCGCCGTCCCGCGTGCCCTGGGGCGGGTCCGGCTGGGGGAGGGCGTGCTGGAGGTCGTCGACCGGATGGAGCAGTGCTTTCCACGCAACGACTTCCACACCCGGTATACGGACCTCGTGCGCGAGTCCTTCAATCCCTGGGCCACGATGGCGTCGGCGTTTTCCGAGCTCATGGCCGAACTGCTGCGGGGGACACCGGTGGGACTGATCGACGCCGCCCATCCGGCGCTCAAGGAAGCGTCCCGGCCCATCCTGCGCGCCGAGGCCGAAGACCCGGCCGGCTCGGAGGAGGCCGTCACCGAGACCTGCGAGGCGCTCACCGGTCTGGGGTACACGCTGCAGGTGCCGATGATCCCCGGCGCGGTCAACCTCTGCACCGATCTCGCGGAAGGGCGCGACCGGCTGCAGCGGACAGGCGGCGGCTTCACGCGCCGGCGGTCCGGGCGAACGCTTTCGAAGCGCCGGCTGATGTCCCTGATCGAGGATGGTGCCGGCGTGGTATCTCCCAACGTGCTGCTGCGGCCGGTTGTCGAGAGCTTCGTCTTCCCGACGCTGGCCTATGTCGGTGGGCCGGGCGAGCTCGCGTACTTCGGACAGCTGGCCGGGCTCTTCGGGCGCCACGGTACGGGCATGCCGGTGGCGGTTCCGCGCGCGTCGCTGGTGGCGCTCGAGACCAGGGTCGCGAGAGTTCTGGACAAGTTCGGGCTGGAGGTCGACGAGCTTCGCGACAGCGATGCTCTGCTGAGCCGCTTCGCCCGGGACCAGGTGCCCGCGGAAGCGGGCCGGGCGGTCGGCCGTTGGCGCGAATCCGTGGAATCGGTCGCGGCCGATCTGGAGGGAATCGCTGCCGGGATCGACCCCGGACTGGGGGGCGCGGTGACCAGGGCGCGCAATGCGGGCCTTTCCGCGCTGGAGACGCTGGAGAAGAAGATCGTGCGCGCGGTCAGGCGGCGCAGCGAGACGGCCGGGGCCCAGATCATGAAGGCGAGCGTGAACCTCTGGCCCGCCGGCAAGCCCCAGGACCGGATGCTGGCGCCGCTGCAATACCTGATGCGCTACGGACCGGACTTCACGCGCTCCGCCCTGCGCGAGGCCCGGGTGGAACTGGACCCGGGAAAGGCGTAGCTTTCGCGCATGCCTTCTGCAGTAATCATCATCGCCATGATCGTGCTGCTGATCCCGATCCTGGCGATCGTGCTCGACTCCGACCTGGGCAAGGCGATCGCCAGGCGGCTGGAACGGGGCAGGCTCAGGGAGGGGGGCGAGCCCACGCACGACCGGCTGGTCTACCTCGAGAGCGAGCTCGACCGCCTCGGCAAGGATGTGGAGCGCCTCGACGAGGAGAGCCGGTTTCTCCAGAACCTGCTCGCCGAGCGCTCCGGGTCCGGCCGGCTGCCTCCCGGCGAGGGGGCCCGCGATCAGGGCGGTGCCGATCAGGCCCCGGAGCGTCCCGGTCCCGCGGGTCGGCCACCGGGGCGCGGATCTCCCGCCGCCTGAGCAGTCCGTGGGTGGCACGCCACCGGCGGCGTTGACATGGCAGCTTCCAGGGTAGCCGCCGGGATCCTCGTCAGCCGCCTGCTCGGGCTGGTGCGCGACCGTGCGGTGGCCCACTACTTCGGCGCCAGCGGCCTGGCGGACGTTTGGAAGGCGGCGCTGAGGATCCCCAACGTCGTCCAGAATCTCCTGGGCGAAGGCAGCCTGAGCGCGTCGTTCATCCCGGTGTACGTGCGGCTCCTGGAGGAGGGTCGGGAGGAGGAAGCGGGACGGGTGGCCGGTGCGGTCCTGGGTCTCCTCGCGCTCACCGCCGGTGTGCTTGCGGCCCTGGGCGCGTGGGCGGCTCCGCTTCTCGCGGCCGTGATCACGGTCGGCTTTGCCAACGACGGCAGGACCGAGCTGCTGATTCCGCTCCTGCGCGTGCTCTTTCCGATGACCGGAGTGCTGGTGATCTCCGCGTGGGCGCTCGGGATCCTCAACAGCCACAGGCGCTTCTTCGTCTCCTACGTGGCTCCGGCGCTCTGGAACCTTGCGATCATCGTGACGCTTCTGGTCGCCGGAGGGCGGGGGCTGATGGGACTGGACCTGCTGGTCGCGCTGGCGTGGGGCGCGCTGGCCGGGGGCGCGCTGCAACTGGCCTTCCAGCTTCCCTTTCTGGCCGGCTACCTCAAGGGGGTGGTGTTGTCGCTGGGGAGACGGGTCGCGGCCGTGCGGGTGGTCGTGCGCAACTTCCTGCCGGTCATGTTCGCCCGCGGTGCCGTCAACCTGAGCGGGCTGCTCGATCTCACCCTGGCCTCGCTGCTCGCGGCGGGCGCGGTCAGCGCCATGTCGTACGCCCAGACCTTCTACCTGCTGCCGATCTCGCTCTTCGGCATGTCGGTCGCGGCCGCGGAACTGCCTGAGCTGTCGCGTGACCGGGCCGCGGGCGAAGAACGCGTGCGTGCGCGCGCCGAGCGGGCGGTCGGAACGGTGCTGTTCTGGATGGTTCCCTCGACGGCCGGCTACATCGTCTTCGGTCCGGAAGTCATGGGGATCGCGTATCAGACCGGCGAATTCAGCCAAGGCAACGCCACGGCGGTCGGGCTCGTGCTGGCCGCCTACGCCGTGGGCCTGAGCGCTTCGGGCGTCTCGCGGGTCCTCTCCTCGACGTTCTACGCCCTGGGCGACACCCGGACCCCCGCGCGGATCGCCTACGCGCGCATCGCGGTCTCGGCGGGCGTCGGGGCTGCGGTCATGTTCCCCCTGGACCGGCTCTCGGTGGGCGGACTGGGGATGGGCGCGGCCGGACTTGCCGCCGGCGCGTCGGTGGGGGCGTGGCTGGAGCTGCTGCTGCTGCGGAGAAGCCTGGGACAGCGGCTGCCGGGACTCTCCTTCGGTGGCCGGAGGGTGCTGGCCTGCGTTCTGGCCGCGGTGCTCGCAACCGGTGCGGGGCTGGTGACCGCCGTGCTGCTGCCGCCGCTGCACCCCGCCCTCGCCGGGTGTGCGACGCTGCTCCCCTTCGGAATCGTGTACCTGGTGGTCGCCGAGCGGCTCGGTGCGTCGCCCGTGAGGGTGGCGACGCTGCTCCGGCGGCTGCGTGGCGGAAGGGACGCCGACGGTGACGCCCCGGGCGCGGGAGGAGGCGGGCGGTGAAGCGCGGAATCCCCTTCGACCTGGCGCATACGGCGGGGCTGTCCGCGGAGCCCGGCGTCTACCTGTTCCACGGAGCCCGGGGGGAGGTGCTCTACGTTGGAAAGGCGAAGTCGCTGCGCCACCGCGTGCGATCCTACCTGGCGCGGGGCAGCGGCACCACCGTGCGGACCCGCGAACTGGCGCGGCGGACCCGGCTCGTGGAGACGCTGGTGGTGGGCTCGGAGGCGGAGGCCCTCATCCTGGAGGCCAACCTCATCAAGGAGCACCAGCCGCGCTTCAACATCCAGCTGCGCGACGACAAGAGGTACCCGTACATCAGGGTGACCGTGAACGAGCCCTTCCCGAGGGTCTTCGTGACCAGGCGGGTGCGCCAGGACGGTTCGCGGTACTTCGGCCCCTTCGTCTCGGTCGGCCGGGTGCGGCGGGCGCTGGAGGTCGTCAAGCGGCTCCACGGGATTCGTTCCTGCCGCTACGATCTGCCACGCGAGGCCCCGGTGCGGCCCTGTCTCGATCACCACATCGGCCGGTGCGCGGCCCCGTGCGTCGGGATTCAGACGCGGGACGACTACCGGACGATGGTGGAGAGGGTTGTGCGCATCCTCTCGGGCGAGGTCGCGTCACTTCAGGCAGAAGTTGAGGAAGAAATGCATAAGGCATCCTCCGATATGGACTTCGAGCGCGCCGCGAGACAGCGCGACATCCTCGCCGGGCTGACCGCGATCGCGCGCCAGCAGCGGGTGCAGACCGTCGGGGGAGGAGACCAGGATGCGGTGGGCGTGGCGCGAGACGGCCCGCTGGCGGTCGCGGTCACGCTACGCGTTCGCGGCGGCGTGCTGATTGGCCGCGACACCCATACCATGACCGGGATCGAGGAGTCCTCGGACGCCGAACTGCTGTCGCGCTCGGTCACGCACGCCTACCTGTCGGGCGGCACGGCCTCGCTGGAACAGATGCCGCGCGAGATCCTGCTCCCGTCCCGCTTTCCCGACCTCGCCCTCCTCGCCGAGGTGCTGGCCGCCCGGGTCCCCCACGGCGTGTCGCTGCGCGTGCCGAAGCGGGGCGCGAAGGTGCGGCTGGTCGAGCTGGCCGTCGTCAACGCCCGCCACGCGCTCGCCGATCAGGTGCGCAAGGGCGACTCCGCGCAGCCGCGCACCGACGACATCCTCTTCGAGCTGCAGGACCACCTCCGGCTCAAGGTGGTGCCGCGGCTGATCGCCTGCTTCGACATCTCGCACACGCAGGGGGCCGAGGCGGTCGCGGGCGTGGCCGTGTTCCTGAACGCGGAGCCGAGGCGGGCCGGATACCGCCACATGAGGATCCGGGGCGAGTGGGGCAACGACGACTACCGCTCGATGGCCGAGGCTGTCTCCAGGTACTTCGCCCGTGAGGTGGAAGGGGAGGGCCCGCTCCCCGATCTGGTGGTGGTCGACGGCGGCAAGGGACAGCTGGGCGCGGCCGCCGTTGCGCTCCGTGACCTCGGTCTCGCCGACATCCCCCACGCGGCGCTGGCGAAGCGTGAGGAGACGGTCTTTCTGCCGGGGAGGCGCGAGGGCGTCCGCATCCCCCGGGCCGCGCGCTCGCTGCACCTGCTGCAGCGGATCCGCGACGAGGCGCACCGGGTGGCGGTCAACTACAACCGCAAGCTGCGCACGCGGCGCACCGTGCGCTCCGAGCTCCGCGACATCCCGGGGCTCGGCCCGAGGCGGGAACAGGCGCTGCTGGCGAGGTTCGGCTCGATCCGCGGAGTCAGCGAAGCCTCCGCAGCCGAGATCGGGCGGATTCCGGGATTCAGCGAGGCGATGGGCGCGAAGATCCTGACCTGGCTGGGACGGCGGCCGCGCTGACGCCGGGGGGTCGGCGGACAGGCGGATCTGCCGGGGATCCGGAGGGGAAGCGTCTTCCTTTGACCCATTTCCCGCTGGTCAGTATACTTCTGTTGGGTGGGAACGTTCTGCCGCGCCCCGCGGGCGTGGCCCGCAAGTGTACGGCTTCAGGAGGAATGTCGTGGTCAAGTCTCGGTTCGAACTTGTGATGTTGGCGGCGTGCGCGGTTCTGCTGACGGGATGCGCCGCAGGCGCCGGTGGTGGTGGTGGGGTTGGCGGCGGTGGGGGCGGCGGAGGCGGCGGTGGGGGAGGCGGAGGCGCGCGCCCGAGGGAGACCGGCCAAACCAACACCGCGACGTTCATGCTTGCACAGGCGGGGCAGGGTGGAGAGGATGCTGCCGAGAGGTACCGCCGTGCGCTGGAGGCCGCGATGAGGGCCGTCGAGGAAAACCCCGGCAATCCGCTCGCCTACCTGCTGTTGGGGCGTTCCCAGGTCGGGCTTGGCCCGTTCCTGCCCGCCGACTCGCTGATTGCCGCGACCCTGTCCGCCGACTCGATGCTCAGCAGGGCGGAGGAGTTGTACCCGGCGTACCTCGATCAGACCGGAGTCGATCGCGAGAACGCGTGGATCAACCTCTTCAACGCCTCTCTCGAGTCCATGGATGCCGGGGACACGGGCACGGGGATCCGGATGCTCGAGACCGCCGAGATCGTCTTTCCCCGCACGCGGCCGGAAGCTCTGCACAATCTGGGTGTCACCTACGGCAACGAGGGACGCTTCGACGAGGCCATCGACGCCTACGGAGGCGTGCTGGAGATCATCCGAACGCGGATCGAGGAGGTCGACAGCGCGACCGCCGCCAGCTGGCGGCTGCGTGAGCAGAATGCCGTGTTCAACCGGGCCAACATCCTCACCCTCGCCGAGAGGTACCCGGAAGCTGCCGCGACCTACGGAGAATACCTGGAGTCGGCTCCGGGAGACGTCCAGGCTCTCTCCGGTCTCGCCGGGGTGCTGGCGAGCAGCGGCCAGGCGGACTCGGCGCAAGCCATCTACAACAGCCTGCTGGAGACGCCCGGACTCGGCGTCAGGCAGTACATGGACATCGGCGTGGGCCTCTACAGGTCGGCCCAGAGCGTTGACACGGCCATGGTTGACCCCAAGCCGATCTACAGGGAAGCTGCGAGGGCCTTCCAGTCCGCGGCCGATATCACTCCCCGGGGCCGTGACGCCGTCTACAATACGGCGCAGTCGCTCGCCGAAGCCGAGGACTGGGAAGCGTTGATGCCGTTCACCGACCGGCTGATGGAGCTGGACCCCTACAACCCGCAGACCTATCTGCTGCGCGCGCTCGCGCTGAACGGTACCGGGGAGCAGGAGGAGGCGATCACTGTGTATACGCAGGCCGACAGCCTGTCCTTCACCGTGGCGTACCCCTCGCCCTCGCTGGCACCGCGAACGGGAGGTGGCGGCGTCGCCTCCGGACTGCTCACCAACAACTCGCTGGAACCGGGCACCACGGTGCAGGTCCGGGTGCATTTCAGCGGAGAGGATGGCAGCGAAGCCGGGGCGGTGGACGTCCGTGTGAATGCTCCCGGCCAGGGCGACACCGTGCCCTTCCAAGCCGATCTGAGCAGCACCGAACTCGTCACCGGGTTCTACGTCGAAGTGCTCAGTCCCCGGTAGGGACCGGGGGAGGAGCGCGACCGCGGGAGTAGCTCAGTTGGTAGAGCATCAGCTTCCCAAGCTGAGGGTCGCGGGTTCGAGTCCCGTCTCCCGCTCTTCGTCGTCCGTCCGCCCGGCCGTGCGACGAGGGTCCACCCGGCGGCGGACGCGCCCGGAGGCATCGGATCGTGGTGCGAATCGCTGAGGTGGGTGCGGGCTCGATCGCGGAGTCGCTGGAACTCCGCATCGGCAGCCGGATCCTGACGGTCAACGGTGCCCGGGTCAGGGACGGCATCGACTTCGCGTTCCTGACGGCGGAGGAGGAACTCGAAATCGCGGTTGTGGACCCGGACGGCACCGCGTTCGTCTGCGAGATCTCGCGGGATCCCTCCGAGAGCCTCGGCATCGTTCCGGCGCGCGACAAGATCCGCGAGTGCGCGAACGAATGCGTCTTCTGCTTCATCGACGGGAATCCGCCGGGCGCCCGCGACCCGCTCTGGCTGCGCGACGACGACTTCCGCCTGTCCTTCACCTACGGCAGCTACGTCACGCTCACGAACCTGGGGCCGCGCGGACTTCAGCGGCTGGTCGACCAGCGTCTCTCGCCGCTGTACGTCAGCGTTCACGCCACGGACCCCGAGGTGCGCGTCCGCCTTCTCAAGAACGGGCGCGCGGGCCAGATCCTCGACCAGCTCCACTTCCTGCTGGAGGGCGGCCTGCAGGTGCACGCACAGGCGGTCCTCTGCCCGGGGTGGAACGACGGGGCCGAACTCGACCGCACCATTCGGGAGCTGTACGCGCTGGGCGAGGGGGTGCTCTCGCTCTCGGTGGTGCCGGTGGGACTGACCCGCTACAACCTGAACCGTCCCGTCCGCCTGCTGCGCGCGGATGAAGCGGAGGAGGTCCTGGGGCAGACGGAGTCGATCCAGGGGCGGGCGCTGGCCGAGCGGGGGAAGCGCTGGTGCTACGCCGCCGACGAACTCTTCCTGATCGCCGGGCGGGAGGTGCCCGGGGCCGGCTACTACGACGACTGGCCGCTTCTGGAAAACGGGGTCGGGGCGCTGAGGGACCTGCTCGACGGGTTCGAGCGCGGCAAGGACCGGCTCGGGCCGGTCGAGGGGGTGGAGCGGGTGCGGCTCGTCACGGGCACCTCGATGCGGCCCTGGCTCGCGGGGCTGGCACCGGTGATCTCGCGGCGGATGGGGTGTCCGGTCGAGGTCGTCGAGGTTGAGAACCGGTACTTTGGGCGGACCGTTTCGGTGGCAGGGCTACTTGCCGGGGCGGACATCCTGGAGAGTGTGCGGGGATCGAGGCGGGGCGACCTCGTACTGCTTCCGGGGACGGCGCTCAACGATGATCGGGTGTTCATCGACGGAACGGCCTTCGCGGATCTGGCCGGGCGACTCTCGCCGGCCCGGGTGCGCTCCGGGTACCAGGTGGTCGAAACGCTGCTGGGCGACACCGGCGCCGACGAGGCGGCTGCAACGGGGAGCCGGTCCGGGATGGCGATCGAGGCGCTGGTCACGGTCGCGGCGCAATCGACCGGGGACGCCGCTGAAGCGGCGCATGGGCCCGTGGATGGGGCGGCAGCCGGGAGGACGGCCCCGTGAGCCTTCCCGTGGTCGCTGTGGTCGGGCGGCCGAATGTGGGCAAGTCCACCTTCTTCAACCGGGCGATCGGGCGGCGGGTGGCGATCGTGGACGACGCGCCGGGGGTCACGCGGGACCGCAACTTCGGGCGGGCCGAGTGGACCGGACGCCACTTCTTCGTGGTCGACACGGGCGGGGTGGTGGAGGGATCGCGCCGCACCATCGACCGCCTGATCCGGGAGCAGGCCATGACCGCGGTCGAGGAGGCGGACGTGGTGCTGCTCGTCGTAGACTCGAAGGACGGCGTTCACCCGCTCGACCAGAAGCTCGCCGAGGTGCTGCGCAAGGTGTCGAAGCCGGTGCTGCTCACCGTCAACAAGGTAGACAACCTGCCGCTCGAACGATCGCACCTCGACTTCTGGGAGCTCGGCATGGGGGAGCCCCACCCGGTCAGTTCGATGTCCGGCAGGGGGTTCGGGGACCTCTTCGACGCGATGCTTCCGCTCCTCCCGGAGGAGACCGGCGAGCCGAGGCCCGGGGAGGTGCGGGTCGCGGTGATCGGGAAGCCGAACGCGGGGAAGTCGTCGCTGGTCAACCGGCTCTTCGGAGAGGACCGGGTGATGGTGTCGGAGGTTCCCGGAACGACCCGCGACCCCGTCGACCTCACGATGACCTGCCACGGCCGGCAGCTCACCTTCGTGGACACGGCGGGGCTGCGGCGCCACGCCCGCATCCGGGATTCGGTGGAGTACTACAGCACGCTGCGCACGGCCCGGGTCGTGCGCGACGCCGGGGTCTGCCTGGTGGTGATCGACGCGGCCGAGGGACTGCACGTGCAGGACATCAAGGTGGCGGAGACGGCCTGGGAGGCCGGGTGCGGGGTGATCGCCGTGTGCAACAAGTGGGATCTGGTGGAGAAGGACACCTGGACCGCGCCGGACTTCCAGCGCGACGCGGGCCGCCGCGCGCCGTTCCTCCGCCACGTCCCGTTCCTGTTCGCGTCGGCGCTCACCGGGCTGCGGGTGCGCAAGACGCTGGAGTTCGTGCTGGCGGTGGCCGAACGCAGGCAGCATCGCATCCCCACCCACGAGGTCAACGAGGTGGTCGACGAGCTGGTGCGCCGCCAGCCGCCGCCGCACGCGCGGGGCCGGGCGGTCCGGATCAAGTACGCCACGCAGGCCGAGACGGAGCCGCCCACCTTCATCCTCTTCTCGAACTTCCCGGACGAGATCCCCGTCCACTACCGCCGCTTCATCGTCAACGGGATGCGGGATCGCTGGGGCTTCGAGGGGGTGCCGCTGCGGCTCAGGTTGCGCAAGAGCAAGGGGTGAGCATACTTGAACCCCATGATCTCCGCACCCCTCCTCGTCCTCGCGGCGTATGCGGCGGGCGCCATCCCGACGGCGTTCTGGACCGGCAAGCTGCACGGCAAGGATCTGCGCACGCTGGGGAGCTGCAATCTGGGCGCCACCAACGTCCAGCGCGTGCTCGGGTGGGGTGCGGCCATCCCGGTCGGCCTCTTCGACATCTTCAAGGGGTTCGCGCCCGTGTGGTGGTTCCCGCAGCTGGACGACCAGACCGCGCCCTTGTGGACGGTCGCCTACGGGGGAGCGGCGATCGTGGGGCATGTCTTCTCCTTCTGGGTGCGGTTCCGTGGCGGGAAGGGCGTGGCGACGAGCGGCGGCGTCCTCCTCGCGGTCGCACCGTTGGCGGCGGCCGCGGGGCTCGGCGTCTGGCTCGTCACCTTGCTGGTCTCGCGAATGGTGTCGGTGGCGTCGATGGCGGCGGCGGTGGCGGTGCCCGTGGCGGGGTTCTTCCTGGATCCCGGGCCCGCGGTGATGGCCTTTCTGGTGCTGATGGCGGTCTTCGTCGTGTGGGCCCACCGCTCGAACATCCGGCGGCTGCTCGCGGGTGAGGAGCCGCGGATCGACCGGCGCAGGGAAGGCGGCGGCAGCGGGTGACCGGCGCCCGCGTCGCCGTGATCGGAGCGGGCGCCTGGGGGACGACGCTGGCCAACCTGCTGGCGAGCAACTCTGGCGCCGGCGTGCGCCTGTGGGCGCGCGAACCCGAAGTGGCACGGTCCTTTAAGGAATACGGAGAGAACGCGCTTTTCCTTCAGGGAGTGCCCCTCAACCGGGAGCGGCTCTCCATCACCAACTCGCTCTCAGGCGCGCTCGCGGGCGCGCAAGTCGTGGTCTGGGTCTGTCCGGCGCAGCACTCGGCGGGACTGCTGGCGCGCGCCGCCCCCTTCATCCCTGGCGACGCGGTCGTCGTAAGCGCGTCGAAGGGGATCGAGATCGCGACGCTCAGGCGCATGGACGAGATCTTTGCCGACGCGCTGCCTCCCGCCCAGGCCGGCCGGTTCTGCGTTCTCTCGGGACCCAGCTTCGCCCGGGAGGTCTGCGACGGGGTGCCGACCGCGGTTTCCGTGGCGAGCCGGGACCGGGAGGCCTGTCTGCGGATCCAGTCGCTCTTCCAGACGGACCGCTTCCGGGTCTACACCACTCCGGACGTGATCGGCGTGGAGCTCGGGGGCGCGCTCAAGAACGTGATCGCGGTCGCGGCCGGCGTGGCGGCGGGGCTGGAGCTGGGCCACAATGCGGTGGCGGCGCTGATGACGCGCGGGCTGGCCGAGATCAGCCGTCTGGGCGTGGCGATGGGTGCCCACCCGGCCACCTTCGCCGGGCTCGCCGGGATGGGGGACCTGGTGCTGACGTGCACGGGCGGGCTCAGCCGGAACCGGACGGTCGGCCGGCGTCTGGGGCGCGGCGAGTCGATGGAGGAGATCACCGGGAGCACGCGCACGGTCGCGGAAGGGGTGGCGACGGTCGTCGCGGTGCACGAACTTGCCGGGAGGCTTGGAGTCGAGATGCCGGTGTCGGAAGAGGTTTATCGTATAGTGGCGGAAGGAGCCGATCCCATGGAGGCCCTGCACCGCCTGATGACGAGGGAGCCGAAGCCCGAGCACCCGCATGAGCCCGAACAACGGAGGTGAGCGGATCGTGAATGCCGTCGTTGGACCGTCCGCCTCGCAGGCGCACCACCCGAGGAGCTGAGAGCCGTGGACCCGATCGCCCGCAAGACCTACTACTCGATCG
The DNA here is from genome assembly GCA_022822445.1 of Gemmatimonadota bacterium. Taxonomy (GTDB): domain Bacteria; phylum Gemmatimonadota; class Gemmatimonadetes; order Longimicrobiales; family Gaopeijiaceae; genus Bin94. The sequence goes on along the minus strand of JAJEBR010000127.1, from coordinate 13,330 downwards.
GCGAGGTGAGCACGCTGACGGGGCTCAAGGCACACGTGCTCCGGTACTGGGAGACCCAGTTCGACATCCTGTCGCCCAGCAAGAACCGGGGGGGGACCCGGGTGTACCGGATGCGGGAGATCGAGACGATCCTGCTGGTCAAGCACCTGCTCTACGAGAAGTGCTTCACCATCGAGGGCGCCCGCAAGGAGCTCGACAAGATGCGGGCGGGCGGCGACATCACCGAGGTTCGCCAGCTGCACGCCGAACCCGCGATGATGGCCCTCATCAGGGAAGGACTGGACACGCTCCGCGACACCCTGACCCTGCCGGAAGAGGACTAGGTCCGGGTGCATCGTCGCTCGAACGCCGCGCGGGTTTTGTCCACGGGCTAGTGCGCATCCTCTGCACGAACGACGACGGCTACCTGTCGCCCGGGATCCGGGTGCTGGCCGAAGCCGCGCACGACATCGGGTCGGTGGACATCGTCGCGCCGGACCGGGAGCAGAGTGCGACGAGCAACGCGCTCACCCTCCACCGTCCGCTCCGCACGCGCAAGACGCACGACGGCACCACGATCGTCGACGGCACGCCCACCGACTGCGTCATCCTGTCCGTGACCGAACTCCTGGACACCCGCCCGGATCTGTGCGTGTCGGGCATCAACAACGGGCCCAACATGGGCGAGGATGTCCTCTATTCGGGGACGGTGGCGGCGGCCATGGAGGCGACGCTCCTCGGCATTCCGGCGGTGGCGTTCTCCTACATCGGCAGGGAAGCGGAGGAGCTCGAAGGGTGGCAGGGTGCGGTGAGCAGCCTGCTGAAGCAGTTCCTCGGGAGGGGGATCCCGCCCAACGAACTGCTGAACGTGAACCTTCCGCCGCTGCCGCCGTCGGAGGTGCGCGGCGTGCGGGTGACCAACCTGGGGCGGCGGCGGTACAGCGAGTCCATCACGCGGGCCCCGGATCCCTCGGGGCGGGAGTACTTCTGGATCGGCGGCGGGGTCACGCACTGGGATGGCGGGCCCGACTCCGACTTCCGCGCCGTTCGCGAGGGGTACGTGTCGGTGACGCCCCTGCACCTGGACCTGACCAGCTACCGCCGCCTGGACGAACTGCGCGAATGGGATCTGCACCTCTGAGGGGCGCCGTGGGGGGGCGGACGAGGACGTCCCGTCGGCGGCGATGCGGGCCGGGCGCGCGGGGTGCGTTGCCGGGGGGTGCGCGGCGAGCGCTGCCGGGGGGTGCGCGGGGCGCGTTGCCGGGGGGCGTGCGGGCCTCGTGAAGCGCTGGCTCGGCAACACGCTGCGCGGCCTGTGCATGGGCGCGGCGGACGTGATTCCGGGGGTGTCGGGGGGGACGGTCGCGCTGATCCTGGGGATCTATCCGCGGCTGATCGATGCGGTGGGGGGGCTGGGGACCGGGGTTCTGCGCCGGGTCCGTTCCCGGTCGTTCCGGCGTCTTCTCGCGGTGGGGGCGCGGGATCCGGGGCGGTTGCCGGGGGACCGTGCGGGCGAGGACGCGGGCCGCGTGCTCTTCCTCGCCTATCTCGCCGCGGGCATCCTCCCGGCGATCGCTCTCGGTGCCCGCATCCTTCCCCCCCTGCTCAGCCTGTATCCGGCGCAGATGCGTGGGCTGTTCCTGGGGCTGGTGCTGGCGTCGGTCACCGTGCCGCTGCGGGCGATGCGGCGGGGTGGGCTGTCGCAATGGCTGCTCGGGCTCGGCGCGGCGCTCGTCACCGTTTGGTTCGTCGGCCTCCCGCCACCGACCTCCGAGCGGGCCACGGGGCGCGTGTTTCTGGAGTTCGCGGAGCCCACGGCTACCGAGGTGCTGCTTACGCCGCAGAACCTGACCCTCAGCGCGCCAGGGAACGGGGAACGCCCGGAGCTCGCCTTCACCCCCGCCGGGTCGACCACCGCGCCGGTCGGAAGTGCAGGCATTGAAGTCGCTGTCATTGCAGGCATGACTGGCGACGCGGGGAACGTGCCTGCCGGATCGATCCGGGAGGTGGAGGGGCCGGTCGCCGGTCTGCGCGTGTCCCAACCGGAGGCGCTCGGCGGCGGACGGAACCCGGCCCTGGCCTACCTGCTGCTGGGCGGTGTGCTGGCCATCTCGGCCATGGCCCTGCCCGGCATCTCGGGGTCGTTCGTGCTGCTGCTGCTGGGGCTCTACCACTACGTCCTCTACACTCTGTCGCTGGCGATCTACCACCAGGACGGGAGCGCCATTCTCACCGCGGGTGCGATGGCGGCGGCGATGGCGGCCGGGCTGCTGACCTTCGCTCGCGTGCTGAAGCGGCTGTTCGCCCGGTGGCACGACCCCACCCTGGCCGTGCTCGTGGGGCTGATGCTCGGATCGCTGAGGAAGCTCTGGCCCTTCACGCGCTACACGGAGGAGGGCAGGGAAGTGGCGGCGCTGCCGGCGCTGGGGGATCCGGAGGTGGTGACGGTGGCGCTGCTGTTTGCGGCCGGCATGGCCGTTGTGCTGCTGCTCGGCGCAGCCGGGCGAAGGCGTTCCCACGAAGACTCGAAGGCGGGATCTGGTCGGCCGCCGTCCCGCCAGCGCCAGCCCTGACTCCTAACGCCGCAGTCCGGAGTCCCCCGACCAGGAGACCTCGAACCCGATCCACATCCCCGTGACCGCATTGGCAGGACGAGACATGCGAGCGCGTACTCGCCGGCTTCCGAGGCGACGAACGTGATGCTCGCGGTTCCTCCGCCGGGCGCGGCGGCGTCGGTCATCGACGTGGCGCTGGAGGTGATCGCGCCGTCGAACACGGGCGCGGCGTCCTCGAAGACTGCCGGGTAGCTGGCCGCCCTTTCAAGCACGCCGACGCTGTGGCGGTGGGCGGGATCCCGATTCTCGAAGTTCACCGTGACGGTGTATCCGACGGGCACGACGACCGTGGCCTCGCCGTTGGCGTAGCCATTGAAGTTCCAGCGGTTGTTCGCGTCGGTTTCGCCCGCAATGAGGGTGACGGCGACCGTACGCGCTGCGTCGTCCACCGAGATCCAGTCCGCAGGGATTGTGGTCGAGGCTGCCGCGTCCCCGGAAGCCGGCGCATCCGCCGAAGCCGCCGCGTCCGCGTCCGGGGCGGGCTCGGGCGACGATGCGGATCCGTCGTCCGATTCGCCGCTCCCGCATCCGAGGAGGGCGACTGCGCCCAGCGTCAATACCGTTGATTGCTTCAACATCCCATTCCCCCTGATGATTCTGCGGACCACTCCGGAGAGGGTTTCCGTCCCGGGGCGCTGCCCGGTCAATTGCTGTCGCCGTCCTCGCGCAGCGCCTCCACTCGCCACGAGAACTCCTCGTCGAGCCTCAGCGCGGTGCCGATCTTCACGAACCGGATATAGCCGTCCCGGTCGACGAACCACGTGGTCGGCCAGGCTCGTACGCCGGCGCGCTCGCTGTATCCCGCGTCCACCAGCACCGTGAAGTCGAAGTCGTTCTTCGCGAGGTAGTCCTCGATGATCTCATTCGATTCGTCGTTGCTGATCGAGAACACCCGCACCTCCGGGTCCTCCCGGTAGCGTTCGTCGAACTCCTGATATTCGGGCAGCTCGACGATGCAGGGGCCGCACCACCGTAGGCCCTGGTGTAGAGTCCCCATGGATTCTCGGGATCCTCGGCCAGGATCGCGTCTGCCTGCTCGTGGATCTCCTTCGAGAGACCCCAGCCCACGAGCTGGTAGGCGTAGAGAGCGCGGAGCTCCGCGTCGTGCGGCGCGCGGGCGACCCACTCAATCGCCGAACAGCTTGCCGGCTTCGAAGGTGCGGAGCCGCCGGTGGTCCCGGAGTTCGGCTTTTGCGGCGTCCGGGCCACGCAGCCTTGAGTGTGCGAGCCGGAAGTGGTACAATCGGGCAGATATCCGTCGGCAGCGTGCTGTCGGCTCAAGGGCCGCTCCTGCCGGGTGGCCCTTGCTTCTCTGGTTGCCCCATCGTTCCGTCGAGCGCGGGATTCGCGTTTTCCGCGTCTGTCGCGAAAGACCAGGTTTCACCATCGCCCGCAGAGAAGCTCGAACCGGGTCGACGACTTCGCCAGGAAGGTAATTCCCCTCGGTAAGGAGATGAGGTGGACGCAGGCGCTCCTACGGGATTGGTTGGCTGGAAGGCAGTGGGTCTGGCCCTGGCCGCCTTGCTTGCCGGAGTTTCCCTCCTCGCCGTGCCGTCGCTCCACGCCCAGTCGGGCGCAGCGCGATCCGCGACTTCCCCTGCGGCCGAGACCGACTCGGCGGCTCTCGTGACTCTCGCGACGTGGGCGGATCAGGTGTGGCTGTCCTTGCTCGACCGCGACGGTGCCTACTACGGCCGTCTGGCAGAGGAGGGCATCTTCCAGCGGCTCAACCCCGGAATGGACCACGAGTACGAGCTGGATGTCCGCTCAAGCCTCTTCGGTCCCGGTGAAGACGCACGCTGGGCCGGGCTGCCCAACGGCTATCGGGTTGCCGGGGCCTCGATCAGCAATCCGCACATCCTCAACGTCGTGGACTGGCGCCAGGAGATCCACGTCTCCGGCCCCGTGGACCTGATGGCACGCTACCGCCGGGAGCGATCGCTCACGGCACGGCGCGACTACCCGTGGGTCGGCTTGCGCTGGCGCGACGTGCTCGGGACGCCGTGGACCGTGCGGGTGGGGCTCGGCGTCCACTACTTCAAGCCGTCCGCGGACGTGGAGGTCGGGGTGGCACGCTCCTGGAGAGACAGGGAAGACCGGAGCTGGACGCTGGAGGTGCGCCTCGCAGCGCTCGACGCCTTCAACGACGCGATCTTCCAGGGCCTGGGAGTGAAGGCGGACGAGGTGGACGCCCACTACGACTACGCGGGGGCTCCCCTCGCCGCTCGCACGACCCTGAGGGCCGCGGCGTCACGGTGGCGAGCGGAGCTGCACGCGGGATCGAGCCGAAGAAGCGAGGTACAGGTGACCTTTCCGGGAACCGGCCTCGCGCCGTTCACCCAGCTCGAGCAGGTCGCGTTCCTGGGAGCACTCCTGCAGGTCACACCGCTCGAGCGCGTGACGTTGGCGCTGTACGGCACCTGGGCGAGGGCGGACACCGAGCGGCGGGCGCCCGCGAGCGGGCTCGGCTTCACTCTGCGCGAGGAGGCGGTGACCGTGGGCGCCCGCGCACGGACCCGCCTGAACCCGCTGTGGGCGGTCGAGACGGAGCTGGCGCGGGTGCGGCGACCCGAATGGCGTTCGCCGGAAGGGGGCGCCTCCCGCGAGCAATGTGACCGTGAGGTTTTTGCCCAGGCGGCCCTCGTCCGGTACCCGGAGGCGGGATGGGCGGGCCGTCTGGCCTACGCCCTCCTGGACCGCGATGCGGGCTACCGGGCGCCCTGGCTCACCTCGCAGAATCATCGACTGATCACGGAAGCGGGCCACCGGTTCCGGTCGGGCTTCGAGGTGACGGCCGGGCTCCGCTGGGACCTGGACAACTTGGCGCGGGAGGCGTTCGAAGGCGGCCATCTGCGGCTGTCGGCCGCCTGGTGATGGGGCGTCGGCTGTCGCGCGCCGCGTCATCTCATCAGTTCGCGCGCCCGACGAGCATGGCAAAGACGGCGCCGAACACGAGCATCGTGACGATCACCATCAACACGGGTACAGCGAACAGCATGACCCTTGATAGCACCGTCCACATCTGGGGACCGTCGTAGTGCGTGCCCGCACGCCACACGCCCACGCACGATGCGACGTAGTAGAAGAAGGTGAGGAGGCCGATTCCGGGGACCGGCACCAGGCTCAGCGCGGTAGCCACCACGCCGTTTCCGATCAGCCACCACAGCCAGAACGTCATTGCCAGTCCGTGTTCTCCGTGCCACAGCTTTTTCATGGTGTTCTCCTGCTTTTCTTCATCGAGGGTTGTCGATCCGCGTGCGTACGCCGTACGCATACGCTGGCCTCATCGGTCGTGACGCCGTAAAGCACTCCGTCGCGGACGATTCGCTCCGGGACTGGGCCACGCCCGGAAAAAAGGGTACGGAGTGGGTTCGGAAAAAGCGACCCTCTTCCTGGCGACAGACCCTCTCCTGGCGACACCGACCGACGGCATGGGCGCTCGAGCGGATCGCCGGCGGCACGCAGTCTACCGGGCGCCCAGGTCAAGGGACAGCTGCCGTCGGGCGAATCTCGTAAAGGGAGTGCCCGTACGACGCGGCTGTCGAGCGGACACCGGGGAAGGCGAGCGGGGCCTGGGTCTTCTCGGGTACGCGGATTCCTCTGTTCGCGCTCTACGAGAACCTTGCCAGCGGCGCCACGGTCGAGCAGTTCGTCGAGTGGTTTCGTCGAAGAGCGGCAGGTCCGCGCGGTGCTCGAACACGAAGCGAAGACGTTGAGAACGGCGGTGGTCCGCTGAAGCTGCCGTTCGATCAGGATAACCCGGACTCGAACCCGCTTGGGACCCACGGCGAGGGGGGGCACGAGCCAGGGCTTCGTTCAGGGACCTGGATCAGGTCTTCTCCGAACGTGCTCATTTCCTCTGCATTCCGTGAAGCAGTTCCTGGAGTGGTTTCCCGAGGTCAGGGAGTGGCAGGTGACGGCGGTTCTCAACCATGAGACGGAGTACTTCAAGACGCCCGCCTTACCGTGAAGATCCTGTTCGACCACGGGACCCCCCCGCTTCGCCGCCATCTTCCGGGACATTCCGTGGACAGGTCGGCGGAGCGGGGCTGGGAATGGCTTGAGAACGGCGAACTGATCCAGCGGGACGAAGAGGACGGCTACGAGGTCATCGTGACGACGGACCAGAGCATGCGGTACCAGCAGAATCTCGCCGGGACGCGATTGGCCATCGTGGGTTCTCATGGCCACGGCTTGACCGAGGGTCCGGAACCGGACGGCGGAAATCCTCGCAGCCGTTAAGGGAGAGCGGCCTGGGAACTCAGGGAAGTGCCAATCCCACGTCGCGGGTGACATGACCACGGACATTTCTGAAGCAGGCTTCGGACGCCTGATCTGCGAGGCGCTGGCCAGCGATCAATGCGAGCCGGTCGCACCGTAAAGGCCACTTGGCCAAATGTAACGTTCTCTTTACAATGCCGTCCGCCGTGTCCGCGTTTTGGCCGAGCACGGCAAGACGGTGTCGCAAGCGTCCCCGCCAGGACTCGAACCTGGGGCCTACTGCTTAGGAGGCAGTCGCTCTATCCATCTGAGCTACGGGGACTGCAACAACTTACGCGATTCCGCCGCCCGATGTATGTCATTCATGTATGTCAATTGGCAGCGGAACGGCCCCCCCGGTACTCCTCGATGGCCTTCCTGAGCCGGTCCTCGTCGGGCCTCTGGTAGCACTGGAGGACTGTTTCGGCGGTCTTCCAGCCACCGAGTTCGCAGAGCACCTTGAGGGGCAGGTCCATGAGGTCGGAGGCGAACTTCCGCCTCAGCGAGTGCCAGCCGCGTCGGAGCCTTGGCTCCAGTCCCGCGAGCTTCTCAGCCCGGTCCCACCAGATTCGCGCCCGCGATTGACCCAGGCACCTGAAGGGATCCCTCGGGGCCGGCATCACGGGTGCATTCCCGATTCCGGGGTGATGCCTTCGGGCTTCTTCGAGGATACACCGTGCCATGACGGTCATCGGCGTTCGGTGCTCGTACCCGTTCTTCTCATGCTCGCCGCGCCACCGGATGGTTCGGGCCTCCATGTCGATATCGGACCAGCGAAGCTGGCGGATGGCCCCGATTCGGTGTCCGGTCTCATGTGCCAGCACCAACGCCACCCGGAACCGCCAATCGATGTCCCCGGCAACTCTTAGCAGTGCTTCGTACTCGGCATCGGAGAGCAGGACCCGGGCCGGGTTCTTCTCCTTGGGCAGCTTGAGGCCCCGGAGCGGGTTGGACTCCAGGAGGAGCCTCCCCTCCTCGTCTCGCGACTTCCCGGCCCAGTTGAGGATTGCGAGCAGGAGCTTGAGATCGCGTTCGACGGTACGGTCGGAGACCTTCCGGCCAGTGGGGCCGACTTTTCCTGCACGTCGCGCCCGGATGAAGCGGTCCCAATCGCGTTGGGAGAGGGTTTTCGTCTTTCGGTGCTTGCCGAAGAACCGGAGGAACATCTTCATCGCGGCTCGGTCGTGCGTCCGCGATCTCCGTGTCTTGGTGGGAGTCACCTCTTCGCGGTAGATGTCAAACAGCGTATGCAGGGTGAGCGGCTCGGGCTCGGCGTCCGTGGTCTTAGCAGCCACCGTCTCGGTGAGTCCGGCGGCGATCTCGTCGGCCTGCTTCTTGGCGCGGTCCCAGTCCCGGTGCTTCAGTGACCGGCTGATCCTGCGCCTGTCCTCGCGCCACTGTACCTGTATGATGCCGGTCCGTGGGTCGGGGAAGACCCGAACCCGGTTCCGGCCCCATTCGCCGGCGCTGTATGCGCGCCGGTCACGTTTCGTGCGTCCCATCATTCGATTCCTCTCGCGATGGACCGCACGATCTGCGCGTTTGAAACCTCGCACCGGGACGGCGTCTCCGCCAGACGAGCGGTCGGCGGCGCGCCGGGCGCTGCGGCGTTCGGGCGGCAAGCGACTGGACGCCATCGTCAGCGGCTCGGACCCTGATCGCGATCCGGTCCCGGCCGACGCATCAGATGCGGAGGCCGCGCGGTCTCGCGGCGGCGGATGTCCCGAAATACTCGGCCAAGCGTGTCGCCAGCACGTCGAGCCGCTCGATTTGCCGCTGCAAGACTGCGTTCTCCGCGCTCAGCCGCTCGACCCGCTGCCGCAAGGCTTCGTTCTCCACGCCTTGCCGCTCGACGCGCCGCCGCAAGGCTTCGACCTGCCCGGATTGCCGCCGCTGTGCCGTCTCGTACTGCGCGGACAACCTCCGCAAGGCCCTCGTCAACTGCTCCTCTAACGCGGTCATAGACCTCCTTCACTCGTTCGACAGCTTCAAGGCCGGGCGGTCGTCCACCTTCCAAGGCGGATCGTCCAACGCCCCGTCCGGCACCACCACGAACCGCTCGCCCTCGATCTCGTGGAACACGAGCCCCCAGGTGTCCACCTCCAGTTGGGCCAGCGTCCTCCGGGCGTCCTCGATGTCCCGGCCCAGTTCGGCGCGGGTCTCGATCCGGGATTGGATGCTCCCCACCAACCAGCGCATCGTCCCCCAGCTTCCGCCGAAGAAACCGATCCAAAGGCTCAGGCCGACGATCAGGGGCCGTTGCCAAGCCTTTGCCAGCAACTCGCGCATCCGCCCGGTCGCCTCCGCCGTATCGCGCTCGATTGTACTGAGCGCGTTCCTCGCAACGCGCCGCGAGTTCTCGCCGAGCCGCTTCAGCTCGCTCGCGGTCAACTCCTCGATCTCCCTGCGTTCGGTCTCCAGCCGTTTCCGCAGCCGGTCGGTCAAATCGTTCCCGCTCGAAGTCAAATGCGTACAGTTCTCCTTTCAGCCGCCACCGGTCCCCGCTGTCGGGGTCCAGCGCCGTGATGTAGTCCTTGCCTTGGCGCGGCACTTCGAGGCCCGCCTCCCTCAGGGCGGCGACGACTTCGTGGCGATTCCGCACCGTTCCGTGCTCGACGCGCTGGACCAGGTAGTCCCGGATGAGGTCGCGAGGGGAGGATTCGAGCCGGAGCCCGGCCCGCAGCCGCGCCGCCTCGATGTAGGCGCGGTGGCCGGGCTGCTCCACCCTGGCCCGCGCCGGATCGTCGGGTCGGCTCCAGCCTTGCTCGTGGTTGAAGGCGTCCCGGAGCGGATCGAACGTCTTCCGCCATCCCGGAGGCGCGATGTTGAGGCTCCGTCCGGTCTCAAGGTCGCATCGCGCCGCGAGGACATGGACGTGCGCACCGCCGTCCTCCTCCCGGTGGAGCACCGCCGTCCATGCGTATCGGTCGGGCTCCAGCCCGGCCCAGGCCGTCTCCTCGAAGGCGTCCAGGACCGCTTCGATGTGCTCGTCAGTGGGTCGGTCGTCGGGTGCCCAGGCGATCACGCCGGAGGTGTACCTGTGCTCGAAGTCGAGCGAGTCGGCGACCGCGGCCACCATGTCCGGGTTCCCCCGCAGCACCTCGACGCCCTCGCGCGGCTTCCCGGTCGCGTCCCGCTCCCCGAGGAGGTAGTCGGCCGCGTCGCGCGCCGAGCCGGTCCCGCGGGCCAGGAACTTAATGTGCATCGCGGTCCGGGCTCTCGAAGCGAGCCAGCGCCGTGAGCGCCCGCTCGATAGCGACGAGGCGGGCGATGACCTCGACGGCCTCGGCGGCCCCCTTGTGGGTATTGGCCCAGCGGACTGTAGGTAGCCCAAATCACGGCAGGAGATCACGTAAGTCAAACTAGGACTGCACGATCTGCGTTTCCTGCCATTGGGCTGGACTCTGCTGGACAGTGCCGGAAAAGCGGGAAAACCGGACTCGAATGGCGGGAGTTCCACACGCGCTCTCTTCGCCGCCGGAGGGGTGGCAGGACGAGCCTCGCCCACGCCCGGACGCGCGGACAGTCCATCTGCATCCGAGCCACCGTGACTTGAAGCGACTGGGGGGAGACTACACTTTACAGCCTGCCCCACGAGTGGCTGCGGTAGATCGCGCCTCGTAGTTTCCCAGACTCCGACCTCGATCCCCGTTAGGAACGACAATCCATGTTCGGTTTCGGCAGGAAGCGATCCCGCCAACGAGCCCTCGCGCTCATGGACCCTTTCCGGGAGGAAGCGGATGTGCTGGAGGTGAGGGGGGAGGATCAGGCGAGACGGCGGGGCGAGAAGCCGGTTCCCGGCGTCGGAGCGCGCGACTATGGCGCGGAGTACAACGACGGGTCCTTCTGGGCGAAGCTCAAGGAGCTGGCCGCCAAGGCAGGACGGGGGGGCGTCAAGGGTGGAAAGAAGATTGGCAAGGGTGGAAAGAAGATCTTCTACATGGCCCTGGTGCTGTACTACTGCCTCAAGGACCCCGACACACCTGCCTGGGCGCGCGGCGTGATCATTGGTGCGCTGGGCTACCTGATTTTTCCGGCTGACGCGGTGCCGGATTTCCTGCCGGGGGGGCAAGTGGACGACCTCGCGGTGCTGGCAGCGGCGGTCGCGGTGGTCCTCGTGCACATCAAGCCGGAACACAGGCGTGCGGCAGAGGAGAAGATGGAGGAGTGGTTCGGAAGTGGAGTGGATGTGCCTCCCGAGTGATCCTACCGCACGCTGATCGAGGCATGGGGCGGCGGCTTCCACCTGGTGACGCCTGCCCCCGCACTGGCGGCTCTGCGGCATTCGGGGCCGCTTGGGACGAGGCTGTGGTCGGCGATAGGCACCGTGCGGGTCCGTCCGCGCGACTGGAAGGGTCGGCCGCCCACAATGGGACCGGGGCCGGTGCGGTCCGGACGTGTCCCCATTCCTCCGGCGGCCCGTACCACTCCATGCGGTGCGCCAGGCGCGCCGGGGAGTCCCCCCCGGACCTCGGCCTCCCTGACGGCCGACACGGCCCGGCGGACTCGGGCAAGGTTCCACCCGGGTCCGCCTTCTGGTTTGTTCTGCAACCACCCGCCCGGCGAACCGGAGCATCCTTGATCCTCAACGTCTCGGTGTTTCCCACAGCCCGTGGACACCCATAGCGAGGCGGTGCTTCCGATGATACGGGGGCGGTTCTCCGCCCCGCTGGCGACGACCTCTTCCGCCAGCTTTACGTTATCGAACATCCTCGAACGTTATCGGACAATAGGAGATTCCCGACCGGTTGACTTGCTGGCGAGTGGCTCTTCAGCGTTCCAGATATGGAGACGCGGAAGCACCAGTTCAGCACGCGGGTCGGCACTTCCCTCGGGGACCCGCCGCGCCGTCCCCGACGGCATTCGTGATGAAGGCCTACGGTCCAGACCCTGGCGACGGCCCCGTCCTCGACGCCCTCAAGGTGGACGCGGATCGGCAGCGGCCCTCGTTCCCGGCGGCTGGATTGAAACCAATCGCGGATGAACTCCGTAATGTGCCGCCCTTCGGCTCACCGAAGCGTGGTGGGCAGCACGAGCAAGCAAGGCGAAACACCGGAGGAGACGCACGTAGTCAGGTTGATCCACCCCACGGCGGAACCGCGGTGTCGGTGCCCCTCGACAGGGACGCTGGCGGGCTAAGTCGGCGCTCCGGCTTCGCGGGTACATGGACGGTCCGGCATCGCGGGCCTTCATCCCGCCGGCCGTACGTCTGAACGGGTTCCCCGGAGCGCTTGCGGTGGTGCCCCGCCACCGCATCGCCGCTTGCCGCCGACGGGTCTCGGACACGTCGCCCACGGGCTCGTCGGACACCGCTAAGACGGACAAGCCAGCCTACCCCGTGTCATACACCGGGGCTGGCGAGGGGGTGCTGCCGCCCCCCTTCGATCCCCCCGGAAAACCTCCGCTCCGGCAGCGTTCGCGGGTGGGGAGTCCGCCCGACCACCGATCCCCTCCGATCGAGGCCGTCGGTTCGCGGGTGAGTCTGCGGCGTGACCGGCGGGCGGCGTGGTCGGCGTTGCCACCGCTGTGGCGCCGGTCCCCCCGGCCTCCGGGACGGCCTCCGCCCGTCCCTCCGCCGGGGTCGAGCGCCGGGGCTGTTTCGCGCCTCGACCACATAACAGTGGCTCAAGCCAGCGGAAACGCCGTCTCGACGGCGGAACGACCGCCGGGCCGCATCATGGCATCGACGGCGAGGCTCATGGCTCGCGGACGGCCTCCCGGTGCGCTTCCTTCCCAAGAACCCTCCAGCTGCGGTCCACCCGGCTGCGGAGGTGCCTCGAAGGCTCGAAGACCGGCACATCGCGGGACGGAACCTCGACCGGCGCGCCGGTCCTGGGATTGCGGCCCGTCCGGGCCTTGCGGTGCCGCACCTTGAAGACGCCGAATCCCCGGAGCTCGATGCGGTCGCCCTGCGCGAGCGCGTCCTTCACGGCGTCGAGGAAGGCCTCGACCATCAGTCCGCAATCCTTCTTGGTGACTCGTGGTCCAATCACATCGGCGACCTTCTCAACGAGGTCCGCTTTGGTCATTCTCTTCTTCTCGCCCGAAGTCTGGCCAAGTCCTGCCGCTTCACCATGATAACTTGCCGGGCGACCCACGGCGTCAGATCCGCGCCGGGGCGGATGTTGGTGGCAAGTCCTGCGTGTCCGGTTCATTTTGGGGGTCGCCGGACACGAAATCGCCGCTCGGCCGGACACGGCCTCGGTCATGCAGGTCGCTGGCGCGTTTGCAGTTGGGCCACGTCCGGCGGAACGCCGGTGCCGATCCGCACTCCTCGGACGTGGCGGGGAGGGACCCCCCATTTCGGCGTGCCTCAATCGGCACCGGGGAGGATGGAGCCGGACAGCCCCATCCCCCCCCCGGCCGCCGCGGGGTCGCTCCCAGCCAGCAGTCCGTCCGGAAGGGTGTCGAGCGCCGCTTCGAGGAGGTGGCGGGCCTGTTGGCCAACCGGCTGGCCGGTGGGCTGTACGGCATCG
>JAJEBR010000076.1 GCA_022822445.1 Gemmatimonadota bacterium | reverse complement strand
GTCCGGGTCTTCGGCGGGCTCCAAGGCGCTGAGCGCCCGCCTGATGGCGATCAGGTGGCCGATCACCTCGACGGCCTCGATGCCCTCCTTGTGGGCATTCGCCCAGCGAGCGATCTGGTTGAGGTTGTTCCCGACGCGCGCCACTTGTTGGGTGCGCTCGCGCTCGACCTCGGCGTGCGCCGCGGTCCAAGTGTGCGTCCGGCCGACCGCGCGGCGCACGAGATCCGACAGCGTCAAGCCCGCCGAGCGCGCCTTGGCGTGCCACTCGGCACGCTCCGCCTCGCTGGCGCGAACCTTCACCCAAACGGCGCGTCCACGGCTCATGGCGCGCCGTTTCCGGTTCGGGGGTCAGAGGGGGCGAGGCCCCCCGCCAGCCTCCGCAGGGGACTCACGCAGTGTGGCCCCAAGGAGTAAGCTGGCTGAATCACGAAACGGGCGTCAGACAAGCCCGTGGAGGCCGCGTCCGGGACCCGGCGACCGCCGCCGCCGACGCGGTGGCGGCGCACGTCGACGAGCGCTTCGGGGAACCCGCTCAGCCGGACCTCGCGAAGTGCGGTCGGCGGTGGGACGGAGACCAGCGACGCCGGATCTTCCGTGCGCCCCGGAGGTCGGAGCGGCGAACGATTCCGCAAGCGCCGATGTCGCTGGACACGGGCACCGGTGCCGTCTTGGGGTGGATCAACCTGGCTACTTGCGACGCCTCCGGTTCTTCGCCTCGTTCGCTCGTGCTGCTCTTCACGCTTCGGTGACCCGAAGGGCGACATCCTACGAATTCCATCCGCCATGGGTTTCAATCCAGCCATCAGGGGCGAAGGTTGCCGGTATCCGTCCCCTACCATCTCAGGACATCGCGGAGGCGGTTTGGGGCCGTGCCACCGTCGCTGAGGGAACCGCTAACGCGCGAGTTGAATCGCTGCCTAATCCTCGTCACGTCCGAACGCTGAAGACTGCTGGCAAGCTGGTCAACCCGTGGGCGATTGCCCATTGTCCGGGGACGTTCCGGGACGTCTCGCAGCCCCTCCGTTCTGTGACGGGCCACCGCCAGCGGCGCGGAGAACTCCCCCGCCAGCCGGATGAAAACCCCGTCTAAGCCAACGCGAGAACGATATGACCGGATCAGCTTCACCGGGGACGATTCCTCCGGGACTCACCGTCGCTTGGGCGCGAGTCATTCCGCCCCAGCCGACCGATCAGGGAGCGGGATCCCGCTCGCCTCGTCCGGCGCCGGAACCCCAAAGCGGACAATTCATGTGCTCCGAAAACCGGGCATTCTATTTGCTCCCGACACTCCAAGTCCACCGACTTGACGAACGGTTGACCGGCGTTACCTTCCGAGTTGCTTGGCTGGAGACCAGTCCAACCTCGACCCGAGCCCACGATGGGGCTTGGCGGATAACCTGAACCGAAACCATGGCGAAAGCGTCTAGCAACTACACGCGGCGGGGCGGGCGCGGAGCGATGGTGTCGTCTCTGTCGTGGCTCGCCGTCACACTGGCTGGTCTGCTGCTGGTGGCGGGCGGTTGGTCGTATTTCGCCGGTGACACGGGGCAATGGCGCGAGGATCTGGTAGGTCATCGGATTCCAGTTCTCACGTCCCGTGACTGGCAGGGCACTCAGGTCGAGGTCACACACCCGGCGCTGCTGTATTTCTTCACCGACGACTGTCGTTTCTGTGACCCAGCGCGACAGGCACTCAACGAGTACTCGGCATCACTGCTGGATCATCCGGTTGTGCCGGTGTATGCGATCGCCAAGCCAGACTTCCCAAACGACCTTCCGGCCCCCCGATTTCACGAGGGTGTTCGGGCCGTGCGGTTGCTGTCAGGAGGCGCTTCCCTCCAGTTCGTGCGTCAAGTGCCGATCTACGTACGCACCGCAATAGACGGCTCGATTCTGCGGGCCTATGTGGGCGTTGCTCACGCTGGCGAACTCCGGGAGCTCCACAGGTGAGGACGGTGTTCTTTCGTGATCAGGGCAGGCAGGTCCGGACCTGCACTGATCCTCTTCGATACTTCCGGACGCGACCGAATACCTGTCAGAGGAGAGTCACATGCGAGCAGTAAGGTTACGCTTTATCCTGTCGTTCCTCGCCGTCACTGCGGCGGGAGGCCTGTTTGCGGCGACGCCGCTCTGGGCCTGTCACGAAGCCACGGGATGGTGCTGCGTAGGCTCGGACGAGAACGGTCACCCGTGGTGCTGCGAATTCGAAGACAACGTGCTCGTCGAGGGGAGTTGCGGCTACCTGTAGATGGTCATGTTTCTCCGGATCTCGGCGGTCTTGCTGGGTTTGGTGGTTTGCTGGGTGATCGCCGCCCGCGCGCTACCCAAGCCTGAGCCTTGGGTAGCGGATGCGCGCGACCTAGCCGCTCGGTGCGAGGAGGCCGTCGCGGATACGCGTCCCCAAGTGCCACACCGGGTTGACTTGGAGCTAGAGCCCGGTGTGGCATTTGGGAACGACGAAAGCCACGCCTTGGGCCGAGTCCTCGGTGTGGCCTGGGACGGTGTGAGCCTGCATGTTCTGGACGGGATGAGAGGTGTGGCAGTATATGACACCCTCGGCCACCGCTTGAGTGGGTATGCAGGAATCGGCGAAGGGCCGGGAGAGATGTGGGATCAGAGCGGATCGCATGGATCACGCGGTGGCTACAATCAGATAGCCGGCCTCGATGACGGTTACGTGATCGTGTATGGCCGTGATCGCCTCCATCTCTTTGACTCGGGTGGGGCGTATATCCACCGCGTCTTAAGGGGAGCCGAGCTAGACGGCCTCTTCGCGGTGAGGCATGTTGCCCCGATCGACGGAAGCCGCGCTGCCGTGGCAAGAACGGGCGCGATGGCGTCTTCTCGGGCGGATAGCCTCCTAAGGACCGAACGTCAGCTTATCGAAGTGGCCGTGGCGACAGATCAGGGCTTGACCATTCGGCCCCTCGCCTACGCGTATGATCGCTACAGCGGGGATCGTCCCCTGGGCCGGTATCCGGCACGCGGTCCCTATGATTCGTGGACGAGGCGCCTATGGGACGCTAACGAAGGCATTCTCACCGTAGTTCCGCTAACGGCGGCGGGTGTGTGCTATTTCAGGGTAGATGACTTGGCCCTCGCCAGCGCTGTTCGGCTCCGTGTGCGCCCAATTCCGGTAGATCGCCGGGAACGACGCCGGGTGATCGACGAGTTGCGTGAGCGGAGCCAGCGGGTGCCGACCGGGGGAAGCTGGGAGGATTACTTCGGTTTCTGGCCATCCCACCTACCTGTCAATCTTGACATCGTCACGGCGACGGGCAGCGCTACCTGGGTGGAACGGGCGGCATCTCCCGACCAGCGTGTCGTGGATCTGTATCATCCAGAGCGGGGATACCTCGGCACCACGGAGTTGCCGTTCGATGGCCTTCCTTTGGGATTCGATGACCGCTGCGCGTATGTCGTCACGATGGAGCCACAGGGGCGAATCGCCGCAGATGAACCGTTCTATGGGTTGCAGCGCTGGTGTCCAGCTAACCAGATCAACGGATTGGAGAGAGTGGAGCAGTGAGTACCCAACTACTGGGTCGATACTTGGCGATCAGCCTTGCCGTCGTCTGCGTGACGTGCGGAAGGGAAAGTGGCTCCGCTGATCAGACTTCTCGGCCAGACGTGGAAGGTGCTGTAGATCATGCGTCTACCGGACATTCGCACGGCACGGATGAGCAGGAAAGCCCTAGTTACGACCCCTCCCCGGCCCGAGCGTTCCTTCGCGACCTCGTCGTCGCTCAATCGTATTTTGTGGCGGTGAACGGTCGCTATGCGACGGAAGGGGAGGAGGAGGAGCTGCTGGATCATGCGCGGCTCACCGTACCCGATGGGCTCAGCATGGAGCTAACCGCAGTGGACTCTACCGGATTCTCGATAGTGACCTCGGCGGACGATCCTCCTGAAGAGTGCGCCATAGTGGTCGGCTCCATCAACCCGCTGCGAGAGTACGCGACGGAGGAAGGACGACTGCACTGCGCTGGCGATCTCTGATCTCGACGTAGCTGTGTTGTTCACAACCTGCCCCCGCCCAGGCGGTTGGGGCTTGGCCCAGCTCAGTAGCCGCGCCGATTCGAGCATACAGCCTGAACGTGATTTCGGGTAAAGGCACACTGCAACCGGGTTTACGGTTCCGTGGGTAGGACGATTGAGGAGGTCCCCTGAGCCCCCGAACGACACGGCGAAACGGTCCGTCCAGACTCCCGCCTTTCACCGCTGCAATCCGGCCATTTCGAGACGCCGACATCAGATCCGGTCTAACGGCAGGAAACGCAGATCGTGCAGTCCCGGTTGACTTTACATGATTTCCTGCCGTGATTCAGGTCTCTGGCGATCCGCCGCTTCGCCCTCACCCATTCGCGGTGTCCCAGCGACCGGGTGAGTCTGTGCCCGTGATCTCGCCACTCCAACTGGTAAAGACCGGTCTTAGGGTCGGGGAAGACCCGGACCCGGTTCCGGCCCCACTCGCCGGCGCCGTACGAGCGCCGACTTCGTTTCGTGCGTGTCATCATTCGATTCCTTTCGATGATGGACTGCACGATCTGCGCGCCCCAAAGCTCGCGGCGTCGAGGCCTCTCCGCCAGTCGAGTCTTGTCCAACGCGAAGCCTGAGCGGGGAGACGGACGGCGGAGAGTCCCCCAAGATGTCGGGCTGTGCCACGGTAGGCGGGGATTCTAACCCGGGGTCCCCAAAGCCATTACCTTCGGAAGCGACCGCAGGATCCAGTGGCCTGATTCATTGGGATGCCGTTCATGGACACCACCATCGACGAACTCAAGACGTCACTGCGTAGGGCGTTGGCTCAAACCACGTTCGACATCGGTGGCGGTGAGATTATCGACCTCCAGCAGTTGCGCGAACTACACGCCCCGGCCAAGGGGGACCCCCAGGACCTGCGACGAGTCAGGTCTGTTGGGGTTCGCGTTCTGGGATCACTGAAGGCGGGAATTGCGAGCAGTTTGCGTGAAGCGCTTGCCCACTTCGTAGATCCTGAATCCGACCGCGTCGGGCTTGCCTTCCCGATGGGTGGAGGCGGCGGAGGCTACACAAAGGGCTGGCCGACCGGTGTCATCACCCGCGCAACGGTCTCTTCGCTGAACCAACTTGCTGTGGAGTTGCTTCTGGGAGCTGCGCTCCTCGGAGTTGACTGTGTTGCCGACTTGCTGGCGGGCTGGACCAAGGGCGAGCCCGTGCGCTACCGCACGTGTCGCTTGATCAGGCTGGCTATCGATCGACCCTTAGCGCCACTCGATGGAGTGACCATAGCTCCACTGCCGCTATCGACCGAGGAACTCCCGGCGGGACTGCCGGCCGGGGGATCGATACGCCGTTCCGACTATCTGGGGCATTCCATCGTTTGCGTCGATACCAAGGCTGTGCCAGCTCTGTTCCGCCCTCAAGCTGGAAGTCTTCCCTATCTGCCAACGCAGCAGGAGACATGGAAGGGTAAAATGATTAGAGTAGGGCGAGTCAGAGAGTTGCACGATGGCAGGAGGAAAAGGAATGGACGGGACAAGGGCGCGCTCCCCCGCCGCGGCGGGGGAGCGCGCGC
>JAJEBR010000096.1 GCA_022822445.1 Gemmatimonadota bacterium | reverse complement strand
CTTGCACATGAGCCCTGCGTCCGGTATGATGATGTCGCACCGTCTGGGTGCCTCCGATTCGGGTCGTTTTTTCGTCGAAACTCCCCGTAATCTAAGGCCCCAGGCGGTGCAAACCTATCCTCGCAACGCAGGATCCGGGATAATGACAATCAAGCCGATCAAGAACGAGAGTGATTACGACGTAGCACTCGCGGAGATCGACCGACTGATGGGTGTCGCCCCGGGGACGCCCGAATCGGACAGGCTGGAGGTGCTGGTGACGCTCGTCGAGAAGTATGAATCGGAGCGCTGGCCTATCGAAGCTCCCGATCCTGTTGCCGTGATTCACCACGTCATGGAGGCGCGTGGCTTGCGCCAAAAGGACTTGGCGGCGCTCATCGGTTCCCAGTCCCATGCCTCCGAAGTCCTTCGCCGTCGCCGCCCTCTTTCGTTGGCCATGATCCGGGCATTGGCTACGGAATGGAGCCTTCCGGCCGAAGTTCTAGTCCGGAAATACGACCTTGCAGCGCCATGAAATGTCAAGCACACTTTACATTTTGACAAGTTTGCTTGACGTGCGGCGTTGCAAACCCCAGGCGGACGACGGCGCAGGCTGCCTCGCTGCCTCTCGCCCGTTTGCGGTTTTGTTGTTGCTCGCGATAAGCACCCTCCTGGCGCACCCCATCGGCGCCGCCTCCCTGGCGGGTCAGCAGGAGCGCTCCTTCCGGGCACTCAGATCCCTCGGTGCCGGCAGCGAACTGACGGCGTCCATCAGCCTGGGCGACGTGGACGGCGACGGGGACCTCGACACGGTTGTCGCGAACGGCCGCCACTGGCCCGGGCAGAACCAGGGTCTACCTCAACGATGGGCGGGCCGCCCTCACCCTCGCGCGGCCGCTTGGGGATGAACTGGCCGGCAGCTATGCGGTGCCCCTCGCCGATTTCGATGGCGACGGAGACCTGGACGTGGCGGTGGGGAACGACCGCACGCGCAACCTCGTCTTCCTGAACGACGGCAGCGGCCGCTTCGAGGCCGGGGCCGCTTTCGGCACGCCAAGCTCGACCCGCAGCCTGACGCTGGCCGATCTGAACGGCGATGGACACACCGACATCCTCGTGGTCAATCGCGGGCGCCAGAACTTCATCTTCCACGGGGATGGAGCGGCGGCCTTCGGCGATGGCGTGCCGTTCGGGGTGGGGGACGACTCCACGATCGATGTCGCCGCCGCCGACCTCGATGGCGACGGGGACCTGGACCTCGTGCTCGCCAACCGCGATGGCGGCGCGAACGCGGTCCACTGGAATGACGCGGGCAGCTTCGCGCGGCGCACCGGGTTCGGAACCGGGAGCGACGAGACGCGCGGCGTGGCGGTGGGCGATGTGGACGGCGACGGCCACCCGGACATCGTGACGGCGAACATCGGCGAGCCGAACGCGGTGCACTTCGGCGACGGGGCGGGCGGGTTCGGGCGCAGCCTGGTGTTCGGGGGCGACGACGACCGGAGCTACGCTGTCCGTCTCGCGGACCTGGACCTCGATGGCGATCTGGACATCGTGGTGGCGAATGTGGGGGGGCGGAACGCGGTGTACTTCAACCGGAGTGGCGGCAGTGACGAGGGCCGAGGACTCGGGGATGCCACTGGGGGCGCGAGCTCCGCCGCCTTCCGCGAACTCCGCTTCGGGTGCGAGGACTGCGCGACCTACGGGGTGGCGGTGGGGGACCTCAACGGGGACGGCTTCCCGGAGATCGTAACGGCCAACTCGGGGGCGCCGAACGGGGTGTTCGGGAATGTGGGGGTGGGGCGGTAGGGGAGGATTGCAGGGACAGGGATTGAATCCACACCCCAGCGCCCAGCCATGACTTTATCGTTGCAATTCAACGAAAACACGTTATTGTTGACGTATGATTCATACGTTCTCAGTATCCAACTACGGTTCAATACGAGAATCCGTGACCCTTGATCTGCGGATTCCTGGTACGGCGCCGGACTTGCCGCGCTTCAGGCGGAGCGCGGCCAACCCCGATATCCGGCTGCCGACGGTAGCAGTACTGATGGGGCCCAACGGTTCGGGCAAGACGACGCTGCTGCGGGCGATGGTGGATCTGGGGCGGATTGTGTCGTTTCCCGGGGCCATCGTCCATCTCCTCCCCTTTTTTTCGGATCAGACCTGTTGGGAGCCCACGCGCTTTTCCGTTGAGGGCGAAGGGGATTTCCTCGCGCCAGGCGAGAGTCCACAGAGATTCCGCTACGAAATCGAAATCGGGCGGCAACGAGCGGATGACGGGACGGAGGATCCTCTCTTCGTCAGTCATGAAGCCCTGGTTCACTTTCCCAAGGGACGGCGACGCCGGCTGTTCGAGCGGGGAATCCCCGGCACGCCCATCCATGTGTCACGAGACCTCGGCCTCACGGCTCGGGATGATCGACTGAGAGCGGTCGAACCCAACCGATCCGCTCTCGCCACCCTCGCGTTCGTGAATGTGCCCGTCGCGGACCGGTTTGCCGCGTTTCTGCAGAATCGGCTTGCAAAAACCACCAACATCGCCGGCAATGACACATGGGCACCGGATACCTCCTCCGTTATCGATTGGTTGGAGAGCGATCCGGATTCGGGGCACTGGGCTCAGGCTCAAATCCAGCGTAGCGACCTGGGCATCGAAGAGGTGCTTATTGCTGAGAGATTCGGGGCCAGGGAAATCTGGTTCAACCACAAGGGGTTGGATGGTGCGATTCGCCTTGATATGGAATCCACGGGGACTCAGCGTCTGGTTCATCTCCTGCCTCTGGTCAGGGCCGCGCTGGACGAGACCGGCATGGCGATCCTCGATGAGATCGATGGCGCCCTCCATGTCGACATGCTAAACGAGATCCTCAACCAGTTCCGATCGCATGAAAGCAATCCTCGGGGTGCCCAGCTCCTGGTGTCTTCCCATCACGTAGGCCTGCTGGACGATCTGGAGAAGGAGGAACTCTTCATCGTCGAGAAGGATGACTGCGGGGCCACGCGCGTCTACGGAGCCCAGGACGTGAAGGGCCTGCGGCGTGACGTCCGTCTCTATCCGAAGTACCGGGCGGGCGTGCTTGGCGGGCTTCCGCGATTCGGGTGAGACGCGATGCGGCGGCGATGCGCCTCCCCGGCTACCCGCCGCCCCGCAATCGCAGCCCCGTCACCGCGGTGTACACCACCCCGAAGACGCCCCCGCCCAGCCAGCTTCCTGCGAACCCGTCCCAGAGGTACTCGACCCCGGCGGTCGCCAAAGCGGCGCACGCCAGTCCCGCGAGAGTCAGCCCGACGATTCCGCCGGCCCCGGGCACACGGCCACGCAGCATGAGCCACTCCACGACCCCGAGCACCGCCAATCCGCCGGCAAAGGCGGCGGGCACGGCGCCAACGGGATTGGCCGCATCCGACAACACAGCCAGCAGACTGATTCCTGCCGCGCCTCCCGCCGCGCCCGCGGCAAACCTGGGGAACCAGACGTCCAGTCCCTCCGTCCACCGGGCCTCCCGCCTGAGGAGGTAGTCCTGTAAACCCGCGATCCCGAACACGATCCAGCCGATGGCAAACCCGCCCACGGCGATATGCCCCACGACCCAGCCCACGGACATCCCCGCGATCTCGGCCACCGTGCGGCTCACATTGTCCGCTGCGTTTCCGAATCCCACGGCTCCCAAACCGCAGGCGAACACCCAGCGGAGCCGCGGGTCCTTCAGCTTCGAATCACTCAATTTTGCCTCCATGTCGGTTCATCCCAGCCCTTCCGCGCACGCCCGGTGTCGAGCGAGCGCGTCGAGACAGGAATTGACCGTGGGAGCGGTCACAGTCACCCCCAGGGAACGTGCGATTTCCGCGGCGTTCCAGCAACTGCCGTGGAAGTGCGCCACCATCGTCCAGAAGCGCCGCATCGTGGTGGCCGGCACGTTGAACCCGAGCTGCGGGAGGTCGCGCTCGAGAAACGGGAAAATCAAAAGCGCAACTATTGAATTGCCCGCATATGATCGAAGCCAGAAACCCGTGGATCGTTCGGCGGCCGGGACCGACCTGCCACTTCCGATACGATCCCGATAGAATAGAGTCTACGCCAATCACAATCACCGGACGGGGGCACGCCCTCCTGCTCCCACACACCCCTGCCAACCACGAGGAAAGCACCAGATGCGCCGATCCAACAAGGACTGGTGGCCCAACCAGCTGAACCTGAAGGCTCTTCACCGCCATGCCCGCTCCCCCGATCCGATGGGAGACGGCTTCGACTACGCCGAGGAGTTCAAGTCGCTCGACCTCGACGCCCTGAAGCAGGATATCGAGGACGTGATGACGACGTCGCAGGACTGGTGGCCCGCCGACTACGGCCACTACGGGCCGCTCTTCATCCGCATGGCCTGGCACAGCGCGGGCACCTACCGCATCAGCGACGGCCGCGGTGGAGGGGGCGCCGGCACGCAGCGCTATGAGCCGCTCAACAGCTGGCCGGACAACGCGAACCTCGACAAGGCGCGCCGGCTCCTCTGGCCGGTCAAGCAGAAGTACGGCCGCAAGATCTCCTGGGCCGACCTGATGATCCTCGCCGGCAACTGCGCCCTCGAGTCGATGGGCTTCAGGACGCTCGGCTTCGGCGGGGGCCGCGAGGACGTGTGGGAACCCGAGGATATCGACTGGGGCTCCGAGGACACCTGGCTCGGCGACGAGCGCTACAAGGGCGACCGCGAACTCGACGAGCCCCTCGGCGCCGTGCAGATGGGCCTGATCTACGTCAATCCCGAGGGGCCGAACGGCAAGCCGGATCCGGTCGCGGCGGCCCGCGACATCCGCGAGACCTTCCGCCGCATGGCGATGAACGACGAGGAGACGGTCGCGCTGATCGTCGGCGGGCACACCTTCGGCAAGGCGCACGGAGCCGCCGATGTGGGCCGGCACGTCGGTCCCGAACCGGAGGGCGCCGACCTGGAGGAGCAGGGTCTGGGCTGGAAGACCAGCTACCGCACGGGCAAGGCCGCCGATTCGGTCACCAGCGGGATCGAGGGGGCCTGGACGACCGACCCGGTCAAGTGGGACAACAACTTCCTCGAAAACCTGCACGGCTACGACTGGGAGCAGGTGAAGAGTCCCGCCGGCGCGGCGCAGTGGACGCCGAAGGATGGCGCCGGCGTGGGCACCGTGCCGGACGCGCACGATCCGTCGAAGACCCACGCCCCCATGATGCTCACGACCGACCTCTCGCTGAGGATGGACCCGGACTACGCGCCGATCGCGAAGCGCTTCCTCAAGAACCCCGACGAGCTCGCGGACGCGTTCGCGCGGGCCTGGTACAAGCTGACGCACCGCGACATGGGGCCCGTTGCGCGGTATCTCGGTCCCGAGGTGCCCGCGGAGCAGGAGCTGTGGCAGGATCCGGTGCCGGAGGTCGACCATGAGCTGATCGACACCGCGGACATCGCGGACCTCAAGGGAAGGGTCCTTGCTTCGGGGCTGTCGGTATCGCAGCTGGTCTCGACCGCCTGGGCGTCCGCGTCGACGTTCCGCGGGACCGACAAGCGGGGCGGGGCGAACGGGGCGCGGATCCGGCTGGCGCCGCAGAAGGACTGGGAAGTGAACGATCCGGCCCAGCTGGCGGAGGTGCTCGGGGTCCTGGAGGGGATCCGGGAGGACTTCAACGGAGCGCAGTCGGGCGGGAAGCGGGTCTCGCTCGCCGACCTGATCGTGCTGGGCGGGTGTGCGGCGGTCGAGCAGGCGGCGAGCAACGCCGGACACGCGGTCGAGGTGCCGTTCTCGCCCGGGCGCACGGATGCGTCGGAGGAACAGACCGACGCGGAGTCCTTCGCCGTGCTCGAACCGAAGGCGGACGGGTTCCGCAACTTCGGCGGGGGCGGAAACGGACACGCGCGCCCGGCAGCCGAGCTGCTGGTCGACCGGGCCGACCTGCTGACCCTGACCGCGCCCGAGATGACAGTGTTGGTCGGCGGCCTTCGCGTCCTGAATGCGAACTCCGGGCGGTCCCGGGACGGCGTCCTCACCGACCGGCCGGGTACCCTGTCCAACGACTTCTTCGTCAACCTGCTCGACATGGACATCGAGTGGCGGGCGGCGGACGGGGCCGAAGACCGGTTCGAGGGCCGCGACCGCGGGACGGGCGAGCCGAGGTGGACCGGCACCAGCGTCGACCTCGTGTTCGGGTCGAACTCCGAGCTCCGGGCGTTCGCGGAGATCTACGCCTGCGACGACGGGCAGGAGGCCTTGGTGCGCGACTTCGTGGCCGCCTGGAACAAGGTGATGAATCTGGATCGGTTCGACCTGGGGTAGTCGGGCGTCTGCCGGCGGAGCCGTGCCCCGTGCTGTGGACGTGGACGGGTTCCCGACGCTGTAGGCCCAGCGCTGCCAGTCCGAAGCTGTCATCGCGTTGATGCCATTCCTGCCATCGTAAGTCGTCCGTTTCTGTCATTGCAGGAATGCCGAATCTGCTATTGACGTCTTCCCGGTGGACATAATGTGCGACGGTGGTCTGCTCACCATCAGACTGTTGGCGCGGAAGGGCATAACCAGCTGGGTGGTAGACAGCCAACAAGGGTAACCCAGCGATGCCGATTGTGTGAAAATGCATATAATAACCGATAAGTATTGACATTTTCTACGCACTTGGCAACGTTCCATTCCTGCCTGCCATCTCCTCACCGCATCCTGCCGACCCATGAAACACAGCGAGCTTGTCAGCTTCATCGACCTGGAACAGATACAGGAGGACATTGTGGAGATAGAGAGCGAGATCGTGGAGCTACTGCGCGATGACGTCGGGACGGAATTTCGATGACCGGTGCACCGCGCCCTCCAGACCAGCTGCGCGAGGCGGGGCTCGGCTCGTTCTTCCGTCCCCGAGACGCCGAGATGGTGGGGATCACCTACAGGGAACTGAGGAGACTGGAGGCCGACGGTGTCGTTGAGCGGGAGGCGCGCGGGCTGTACCGCAGGACCGACGCCGACTTGACCCGCTTCCACACCATTGCGGCGGTCTGCGCGCGCGTGCCGGACGCGATCGTGTGCCTGCTGACCGCTCTGGTGGTGCACGAGATCGGAACCCAGCTTCCGCGCGAAGTATGGATCGCCATCCCGCAGGGGAACCGGACCCCTATCCTGACCACACCGAGCGCCCGCGTGATGCGCTTCTCCGGGGCATCCCTCCGGTATGGTGTGGTGGACACCGATTTCGAAGGCGTGCCGGCGCGCATCACAAGCCCCGCGCGCACGGTCGTGGACTGCTTCCGGTTCCGCAACCGGATCGGGCGCGACATAGCGCACGAAGCGCTCGACGACGTGCTGCGCGACGGCAGAGCATCGGTGGCGGAGATCTGGCGAGCCGCAATCGCGTGCCGAGCCAAGTCCCTGCTCGGGCCAGCGCTGGACGCGAGGTCGTACTGAGATGGCCCGAACGGGTATTCGAAACGTAGTGGCGTCCGTGCATGCGCGCCTGAAGCAGATGCGGAGGCCAGGTGACGACTTCAACCTCATCCTTCAGAGGTATGTGGCCGAACGCTTTCTTTATCGGCTGGGCGCATCGGCCGTGTCCGACCGGTTCGTACTGAAGGGTGCGTCGATGTTCCTGGTCTGGAGCGGTGACATCTTCCGGGGTACACAGGACATCGACTTGCTGGGGACGGATCCCACCATGGCCGAAGCGGTCGGTCAAGCGGTCAAGCTGATTTGCGCGGTTCCGTGTCCAGAAGACGGCGTGTCATTCGACCCGACGCGTATCCGGATAGCCGAAATGCCGGTTGAGGGGAAGCGGGCCATAAGGTGCAAGCTGGCAGGCAGGCTAGGCAACATCAGACTTCCGCTCCAGGTGGACATCGGGTTCGGCGATGTCGTCACACCAGATCCCGAGCGCCGCGAGTACCCGACGCTTCTGAACCACCCCGGACCGGTGCTCTGGATGTATCCCCGCGAAACCCTCATCGCGGAGAAGTTCTCGGCGATGGTCACGCTCGGCGGACGGAACAGCCGGATCAAGGACGTTTGGGATATCGGCGCACTGGCCCAGGACTTCTCGTTTGATGGTCCGACTCTGAGATTGGCGGTGCGCCGAACGATGATGCAAAGACGGGCGATCACCAGCGACGAGGTTCCGGGCTTGCAGGCGGGGTACTATCTGGATGCCGAGCGTCAGGTCCAATGGCAGAGGTTCCTCGACAGGGTCGTGGTGCATGGGTACCGCCCTGACAATCTGGCGCACGTGGGCGGGGTCATACGGAGCTTCCTCGAACCTGTGTGGACCAGCGTGGTGCGCGATGTCGCCTTCGACATGGATTGGCCTGCCGGTGGGCCGTGGAGGCCTCTTTTGACCGGGGTGAAGAGGGCGGATTGACCATGGTGGGATCGCGGAGCCGCAACCGCGGAAGTTGAGCGGTCCGAGGTACCTGGGAGAGGCTGGCTTCGAATGACTGACCCCCTTCATCCGATTTGGCCAGCTGCTTTCGGCGCCATATTCCTCGAAAATCGCAACCTGGATCGCGGATTCGCAAGGATTCTACACAGGAATGTAAAGAAAACATGACATGTTGTCCTGTGCGCTTTACATTCTCGACACACTTAGGTGGGTGACGGTGGTTGCAAATCCCGCAGTTGTAACTCAGGACTCCCGCAACCAATCCGGAATGTGGCGTCGGCTGTGCAGGACCCGCCAGACGTCAATCTGGCCGCGACCAATCATGTAGAAGACCAGCCGCGGGAAGCCCTTGAGCGGCCATGAGCGGAGACCGGGAAGGTTCACTCACCTCGTGGCCGTAGCGCGGCGATCCCGATTGCGGGTTGTCGGAAATGTGCCGTAGCGCGTCCTGAAGCGCGTCGATGAAGTCGAGTGCGACCTGTGGTCCGGCTTCGTCCAGATAATGGGCGGTCGCTTCTTCCACGTCGCGTCGGGCCGCTGCCCTCAAGACCACGGATTCCGGCGTCACTCCTCCCTGGATCCGCGCACTCCGGCGCGCAGCGCCTCGAAGTAGGCCGCATCGGCAGTGGCGGCAGGAGCGGATTCACCGCCCTCCAGCAGGAGAGTTCGCAGTTGTTGGCGATCCTGATCGTGGCGAATCAGCTCGCGGATGTAGGCGCTGCAACTGCCGTAGCCGCGGTCCGTGACCTGCTCGTCGAAAAAGGACTTGAGAGCGGCGGGGAGCGAGATTCTCATGGTGTTCATGTCCCAAGAGTAGCGGCGTTGGCAGGAATGGCAACGGGCGGGACTGGGGGTTGCACCATCATCATGGGTCGTGTATCCGGGGGACGAAGGATACGTTCTTGACGACAGGATCTCGGCGCTGCCGGTCGCGGAGATCGGGCCGCTGACGGACACCATCATGCGGCCAGGCGGACGGTGAAAAAGGAGGAGGACACCATGACGACCCCGAGAAACAGAACCCGCCGCGACTTCCTGACGCGGATGGCCGGCCTCGGAGCCGTTCTGGCCACCCCGCGCGCACTGCTCGCCGAACGCCGCGCGGTCCTGGGCAGCGCCCGCGCCCAGGCGCAGCTCCCCACCCGCCCCATCCCCGGCACCACCGAGACCCTGCCCATCGTCGGCCTCGGCTCGTCCAAGCCCGTCCTCGAGATCCCCACCGCGGGCACCGACCCCGTCGCGGCCGTGATCCGGGCACTTCTCGAGCATGGCGGGCGCGTCGTCGACACCTCCCCGCGCACGCCGGAGATCGACGCCGAGTTCGGCCAGGTCCTCGCTGCGCCCGAGTTCCGCGACCGCCTCTTCGTCTCCACGAAGATCAACACGGACGGCGAGGCGGCGGGCGCCCGGCAGATGCGGCAGAACCAGCAGCTTGTCGGGAGCCGCACGGTGGACCTTGTCCAGGTCGAGAGCATGCGCGATCTGGACGCGCACTGGCCCAACGTGCTCCGCTGGAAGGAGTCGGGCGAGGCGCGGTACATCGGGGTCACGGTGTCCAGCACCCGCCAGCACGACCGCTTCGAGGCGTTCATGCGGGCAGCGCCCCTTGACTTCGTGCAGGTCAACTACTCGGTGATGGAGCCGCAGGCGGAGGACCGCCTCCTGCCGCTCGCCGCGGACCTCGGGATGGCCGTCCTCATCAACCGTCCGTTCATGAACGGCAGCTACTTCGGGCGCGTGAGCGGGCGGACGCTGCCGGAGTGGGCATCCGAGTTCGACTGCGCGAGCTGGGCGCACTTCTCGCTCAAGTACATCCTGGCCCACCCGGCCGTGACCTGCGCGCTCACCGAGACGACGAATCCGGAACACATGGAGGAGAACATCCAGGCCGCGTACGGCCGTCTGCCCGACGAGGCGATGAAACGGCGCATGCGGGAGCTGGTTCGCGACTTCTGATGTTTCAGGGGCCCTCCGCGGACCGGCGCCTCCGCAGACCGGCGCCTCCGATGCCGGGCCTCTGAGGCCGGAAGCGCGGCCGGTCCCCACTCGCCCCGCACCCCGCCCCCGTGCTACTCTACACCGTCACCCACACCGGCCCGCGTCGCGGCCCGGGCAAGCCCCACAACCTCTGGGAAGCACACAGATGACCACCAAGCCCGACAAGAAGATCCCGCCCACCACCACCACCCGCGGCGAAGACTCTCCGTCCACACCCACCCCCGATCCCCTCAACCGGCGCAGCTTCCTCACCCACGCGGCGGCAGGCGCGGCGGGCGCCGGCCTCCTGGCCGCATGCGGCAGCGACTCCGCCGAGGACGGCGGGACCCTCGAGGGCGCCCCCGCCGTCCAGACCGGCCAGCGCATCCGGTGGCGCTGCGCTTCGAGCTTCCCCCGCAGCCTCGACACCATCTACGGGTCCTCCGAGATGATCGGCGAGATCACCGCCTCCCTGACCGGGGGCCGCTTCGAGATCCGCGCCTACCCGGCGGGCGAACTGGTTCCGGGACTCCAGGTCATGGACGCCGTTCAGCAGGGCACCGTGCAGTGCGGGCACAGCACGAGCTACTACTACACGGGCAAGAACCAGGCGCTGGCCTTCGACGCCGGGGTCCCCTTCGGGATGACCGCGCGCCAGCAGGACGCGTGGCTCAACGAGGGCGGCGGACTCGACGTGGTCCACGGCGTCTTCGCCGACTTCGGCATCATCACGTTCCCGGGCGGGAACACCGGTGCGCAGATGGGCGGGTGGTTCCGCCGGGAGGTCAACTCGCCGGAGGACCTGCGCGGCCTCAAGATGCGGATCCCCGGGCTGGGCGGCGACGTCATGGACCGGATGGGAGTGACCGTGCAGGTCCTTGCCGGAGGCGAGATCTACCAGGCCCTGGAGCGGGGCGCCATCGACGCCACCGAGTGGGTGGGACCCTACGACGACGAGAGGCTGGGCCTCCACCAGGCGGCCGACTACTACTACTACCCGGGCTGGTGGGAGCCGTCGGCTTCCGCGTCCTTCCAGGTCAACCGGGCCGAGTGGGACGGCCTGTCCGCGGACTACAAGGCCGTCCTGGAGGTGGCCGCGCAGGTGTCCGCGCGGCGCATGCTCCTCAGATACGATGAGAAGAACCCAGCCGCGCTGCAGCGCCTGGTGGCCGGCGGCACACAGCTGCGCCCCTTCTCGAACGAGATCATGGACGCCGCGCGCGCCACGATCGGCGAGATCCTGGAGGAGAACGCCGCCGCCGACGCCCAGTACCGCCAGGTCTACGACCACTGGCGCAGCTTCAAGGAGGCGTCCTATCGCTGGTTCGGCACGGCCGAGCTGAGGTACGCGGGGTTCGCCTTCGCGCTGTAGGGGCGGCGGGCACAACGACTGCGGCGGGCGTGGGACAGCCGCGGACACGAGGACAGCGCGCCTGAGCACCGTTGGCCTTCCAGATTGACAGAATAACAGCGCTTTCGTCATTTTGCCTGTCATTATGACGACTCTGCCGCGATTTCTCACGCTTCCGCGGGGAAGCTTCTTCCTCTTCGGCCCCAGAGGGACGGGGAAGACCACCTGGGTGCGCTCGATGCTCCCCGGTGCGCTCGTGGTGGACCTGCTGAAATCGGAAGAGTATCGGAGACTGTCCGCCCGCCCGGAGCGACTGGCGGAACGGGTGCGCGGTGCTCCGGCGGGCAGTCATGTGGTCATCGACGAAGTCCAACGGGTCCCCGAGCTTCTCAACGTCGTTCACAGTCTCATGCAGTCCGGCCGCGGACATCGATTCGTCCTCACCGGCTCCAGCGCGCGCAAGCTCCGCCGCGGCGGCGTGAACCTGCTCGCGGGGCGGGCCGCTCTGCACACCATGCATCCCTTCATGGCGGGCGAACTGGGCAGCCGTTTCGAGCTGGGCGCGAGCCTTCGCCTTGGCACCGTCCCCACCGTGGTGGACTCCGACGATCCGAAGTCCGCGCTGGCCGCCTATGCAGCGCTCTACGTCGAGCAGGAAGTCCGGGCGGAGGGGTTGGCCCGCGATGTCGGCAGCTTCTCCCGGTTCCTCGAGGCGGTGGCCTTCTCGCACGCGGCGACCCTCAACGTCAGCGAGGTCGCCCGCGAATGCGAGACGAGCCGCAGCACCGTCGCGGGCTACCTGGAACTGCTCGAAGACCTGTTGCTCGCCTTCCGGCTGCCCGTCTTCACCCGACGCGCCAAGCGTCGCCTGGTGTCACACCCCAGGTTCTTCTACTTCGACTGCGGGGTCTTTCGGAGCTTGCGTCCCGCCGGTCCTCTCGACCGGCCCGCCGAGATGGACGGAGCCGCCCTGGAGGGTCTCGTCGCCCAGCATCTGCGCGGTTGGCTGGCCTACTCGGGAAGCGACGCGAGACTCCACTACTGGCGCACGCGCGGGGGTGCCGAGGTGGACTTCGTGCTCTACGGGACACCGGGGTTGTGGGCCTTCGACGTCATGAACTCGGCCCGCGTCCGTCCCGCCGACCTCCGCGGGCTGGCCGCCTTCGGAGGCGAGTACCCGGAGGCACGCCGGATTCTCCTGTACAGGGGAGAGCATCGGCTCGTGCGGAGGGGGGTGTTGTGCCTTCCGGTGGGCAACTTCCTGCCGAGTCTGAGTCCGGAGCAGGGACTGGAGGATGCGGCGGGCCTGTAGATCGCCGGGGGCTAACCCTGGCCGGTCGGCCCCCTACCGCACCAGCCCCGTCACCAGCGCCGGCCACTGGATGATCAGCAGCAGCCCGATCAGCTGGATGACAATGAAGGGGATCACCGCCCGGTAGAGGTCGGTCGTCTTCACCTCCGGGGGGGCGACACCCCGCAGGTAGAAGAGGGCGAAGCCGAAGGGTGGCGTCAGGAACGAGGTCTGCAGGTTCATCCCGATCATGACGCCGAACCAGACCAGGTCGATCCCGAGGAGCGACGCCGCGGGGACCAGCAGCGGGATGATGATGAAGGCGATCTCGAAGAAGTCCAGGAAGAACCCGAGGATGAAGATCGTCAGGTTGGCGACGAGGAGGAGGCCGATCCTGCCGCCGGGCAGGCCGGTCAGGAGGTCCTCGATCCAGATGTCCCCGTAGAGGCCGCGGAAGACGAGCGCGAAGGCGGTCGAACCGATCAGCAGGAACATCACCATGGTGGTCAGCTTGGTGGTGCCCACGCAGGCTTCGCTCACCACGTTCCACGACATGCGGCCCCGCGCCCAGGCGAGCCCGATCGCGCCGACCGAGCCGATCGCACCGGCCTCCGTGGGCGTCGCGACCCCGGCGAAGATCGACCCCAGCACGATCAGGATCAGCGCCAGCGGCGGCAGCAGCACCACGACCACTCGCCTGAAGAGCTCCTTGGCGGGAATGTCTGTCATCTCGGCCGGGAGCGCCGGCGCGGCCTCGGGCTTCACCGCGGCCACCACCATCACGTAGATCCCGTACATCGCCGCCAGCGTAAGCCCGGGGATGAGCCCGCCGATGAAGAGGTCGCCCACCGAGATGCCGAGCTGGTCCGCCAGCACCACCAGCACGATGCTCGGCGGGATGATCTGCCCCAGCGTCCCCGAAGCCAGGATCACCCCGGACGAGAGCCGTGCCGAGTACTTGTAGCGCAGCATGACCGGAAGCGAGATGCTGCCCATCGCGACCACCGACGCGCCCACCACCCCGGTCGCCGCGGCCAGCATCGCCCCCACGACCACCACCCCCAGCGCCAGCCCCCCGCGCATGTGTCCGAAGAGCGTCCCGATCGTGGTGAGCAGGTCCTCCGCGAGCTTCGCCTTCTCCAGCACCAGCCCCATGAAGATGAAGAACGGCACCGCCAGCAGCACCTGGTTCGACATCACCCCGAAGATCCGCTCCGGCATGGCGTAGAGCAGGTTCCAGTCGAAGATCCCCAGCTCGACGCCGATGAAGGCGAAGACGAGCGACGCGCCCCCGAGGGCGAACGCAACGGGATAGCCGCTGAAGATGATGGCGAAGACCACCACGAACATCAGCGGAGCGAGGATGCCTTCCATCAGAGCCTGATCCCGGCGTGCGCGTCATCGGCGTCCGCATCCGCGTCACCGGCGCCCCGCATCATCCGCATGTCCTTGATCAGCTCGGCCACGCCCTGCGCCAGCAGCAGCACGAAGGCAACGATGATCACCGCCTTGATCGGATAGCGCGGCAGGCCGCTCGGGTCGGGAGAACCCTCGCGCACCACCCAGGAGTTCCGGATCGAGGGCCATGACACCCACAGCACGAAGACGCAGAAGGGCATCAGCATCAGCACCGAGCCGACCACGTTGATGACCGCGCGCGAGCGGGCGCGTAGCCGGCCGTAGATCACGTCGACCCGCACGTGGGCGTTCTCCTTCAGCGCATACGCGGCCCCGAGGAGGAAGATCAGAGAGAAGAGGTACCACTGCAGCTCCAGGTAGAGGTTGGAGCTGAGGTTGATTCCGATCCAGCGGCCCAGCCATCGCGCGATCGCATTGAAGGCGCTGATGGCGACCATCAGCATCACCATCCACGAAATGACGCGGCCGAGGCCGCCGGTCATGCGGTTGACGAAGCGGTTGTAGGGATTGTCGCTCAAGGAGGTGCCGTGGTTTCCGGGCGCGTTGCGCGGTCCGGGTGTGTGGCCGCCCGTTCGGTGCGCGGGCGGAACGCCCACTCTACCATGCTTCCGCCCCGCCGAGCAAGTTGCGGCCGGTCATCTCGGTTGGCTGGGGGATCCCCATCAGCCCGAGGACGGTCGGCGCGACGTCGGCCAGGATGCCGTCGCGGAGGGTGGCTTCGGCCTCCGCCCCCACGACAATCAGGTGGACGGGGTTGGTCGTGTGGGCCGTGTGGGGCCGCCCCTCGTCGTCCAGCATCTGCTCGGCGTTGCCGTGGTCGGCGGTCACCAGCGCGGCGCCGCCCGCTGCAACGGTTGCGTCGAGGAGGCGGCCCAGGCATTCGTCCACCGTCTCGACCGCCGTCACCGTAGCCGGGATGCTCCCGGTGTGACCCACCATGTCGGCGTTCGCGTAGTTGACCAGGATGAAGTCGTGCCGGCGCTCGCCGATGTGGCCGATGAGGGCGTCGGTGAGTTCCGGGGCGCTCATCTCGGGCCTGAGGTCGTAGGTGGCGACATCGAGCGACGGGATCAGATGACGCTCCTCGCCCGCGAAGGGCTCCTCGACGCCCCCGTTGAAGAAATAGGTGACGTGCCCGTACTTCTCGGTCTCGGCCATGCGGAGCTGGGAGCGGCCGGCGTCCGCGAGCACGTCCCCGAGCACCCGGCCGAGCGAGCGAGGGGGGAAGAGGACGGGATGGATGAAGTCGTCCGCGTAGCGCGTCATCGCAGTGAAGGTGGGGAAGGCCCCGCGGGGGCGGTCGAAGTGGGGGAAGTCCGCGGCGGCGAGCGCGGCGGTGAGCTGGCGGGCGCGGTCGGCCCGGTAGTTGAAGAAGAGGATGCCGTCGTTCGGCTGGATGCCGGGGGGGTCCACGGGATCCTCCGGACCGGAACCGTTTGCGGTGGGTGCCGCGCCGTAACTGCCACGTCCTCCCACAACAACCGGCGGGATGAACTCGTCGGTGGTACCCCCTTCGTAGCAGCGGGAGACATGCCCGGACGCGCAGTCCACCGCAGGACCCGCTCCTTCGGCGATCACCCGGTAGGCCCACTCGGTTCGTTCCCATCGCATGTCGCGATCCATCCCGAAGTACCGCCCCGAAACCGTCGCGATGCGGGCGTCCCGGCTCCTCGCGACCCGCTCCTCCAGCCAGCGGATCCACCGGAGCCCGGCGGTGGGCGACGCGTCGCGCCCGTCGGTGATGGCGTGGATCCGGGTCGCCACCCCGGCCGGGTCCGCCCAGTCGAGCAGCGCCTCGAGGTGGCCGATGTCGCTGTGGACGCCGGAGTCGGAGCAGAGGCCGATCAGGTGGAGCCTGCCCCCGGAGCCCCGGAGGGCCGCCGCCAGCTCCGCCAGCTGCGGGAGCTCGAAGAACGACCCGTCCCGGATGGCCAGGTTGATGCGTGTCAGATCCTGGTGCACGATCCTTCCCGCGCCGAGGTTGAGGTGCCCGACTTCGGAGTTCCCCATCAACCCGGGCGGAAGGCCGACCGCCTTGCCGGAGGTGGTCAGCAGGCTCCGGGGGCACTCGGCGAGCAGGCGGTCGCGGACGGGAGTGCGCGCCATGGCCACGGCGTTGCCCTGCCGTTCGATCTCGGCGGGGTCCGAGGCCCCGACGCCCCAGCCGTCGCAGATGATGAGGACGACGGGGCGGTGGCTACGCGCCGAAGAAGGTGTTTGTTGTAAATTGGACATGGCAATATGTAAGGTCTACTTTACATTTCTGTGGCCCAGTAGCCGCCTCGGGCGTGATCGAAGGTGATTTCGCCGCCGACCGGCATGGTCTCGACGAATGCGGGATTGGTGTTGCGTGCGTGCGCCGAGTGAGGCGTGCCCGCTCCGCCCGATGCGTCCGTGCCACCCGTCCCGTGCGCACCGCGTGCGAACACCGTGCGCCCGCCCACCCACGTCCGCACCGGCCATCCCCGCAGCGTGGTCCCGTGCCAGGGGCTCCAGGCGCACTTCGTGATCTGCTCCTCGTTGCGGACTTCTCGCGCTAGCGACAGGTCCACCAGCACCAGGTCGGCGTCGTAGCCCTCCGCGATGCGGCCCTTGCCGACGATGTCCCAGATGCGCGCCGGCCCGTCGCTCATCCAGCGGGCTAGGTCCTGGAGGGTGCAGGCGCCCCGGTTGACCCGGTCGAGCATGAGCGGCAGCACGATTTCGACAGCCGGCACGCCGGATGGGGAAGCGGGGTAGGCGGCGGCCTTCTCCTCGAGCGTGTGGGGTGCGTGGTCGGTGGCGACGATCTGGAGCGCGCCGTCGCGGAGGCCCTGCCAGAGCGCGGCCCGGTCCTCGGGCGACTTCAGCGACGGATTCATCTGAGCGAGGGTGCCGAGGCGGCCGTAGTCGGAGGTGTCGAGGAAGAGGTGGTGGGGGCACGCCTCGGCCGTAACGAGGTCGTGGTGCGCGGCGAGAATGCCGACCTCCTCGGCGGTCGAGACGTGCAGGACGTGGAAGCGGTGGCGGTGGCGGACCGCGAGGTCGATGGCGCGCCGGGTGGCGGTGACGGCCGCGCGGTGGTCGCGGATGCGCGAGTGGTCGTGCACGGTGAGCGGGCCCCGGGCCTCGAGGCGGGAGCGGTTCGCGCGCACGGTGGACTCGTCCTCGCAGTGGGCCGTGATGGGGAGGGTCGTCTCGGCGAAGATCTCCTCGAGGCGCTCCTGGTCGTCCACCAGCATGTTCCCCGTGCTCGACCCGATGAAGATCTTGATCCCGGGGGTGGCGACGCCGGGGGTGCGCCCGGCGCGCTGCAGCTCTGCCAGGTTGTCGGTCGTGGCGCCGATGTAGAAGCCGTAGTTGACGACGCAGCGGCGCGACGCCAGCGCCAGCTTCGCGGCCAGCGCGTCGACC
This sequence comes from Gemmatimonadota bacterium, assembly GCA_022822445.1. Taxonomy (GTDB): domain Bacteria; phylum Gemmatimonadota; class Gemmatimonadetes; order Longimicrobiales; family Gaopeijiaceae; genus Bin94. Next base: position 25,236 of record JAJEBR010000096.1, on the reverse strand, counting down.
GTGACGGTCTGGGGCACCGTGTTGGGCATCTCCAGGAAAGAGGTGACGCCGCCGGCCGCGCAGGCCATGCTGCCGGTGCGGAGATCCTCCTTGTGCGTGAGCCCGGGGTCGCGGAAGTGTACCTGGTCGTCGATCACGCCGGGGAGGAGGTGCAGCCCGGCCGCGTCCACCACCTCGTCGGCGCGGGTGTGCGGCGCCGCGTCGATGGCGGCGATCCGCCCACCATCAAGGAGCACGCTGGTGCGCGCGTCCTCTCCCGGCAGAACGACCGTCGCGTCCCGGATCAGTGTGCGGGGCGACACTCTAGCGGTCCGCGGACACCGGCGCCTCGCCGCCCTCGGTAGCTGCGCGGGGATCGTCCACGGCCCGCGAGCTCCTCGCCGGCCTCGGTATTACACGCGGATCATCCACGGACTATGCGAAGTAGGGGTTGTCTCCGCTCGCGTGGTCGGTCACGTCGTGAATCGCGGTCACTTCCGGCACCGACTGCGACACCATGCGCTCCACGCCCTGGCGCAGCGTCATCCGCGACATGGCGCATCCCTGGCAACCGCCGGTCATCTCGATGAAAATCTCCGTCCCCTGCACGTCCACCAGGTTGATTGCGCCCCCGTGCGACGCCACCGCCGGGTTGATCTCGGTGTCGAGCACATGGCGCACGCGTTCCCAGAGTTCGCCGGTCGGACCGATCTCGTCCATTGCGGCCGCCACCGCGTCCGGGTCGGGCGTGATCTGGAAACCGCTCTCCTGAATCGTCTCGACGTAGTCGACGGTGGCTCCCTCCAGCCGCTTCACGCTCGCTTCGTCCACCAGCACGGTGAAGGAGCCGGCGTCGACCTCGACATCGGAGGGCGCGCGGGTCTCCGCCTCCACCAGCGTGAGTTCGTAGTGGGGTGCGAAGGGGCTGCCGTCCACGGCCACCCTCAGCGCCTGCTGCCCGTCCTCGTCCATGTCCATGAAGGACACGACCATGTCGCGGGCGTTATCGGTGAAGTTGAGTTTCATCTCGTTCCTCCGGGGGTTCGTACGAAATTTGGCGGATTGGAGGCAGGGTGTCCACGGGGTGGGCGCGCCGGCAGGAGGGCGCTGTGCCGTCGGAGCGCCCCGGCGCCGGAGCCGCATCGCACGGCACCGGGTTATCTTGGAATCCAGCCATGAACGAACAACCGACCTCCCCCCACATCGGCCGGGTCATCGGCACCGACCCCGCCACCCCGCTCGAATTCTGGGTGGCTGTCCGCGAGGGGTGCTTCCTCCAGCTCGACGATGTGCTGGTGCTGGAGCGGGAGCTCCCCGGCAGGAGCGAACCGGTCCGGATCTACGGGATGGTCTCTGACCTGCGCGCCCGGCACGAAGGCGCCCGCTTCGACAGCGACGTCTTCCTCATCGAGGAGGGCGTGCTTCCCGCCCAGGTCACGGAAGCCGCCAAGGTGCTGGCGACCCGCTTCGAGCCGGAGATCTACGTCACCCCGGTCCCGGGAGAAGTGGTGCGGAAGGCGACCGGCGAGGCCCGCGACCAGGCCCTCTTCTTCGACGGGATGAAACACCGGATTCCGGTGGGCCTTTCGCGCGACGGTGAGATCGTCCACGCCAACCTGGAGTTCCTCGACGGCACCCGCGGCGCCCACGTCAACATCAGCGGCGTCTCGGGCGTGGCGACCAAGACCAGCTACGCCGTCTTCCTCCTCCACTCGCTCTTCACCTCCGGCCAGCTCGGGGCGGGCTCCCACAACACCAGGGCGCTGATCTTCAACGTGAAGGGCGAGGACCTGCTCTTCCTGGACCGCGCCAACCGCCACCTCGACGGCCAGCAGATGGCGCGCTACACGGCGCTGGGGCTTCCGGCGCAGGCGTTCCGGAGCGTCGAACTGTGGGCCCCGCCGCGCCGAGGCGACCCCTCCGCCGCACCCCAAACCGGCAGCCGCGGAGACGGAGTGACCGCCTTCTTCTGGACGCTGGAGGAGTTCTGCCAGGACGAGCTGCTGCCCTTCCTCTTCGCGGACGCGGACGACGAGCGGCAGCAGTACACGATCGTGGTGCACAACGTGACCGCGCGGCTGCGGCGGGAGGCGACGGCGGCGGGGGAGGGGGGCGTGCGCGTCGGTGGCGTCACCTGCCGCACCTTCGAGCAGCTGATCGAAACCATCGGCGACCGGCTGGAGGACGAGGAGGCCCGGTACGACTGGGCGGGCCGCTCCATCGGCGCCGGGACGATCAACGCCTTCGTGCGGAGGCTCCACGCGGCCCGCAAGGACCTCGGTCACCTGGTGCGCGGGGACGTGCCCAACCCGGCGAAGCACCGCCTGGACTTCCAGAACCAGGTGGCGGTGGTGGACATCGCGAAGCTGTCGCGCCGTGCCCAGCGCTTCGTCGTCGGGGTCGTGCTGCGCAAGGCCTTTCAGCAGAAGGAGGAGACGGGGTCGCGCGAACCGCTCCTCTTCGTGGTGCTCGACGAGCTCAACAAGTACGCCCCGCGCGAGGGCCACAGCCCGATCAAGGAGATCCTCCTCGACATCGCGGAGCGCGGCCGCTCCCTGGGGGTGATCCTGATCGGCGCGCAGCAGACGGCGAGCGAGGTGGAGCGGCGGATCATCGCGAATTCGTCGCTGCGGGTGGTCGGGCGGCTGGACAGCGCCGAGGCGGGTCGGCCCGAGTACGCCTTCCTCCCGCCCGCGCACCGCCAGCGCGCGACCATCTCGAAGCCCGGCACCATGATTCTGTCGCAGCCGGAGCTGCCCGTGCCGCTCGTGCTGGAGTTCCCGTTCCCGGCGTGGGCGACGCGGCCGGACGAGGCCGAAGGGCCGGGGGAGGGGGGCGCGGAGGCCGGGGGCGCGGGGGGCACGGGTTCGGGGGGTGAGGGTTCCGAGGGCGCGGGCAACGGTGGCGGCGACCCGTTCACCGGGCTGGGTGGGGAGGAATGGAGCTGACCAGAGCCGGCACACGATGAAGATCCTGCACACGGCCGACTGGCACGTCGGCAGGACGCTGCGGGGGCGCAACCGGGCCGACGAGCACCGGGCGGTCCTGGACGAGATCGTCGGGATTGCCGAGCGGGAGGCGGTCGACCTGGTTCTCGTGGCGGGCGACCAGTTCGACCGAGCGGTTCCGAGCCCGGAATCGGAGCAGATCGTCTACAACGCACTGTTGCGGCTCGCGCGTACAGGGACCCACGTGGTCGTCATCGCCGGCAATCACGACCATCCACGGCGTCTGGCGGCCCTCGGACCGCTGCTGAAGCTGGCAAACGTGACGCCGGCCGCCTTTGTTCGCCCACCGAACGAAGGTGGGGTCGTGCGGCACACCGCCCACTCCGGGGAGACCGCCTGCATCGCCCTCTTCCCCTTCCAGTCGAAGCGGGGGATCGTGAAGGCGGAGGCTTTGATGGGGGAGGACCCGGACGACCATCAGAAGAAGTACGCCGACCGGTGCCGGCGGATCGCAGCGGCCCTGTGCGGGGAGTTCTCCGGCGATACGGTCAACCTCGTCGTGGCCCACCTGACGGTCGTGGGCGCGGCGACCGGAGGGGGGGAGCGCAGCGCGCACATCTTCGACTATTACGTTCCCGCGGACATCTTCCCATCGTCCGCGCACTATGTGGCGCTCGGGCACATCCACAAGCCGCAGCGGATCGGGGGCAAATGTCCCATCTGGTACGCCGGTTCGCCCTTCGCGATGGACTTCGGCGAGACCCACGACGAACACTGCGTGCTGATCGTCGAGGCGGAGGCGGGAGCGCCGGCCCGGGCTCGGCGCGTCCCCCTCGCGGCCGGCCGTGCGCTCCGCACCATCCGGGGCCGCGCGCACGAGATCGCCGCCCTCGCCGGCACGACCGGCGACGACTACCTGCGCGTCATCGTGGAAGAGCCGCCGTCCCCCGGGCTGGCCGAGGGGATCAGGGAGATGTTTCCGCACGCGGTGGACGTCATCGTCCAGGGTCCCGACCGGGAAGACGACGCGCGCAACGCGATGGACCCCACCGCCCTGCGCGGCGATCCCGGCGCCCTCTTCCGGCGGTACCTGGAGGAGTCCGGCGTCGAGGGGGACGCGCTGGCGAAGCTCTTCGACGAGCTCCTGGAGGAGCATCTTGCGCCCGCTTAGAATCGAGCTCGAAGGCTTCACCTCCTTCCGCGAACGAACCGAGGTGAGCTTCGAGGACACCGACCTCTTCGTGCTGACCGGTGCCACCGGGTCCGGCAAGTCCAGCCTGATCGACGCAATGGTCTTCGCGCTCTACGGATCGGTGCCGCGCTACGGTCACAGCAAGCTGGTGGCTCCGGTGGTCAGCCAGGGCAAGGTGGAGGCCAGGGTGCGGCTCGACTTCGAGGCGGACGGCAGGGAGTACACGGCCGTGCGGGTGGTCCGGCGCAGCCCTTCGGGCGGTGGCTCGACGAAGGAGGCCGCGCTGGAGGTGCGGGCCAACGGCGGGCCCTCCGGCACCCTGGCGCGAACCGCGGACGAGTTGACCGCACGGGTGGAGAAGGATGTCATCGGCCTCGGCCTCGATCACTTCACGAAGTGCGTGGTGTTGCCGCAGGGAGAGTTCGCGAGCTTCATGCGCGCCAAACCCGGCCAGCGCCAGGATCTGCTGGTGCGCCTGTTGGGCCTCGGACTCTACGAGCGGCTGCGCCAGCGGGCCAACCAGCTCGCGCGGAAGCACGACGGCGTCGCCGGGACGCTGGTGCATCGGCTCGAGACGGACCTTGCGGGGGCGACGACAGAGGCGCTCGATCGCGCGGAGGCGCGTGTTTCCGGGCTGAAGACGCTCCGTGAGAAGATCCGGGAGGAGGCTCCCCGCCTGGCGGAGTTGGCGGAGGCAGCCAGAGAGGCAAGAGCGAAGCGGGACTCGGCCGGACGTCTGCTTCAGCTCCTGGGTGATGTCCGGCCGCCGGACGGCGTGGAGGCGCTTGCGGCGGAGTGGGCGCGAGCAGAGGGGACCCTCGAGGCGGCTGAGGCGGCACTGGAGAAGGCGGTTGCCGATCGCGAGGCGGCGAGCAGTGCGCGCGACGGGCTTCCCGAGAGGTCCAGGCTGGTCGCCATCCAGAAGCAGCGGGCTTCAAGGGCGGAACTGGAAGAGAAGCTGAAAGGCCTGACCGGCGACCTGGCCGGGGCAGAGGCGGACGTTGAGGCCGCGCGCGAGGTGGAGGTGGCGGCCAGCCGGGCGGTGTCTGCGGCGACCGCGTCGCTGGAGGCGCTTCGACTCGAGCACGGCGCGGCCGACATCGCCCGGCACCTCAAGGAGGGCGAGGACTGTCCCGTCTGCCTTCAGGAGGTCGTGAGGTTGCCCGACCGCAAAGCCCCGCTGGGCCTGGAGGCGGCCGAGGCAAAGCGGGAAGAAGCCGAATCGGCCTCCCGGAGCGCCCGGCGCGAGCGGGAGCATTTCGTGGTCGCCCACGGCAAGCTGAGCACTTTGTTCGATGAGCGAACAAAGTCCGTGGCCGCGCTGAGAGATTCGCTCGAGAGCGCGCCTGCGCCGGAGACGATCACCGCGCAACTCGCGGCGATCGACAAGGCCGCCACGGAGTTGCAGCGAGCGCGCGAGAGCGAAACCGCGGCCCGCGAAAGCGTGAACCGGGCCCGGAAGGCACGCGAATCCCTGAAAGCGCGACGCGGCCACGCATGGGACGACTTCCGGACGCGGCGCGATACGGTCGCCGAACTGAAGCCGCCCGGTGCCGTGGATGATGACCTGGCGCAGTCGTGGCTTGGCCTGCGCTCCTGGGCGGACGACAGCGCGGAGACCCAGCGGGATGCCCGAGATGCCGCGTCGACCGGCCTCGCCGCCGCGACGGCCGAAGATGGACGCATCCGATCGCGGCTCGACGACCTCTGCCGGGCGGCGGGCCTTGACCCGGTCCCGGGGGGCGATCCCGCCACCACCTGCGCCGAGGCGCTAGGGGAGGCGAAGACCCGTCTTGGGCACTTGAAGCAGCAGGCGACAGAGAGGAAGGAAGTTGAGAAACAGCGCGAAGAAGCGCGTCGCCAATCTTCTGTTGCCAGTGCTTTGGGAGGTCACCTCAGCGCCACCGGCTTCGGTCGCTGGATGCAGAACCGGATCCTCGAGTGGCTCGTTGCCGGAGCGACCGCGAGGCTCAGGGAGCTTTCCAGCGGCCAATACTCCCTCGGCCTGGACGTGCGCAACGAATTCCTCGTCATCGATCACCGCAATGCGGATGAGCCGCGGTCCGCGCGGACGCTTTCCGGCGGCGAGACCTTCCTCGCCTCGCTGGCCCTGGCGCTCTCGCTGGCGGAGCAGGTCGCCGGGCTGGCGGCCCGCGGCGGCGCCCGGCTGGAAGCGCTCTTCCTGGACGAGGGCTTCGGCGCGCTCGACCCGGAGACGCTCGACGTGGTGGCGGCGAGCATCGACCAGCTCGGCACGGAACGGATGGTCGGGCTGGTCACCCACGTGTCCGAACTGGCGAACCGCATCCCGGTTCAGTACCGGGTCAGGAAGGTCGGCAATTCATCCTCGGTAGAGCGCGTGGAGGTCTGATGCGGCGCGTCCGGGGCCTCGCGATCGAGGGCTGGTCTCCCGAGTACGGAGTCCCTGTAGAGACGGACCCGGACGAGGTTCCGTCGGCTCAGGTGGATGCGGGGGTGGAGATGCCCGCGTCCGAGTGGCGTCCGCTCGGAGCGCCGGAGGACGCGTGGACGCCTGAGTGGATCGACTTCGTCGACGGAGTGCGGCGCATCGATGCCAGGGTCTGGATCACCGGAGCGGATGGGGACGCCCGCCTGGGACTTTGCGCCTCATTCGCGGGAGGGGTTGTTCGGTGCGACCGGAAGGCCGTCATCCGCGCCCTCAAGGTCGGCCGCGGATTCTTCGGGTTGGCCGGCGTCCCCGATCTGCACACGCCCGCAGGTGCCTTCCAGGCGTGCCCAGTGGCCGAGGACGACATTCAGCAGTTGATCAACGGTGTCCAGGAGCGGATGGGGCAGCTGGAGGTGGAGGTTGCGGATTCCGGTGCCGCCGGGGGTCTCATCGTCCTCGACGGTCCGTTGCGCGGGCGCCAGCGCATTCCGGGAGCGATCGGCTACATCAAGAGCCATCGGGTCCAGTATCTTGCCACCGCCCCGCGCGAAGTCGTAGCGCGCCTGGCACCCCGTCAGCGAACCCCGCTCTTTCTCATCCAGACGAAGTGGACCCGGTATTCGTGGTATCTGCGGCTTTCGGAGGCGGAGGGCCACCCGTGGGCGGGGATCGTGCGCTGCGAGGCGTGGACCGAGAGCGGGCTGGAGAGGGTGAAGGAGATGGCGGACGCGACCGCCGCCACCCTGCCCAGATTCGCGTCGGAGCCGCACAAGGACGATCGCGCCCCGCAGAACCTCTATCCGATCGCGGGCCTCGAGCGCGAACTGCGCCGCCGGCTCGGCGACCCGGGAGTCGTCTACCGGGGACTGCAGAGGGCGGTGGCGGCGTACCATCCATCGGAGACCCCATGAAGACCATCGCCATAACCGGCGCCAACCGGGGCATCGGCCTCGCGGCGGCGCGTCACCTCGCCGCGGACGGACACCGCACCGTCCTGATATGCCGCGACGAGCACCGCGGCCGCGACGCCCTGGACTCGCTGGCGGCCCTCCCCGGCGGCGCGGAGCACCACCTCGTCGTGGCCGACCTGGCGTCCCTCGCCTCGGTCCGCGAAGGCGCCGGAGCCGTCGCCGATCTCGGCTTCACCCTGGACGCGCTGGTGAACAACGCCGCGGTCCTCGTCCCCGAGCGCACGCTGAGCCGCGACGGCTTCGAAATCCAGCTCGCGGTCACCCACCTCGCCCACTTCCTCCTGACCGACCTCCTGCTGCCCCGGCTGCGGCGCCGGCCCGGGAAGAGCCGCGTGGTCACGGTGGCGTCGGCGGCCCACTCCGGCCCTCCCTTCGACTTCGGCGACCCCGGCTTCGCCACGCGGCCCTACAGGCGCACCCGGGCCTACCAGCAGAGCAAGCTGGCCAACATCCTCTTCACATTCGCACTGGTGCGCCGCACCACGGGCACCGGGATCGAGCCGGTTGCGCTTCACCCGGGCGTGTACGACACGGGCCTGTTGCGAAACTACGTGGGCAGGGTCCCGGGTGGGGGGTTGGCGGCAACCGTCTTCGCGGGAAAGCCGGACCGCGCAGGCCCGATCCTGGCCGAGCTGGCGGCCGGACGAAGTGACGAAAACCTGACCGGTGCGTATCTCGACAAAGGGAGGCCCGCGACACCGTCCCGGGCAGCGCTCGACGAAGAGGCCCAGGAGCGTTTGTGGGAATGGAGCGCGTCCGCGGTGGGGATGTAGGCGGTAGAGGCGTACCCCCGGCTACCCTGCACGAACGCCGTGTACGTGGGCCCGGAAGTCTTCCCGCAGGACCAGCAAGGCCGTGTTGACGCCCTGCAGTTCGCTGCGCATCTCACCCCGGAATTCCGCCAGGCCTGTACTCACCCCGGCCAGCGCCCTCGCGTTGTTCGCGATTCGCTCCGAGAGTGCTTCGCGCAACTCGGCGATCTCGCCGCGCACATCCGCGATCTCGCTGCGCAGTTCGCTGCGCAGTTCATCGCGGAGGCTCCCGATCTCACCGCGTACGTCCGCGATCTCGCTACGGAACTCGTCGCGTAAGCCCTCGATGTCACCGCGCAGTTCGTCGCGGAGGCCCTCGATGTCACCGCGCAGTTCGTCGCGGAGGCCCCCGATGTCACCGCGCAGTTCGTCGCGGAGGCCCCCGATTTCACCGCGCAGTTCGTCGCGGAGGCCCCCGATGTCACCGCGCAGTTCGTCGCGGAGGCCCCCGATTTCACCGTGCAGTTCGTCGCGTAAGCCCCCGATGTCACCGCGCAGTTCGTCGCGGAGGTCCCCGATTTCGTTGCGCAAACCGGTGTGCATGCGCCACATGAGCGCGAGCATCGCTCCCCATGCCGCCAGGGCCGAGCCCAGCGTGGCAATCAACTGCCAGGATTCCATTCAATTCCTCCCAATCGGCGGACATCGGGCGCCGCCCCATGTCAACGTACCACAGCGCGTGGCCTCTTTCCAGACACGGTACACTTGGGTATTGGGCGGAAGAATAGCTGGATGGGACCGATTCGACTCAGCGGGGCTGAGCCGGGCACCTGAGCGCTTCACAGGGAGTGGCGGCCCTTCGTGTCTTCGGTAACTTACGAACGCGCTTCTACGGGCTGAGTGCGCCCCTGGCGGCCATCACCACCCCGAACACCTGAGGAAGACATCGTGGCAGACCTGATGGACAGGATCGTCTCGCTGGCCAAGCGGCGGGGTTTCATCTTCCAGTCGTCGGAGATCTACGGTGGGGCCGCCTCCGTCTGGGACTACGGCCCGCTCGGCGTCGAACTGCGCAAGAACGTCGCGGACGCCTGGTGGTCGGCGATGGTGCACGCGCGCGACGACATCGAGGGGCTGGACGCGGGGATCCTCATGCACCCGCGCGTGTGGGAGGCTTCCGGCCACGTCTCCGGCTTCACGGACCCGCTGCTGGAGTGCAAGACCTGCAAGAAGCGCTGGCGGGCGGACCATGTCGACGAAGCGTCCTGTGCGCGCAAGCCGTCCGTCGCCCCCGGCGCCCACGGCGACTGCGAGATGGGGGAACCCCGGCTCTTCAACCTCATGTTCAAGACCTTCATGGGTCCTGTGGAGGAGGATGCGTCGGTCGTGTACCTCCGGCCGGAGACGGCGCAGGGGTCGTACGTCAATTTCCTGAACGTCCAGCAGACGTCGCGCCAGCGCGTCCCCTTCGGGATCGCCCAGCTCGGCAAGGCGTTCCGCAACGAGATCACCCCGGGGAACTTCATCTTCCGCACGCGCGAGTTCGAGCAGGCCGAGATGCAGTTCTTCGTGAAGCCGGGCTCCGACGACGAGTGGTTCGACTACTGGCTCGACCAGCGGCTGGGCTGGCACCGTGAAATCGGGATCCGCGCGGAGCGGCTGCGCTGCCATCCCCACGGTCCGAACGAGCTGGCCCACTACGCCAAGACGGCCGTCGACATCGAATACGAATTCCCCTTCGGCTGGCAGGAGCTGGAAGGCGTCCACAACCGCACCGACTTCGACCTCGGCCGGCACCAGGAGTACTCCGGCAAGCGGCTCCTCTACATCGATCCCGGTTCCGGCGAGCGCTTCCTGCCCTTTGTGGTGGAGACGGCGATGGGCGTGGGACGGGCGGCGCTGGTGGCGCTGCTGGACGCGTACCGCGAGGACGAGGTGGAGGGACAGCGGCGGGTGGTGCTGGGACTCCACCCCGGGCTGGCCCCGATCAAGGCCGCCGTCTTTCCGCTGATGAAGAAATTCGGGCAGCCGGAGATCGCGACCGGGCTGCTGGGCGAGCTGCGGCGGGCGCGGATCCCGGCGGCCTACGACCAGGCCGGGTCGATCGGCCGCCGCTACCGCCGCCAGGACGAGGCGGGCACTCCGTGGTGCGTCACCATCGACGGCGACACCGCGGATGACCGGAGCGTCACCATTCGCGACCGCGACACGCTTGAGCAGGAGCGAGTGGGACTGGACCACGTGGTCCGCTGGATCCGGGAGCGGCTGTAGGAGTCCGTGGAACGGGTCCCCGCTGCATTCGGCCGTTGTAGGCGGTCGGCTATGGCACGTGAGCGCCTGAGGCGATAGGGTAACTGCGGCGCTCTGGCGCGCGTGGCGGTGGCTCAGCCGCCGCGCCAGTCCGCGAGTGCGTACAGCAGGCCATCCGAAACCACCCCCGGACCCCAAGGAGCCAGGCACCGTGTCCACCCGTTCCCAAGTCTTCACCTCCCGATGGGGAATGCTCCTGGCCATGCTCGGCATGGCGATCGGCACCGGGAACATCTGGCGGTTCCCGCGCATCGCAGCCTCCAACGGGGGCGGCAGCTTCCTGGTGGCGTGGGCCGTTTTCCTTCTGCTCTGGTCGATCCCGCTGCTGATCCTCGAGTTCGGGATGGGGAAGGGGACGCGGCGGGGAACGATCGGGTCGTTCATCAAGACGATCGGGCCGAAGTTCGCCTGGATGGGCGCCTGGGTGGCGTGGGTGGCGATCGCGATCATGTTCTACTACTCGGTGGTGATGGGGTGGACGATCCGCTTCTTCATCGCGACCCTCCGCGGCGAGATTCCCACCGCTGTTCCGGACCAGTTCTGGGGCGCCTTCAACTCCACGCCGCAGGCGGTCATCTTCCACGCGATCGCGGTCGGGCTCGGGGTCTTCGTGGTCGCAAGGGGAGTCCGCGGAATCGAGACCGCCGCCCGCTTCCTGATCCCGTCTCTCGTGATCCTGGTCATCGTGCTGGCGGTCAAGGCGCTCACGATGCCGGGGGCCTCGGCAGGGCTGGCCTTCCTCTTCACGCCCGACTTCAGCCAACTGGGCGACGTGCGGATCTGGCTCGAGGCGCTGACCCAGAACGCGTGGGACACCGGCGCCGGGTGGGGCCTGGTCCTCTCGTACGCCGTCTACATGCGGGCGCGCGAGGACACCGCGCTGAACGCCTTCGTGATCGGCTTCGGGAACAACTCGATGTCGCTCCTGGCCGGGATCATGGTGCTGTGCACGATCTTCTCGGTGATGCCGCAGGCTGCGAACGAGATCGTGGGTGCGGGCAACGAGGGGCTGACCTTCATCTGGGTGCCGCAGCTCTTCGCCCAGATCCCGGGCGGACAGTTCTTCATGGCGCTCTTCTTCCTCGCGCTGGTCTTCGCGGCGTGGTCGAGCCTGGTGGCGATGATCGAGCTGGCGTCGCGGATCCTGATCGACCTCGGGCTGACGCGGCGCCACGCGATCGCGGCCGTCGGGACCGCGGGGTTCCTGTTGGGCATCCCGTCGGCGGTCCAGATCGGTGTCTTCCAGAACCAGGACTGGGTATGGGGCGTCGGCCTGATGCTGTCGGGTTTCTTCTTCGCCTTCGCCGTGCTCAAGTACGGGGTGACGAAGTGGCGCGAGACATTCATCAACACGCCCGATTCCGATGTGAGGATCGGGAGATGGTGGGACTGGGCCGTGCGGCTGGTGATGGTCGAGGCGGTCGTGCTGATGGTGTGGTTCCTCTGGCAGGCCGGCGGGGAGGACTTCTGGTCGGCCGAGACCTGGACGCTGTTCTCCTCGTACAACGTCGGTTCGGTGCTGATCCAGTGGGCGGCCGTGCTGCTCGTCCTCTTCGGGCTGAATGGATGGATGGTGCGCCGGATCCAGGCCGCGCGGGCCGGGGCGGCCGTGGCGAGTCCCGCCGAAGACGGTGGCGGGTAGCCTGACGAACCCTGCCGCGTGGCCATCCACGACGCCTACGCCCGGCTCACGCCGTACGAACTCCTGTTCCCGGAGCCGGAGTTCCCGGACCAGCGCTTTCCGGCGATCCGGGACGAGGCGGCGGAGCGCGGCACGGACCCGGCCAACCCGGCGGCGTTCGTGATGCTGGGGGCGGTGCAGGGGATTCTGGCCGACCTGCGGGAAGAGGACACGGATCCGGAGGCTGCCCACGACCACGGCGGGGTCCTCTACTTCGCCTACCAGATCTGGCGGACCGGCGGCGAGGTGGTACTCGCGCACCAGAAAACGGTGCGCGGCCTGCTGGCCGGATCGGAAAGCCCGGCGGACGCCGCCGACAAGTCGTTGTGGCAAAAGGGACTTGGCGGCAGGGCGGGGTACCTCCAGCTTCCCCAGCATCTCGTGTGGATCGAGGAGACGCGAAACACGGCGCCTGAGTCCGTCGACGGCTTCTTCTGGCACGGCGACCACCTCGGCACCCTCCACCTGGCCCTCGTGGCGGGGATGCGGAGCGACCGGCCCGGCTACCTGTTCGTCCCCGTACCCCCGCAGCCGCTCGGCTCGTTGCCCGGCTGGGCCTCGGGCCCCGCCCGGGAGGAGGGCCGCGACTTCGAGACCTCGCTGCCCGGCGCCGACCTCGACGCGCTGCTGGGAATACGCACCCCGGCCGAGGTCTTCAAGCTCGCGGCGCTGCTGCTGGGCCGGCTGGCGCGGGAAGCCCCCGCCCGGCGACCGCCCGCTGCCCACGACTCCGCCCCGGCCCCGGCCCCTGACCGGCTCGGCACCGACACGGTCGACACATCCGCCGCGCCTGCCACCGACCAGCCCGCGCGCACCACTCTCCCACACGCGCCCCCCACCCTGTCTCCCCGCCCCACCACCCTCCCCTGGGCCACCCTGTGAGTCATGTGTGCCCGTGAACCTGCTTGCGCCGCGATCCTGCCCACCCCGTGACCCTGCCCACCCCGTGAACGCGGCCTGCCCCCCATGAGCCCCCGCGAGTCCAAAAAGGCCCGGACCGAGCGCGCAGCCACGATCTACGAGATCCTGGCCGCCGAATACCCGGACGCAGAGTGTGCGCTCCGGCACGCGTCACCCTACGAACTCGCGGTCGCGACCATCCTCTCCGCCCAATGCACCGATGCCCGCGTGAACATGGTCACGCCCGAGCTCTTCCGGCGCTACCCCGACCCCGAGTCGCTCGCCGCGGCCATCCCGGCGGACCTGGAGGAGGTCATCCGCTCGACCGGGTTCTTCCGCAACAAGACCAGGAACCTGATCGGCATGGCCACCGAACTGGTCGAAGCGCACGGCGGCCAGATCCCGCGCAACATGAAGGATCTCTCCGCACTCCCCGGCATCGGGCGCAAGACCGCCAACGTCATCCTGGGCAACGCCTTCGGCATCGACGAGGGGGTGGTCGTCGACACGCACGTCAAGCGGCTCGCCGGGCGCATGCGCTTCACCGCCCAGTCCACGCCGGAAAAGATCGAGAAGGACATGATGGCGCTCTTCCCGCGCCGCGTCTGGACGATGCTCGCCCACCTGCTCATCCAACACGGGCGGCAGGTCTGCAACGCGCGCAAGCCGAAGTGCAACCAGTGCGCGATCTCCCATCTGTGCCCGTCAAGCGCCGTGTGATGAAAGGAGTCTGAAATGCCCACCCGATCCGACGCCGTCGCCCTCCTGGAGGAGTGGGTCGAGAGCGACGCGCTCAGGCGACACATGTACGCGGTCGAGGCCGCGGTCCGGCACTACGCCCGGCTCATGGATGAGGACGAGGAGCTGTGGGGCCTCGCCGGCCTCCTGCACGACCTGGACTGGGAGCGCCACCCCGATGAGCACCCGCGCATCGGCGTCGCGCACCTGCGTGACCTGGGCTATCCCGCGGAAGTCGTCCACGCCGTCGAGGCCCACGGCTACCCGGACCGTAGCGACGTGGTCCCCGAGACTCCCCTCGACCGGGTCCTCTACGCCTGCGACGAGCTGAGCGGACTCATCTACGCCTGCTGTCTCGTCCGGCCCAACGGCATCGACGACCTGAAGCCGAAGTCGGTGGTCAAGAAGTTGAAGGACAAGGCGTTCGCGGCCGGCGTGCACCGCGAGGCCGTGCACCTTGGCATCGAGCTGATCGGGCTGCCGCGGGCCGAGCACATCCGGAACGTGATCGACGGGCTGCGGACGGTGGCGGACGTGCTGGAGGTGCGGGCGGAGGACCAGGCAGCGCGGCGGGCGCGGAGGGCCGCGGCGGGGTAGGAGCAGCGGCCAGTCCGGTCGCCTCGTGCGCCTCCTCGGCCGCCTCGGCCCGCCGTCCGCGCTACCGCGCCATCCTCACCCGCACCCCGAACTGGGCCCGCCACTGCGATGTGGGCACCTCGGGCGTGTAGGGTAGCGCCGCCCGCACCCTGCCCGTCTCGCGGTCCCTTTGGGCCGAACTGATGTACTGGGCGACCAGGCGGCTCGAGGGGTCCGGGGGCGCGGCAAACCGGATCGCTGTTCGGCGCACCTCGAATGCCTGAACGACCGGATTCACCGCATACACGATCCCCTGCGAGGAGTCCAGCAGATTGAGGACGTTGAGCAGATCCAGAGTCAGTTCCGCAGAGAAGCCACGGCCGTTCACGGTCTGTCCAAGGCGGAGATCCACCTGGTTCGACCATGGGGTCGAGCAGGTGTTGCGCGCGAGGATCCGGTTCCTCTGCTCCTGCAGGCAGTCCTCGAGCTCGAAGAGCGTGCTCCACATCGCCAGGGAACCGAAACCGGCGTAGGGAAACTGGCTGGGCACATCGGGAATGAACAGCAGGTCGTTCGAGAGGCTCGATGCCCGCGGACCGGGGAACCCGTCGCCGTTCACGTCGCCCTTGTAGACATACGAGTAGGGCAGTCCGGACTGGCCCACATAGAACACGGTGATCTCGGTTCCGCCCAGGCGGGGCAAGACCCTTGCGTGCGCGCTGGCGACGACCTTGTGCGGCCGGTCGAAGCGGGAACTCTGACGCACCGGGCTGTTGGGGTGCTGGTTGACGGGCGTCGATGCATAGTTGGACGTGACGTCGATCGACGTGAGGTTCTGGAGGTCTGCCGAACGGGTCAGGGAGTAGCCGGCCCGCAGCCCCAGCGTCTCGCCGAAGTCCTTGCGCACTTCGATGGTGGCGGCGTAGGTGAAGTTCTCTCCCCGGTTGGTGACGCGCAGGACCGGGCCGAATTGCTCGTACCGCCTGCCGCCTTCCCAAAGTTGCTCCATGCCGAGTCCCGCCGAGCTGCCCGATGTCGCGGCGCCGAAGACCTGGCGCACGTTGAAGCCGAAACCGTGCGTGAATCCCTCAAGCGGGGTGCCCTGGCTGGGTTCTCCGGTGACGTTGTCGTTCTGGATGAAGATCTGGTTGAGCGCGAAGTTGTACAGCAGGCTGCCGGAGACGACCATCCCTCCCGGCAGTCGCTGATCGAGGGCGACCATGGTGCGGAGGTCCTGCGGAAAGCTGAACAGGGGGTCGAAGTAGTTGATGACCGGGGTGTAGTCCTCGGGGGCCGGGTCCGATATGCACTCGGTGGGGGCGGGCGCTCCGGGGTCGAGTCCCGGTGCGCGGTCCCCCCTGCACACCAGGGTCTGCACGGCGATACCGTTGTTCTGAAAGGCGTTCGCGAGCCAGGCGAAGGTCGGGCGGCCCGTGAAGACGCCGGCGCCGGCCCGCAGCTGAGAGCCCTCGAAGGGGCGCCAGTTGAATCCCCCGCGCACCGACGCGGCGGCGCCCTGTACGGGGAGCTTCGAAGTGTCGATCCCGAGGGTCGTTTCCAGCTCCCCGTTGCGTTCGGGGCGCCCGTGAAAGACCGGAAAGTCCACCCGCACGCCGCTGCGGAGGGTGAACCGGTCGCTGCCGGCCCATTCGTCCTGCGCGTAGATCGAGAGTTCGGTTACGCCGAAGCGGGGGTTCGACCCATACTCCGTGAGCGGGAGCGTGATCTCGTAGCGGTCCGGCCGGTTCAGCGCCAGGTCATCCAGGCTCTCGAACGTATAGCTGCCGATTCCGCCGGGGACGTACTCGCGGTCGAAGTCGAACCAGGTGCCCGACGCTCCGAAGAGGAGTGAATGACGCCCCGCGTCAAAGCTCAGGTTGTTCGACAACTGGATGACCCGCTGCTTGAGGCCGTTGTGCTGGGAGAAGTAGCTGGCGCCCGAGCGAACGTCCCTTCGGACCCGGTGTTCGCCGACCGTGCCGTCGAGCTTGACCTCCACCTGGGGTGAGACGGACCGCGGCGTCTCCGAGTCGTCCAGGTGCTGGACATTGAACGCGAACTCGTTCGCCATCCCCCTGGGGAAGGTCGAGAAGAGCTGGAAGACCGCCGAGTGGTTGCGCGAACCGATCTCGCTGCCGGCCGACGAGAGCTCGTAGAGGTCGCCGGGGAGGCGGTTGGGGTCGGGATCGTCATCCGCCGAGGCGAAGCTGTAGCGCAGCATCGCGTCGTGGCGCTCGCCGATCTCCCAGTCGAAGCGCGCGAACAGGTTGAAGATCGTGTTCTCCAGCGTGAGCGACGCTGCGGTGCCCGGGTCGGCGCCATGGCCCTCGAGCAGCGATGTCAGGCGAGCCACCGAATCCGGTACCAGCGAAAGCCTGAAAGGATCGGACTCGCCGACATGGAACCCGTTGGGGGGTTCCTGGATCCGCTCCCACTCGCCGGCGATGAAGAAGTGCGCGCGGTCGCGGCGGATCGGGCCGCCGATCGTGAAGCCGCCGTGAGCCGTGGTCAACCGGGGCACCGTCGTGACGTCGTCGACAACCAGCTCGCCGACGAGCCCGGCGCCGCGATAGAACCCGAAGGCGGAGGTCTCGAACTCGTTGGTGCCCGACTTGGTTACCGCGTTCAGAGCGCCGCCGGTGAAGCCGGATTGGCGCACGTCGAAGGGGGCGACGAGCACCTGAAACTGCTCGACCGCGTCGAGCGGAATGACCCGCCCACCCGCACGCCCTCCCGCGACGTTCTCTGTCGACAGCCCGAAGACGTCCTGGTTCAGCGCGCCATCAACGTTGAGGGTGTTGAAGCGGAAGTTGGTGCCCGCGACCGAGACCCCCTCCTTCGAGACGCGAGAGAGCGGTGAGAGCGCGGCGAAGTCGACGAAGTTGCGCGACAGCGTGGGGAGTTCCTCGATGATCTCGGCGGTGACAAGCGTGGAGATCCCGATCCGTCCGGGGTCGAACTCGATGTCCCGCCGCACCTGGACCGCGACGCCCTCGATCTCGACGGCCTCCGGCAGCAGCGTGACGTCGAGGGTGACGAAGCGGCCGAGCAGCAGCTCGATGTCTTCGCGGGTGTGCTCCCCGAAGCCGATGCGCGTGACGGTCATGGTGTAGGGGCCGCCGGGGCGAAGGCTGCGCAGCGTGTAGCGCCCGTCGGTGGTGGTGAGGCCGGTGTTGGTGGCGCCGGTCTCGGTGTGTTCCAGCGTGACCAGCGCGCCCTCGACGCCGGCACCCTGCTGGTCGAGGACGCGGCCCCGCAATCCGGCCGTGGAGACGCCCTGGGCTGCGAGTGGGGCGGCAGAGGCCAGGCTGGCCACAAGGACCAGGCTGGCGGCAAGGGTCAAGCGAGCGGCAGTGGCCTGGCTGGCGGTAGCGGCCGGACTGGCGGTAGCGACCCGGCGAGCGGCGGAGGACCGGCGGTGGCGAAGGCTGAACGGGAAGGGGGCACGCCGTCTGGGCGGCGCGGTCGGCGACGGGGGTTTCTGACGTGGAAATCGCTTCATTCGGACTCCTTTGTCCCTTGGGGATGGTCGTCTTCGCTTGGGTTGTCATCATTCCGGCTGCCTCGCCAGCTTCAGCCGCACGCCGAACTGGGCCCGCCACTGCGATGTCGGCACTTCGGGTACGTAGGGGAGCGCCGCGCCGACCTCGCCCGTGATGCGATCTCGCTCCAATGCCCCGATGTAACGGGCCCGCAGCACCGGTATCGACGTGATTCCCGCGCCGGGCTCCGGGAACCGCCGGACCTCGAACACCTGCACCACCGGATTCACGATGTGCACGATCCCCCACCCTGAGTGCAACAGATTGAAAACGTTGAGCAGGTCCAGCGAGAGCTCTGCGGACACACCGCGCGCTTCAACCCTCTGCGAAGCCCGAAGGTCGATCTGGTTCGACCAGGGTGTGCGGCAGGTATTGCGAGCCAGGATCCGGATCGTCTGCTTCTGCAGACATGCTTCGAGGTCGTAGAGGCTCTCCCACAGGATCGTGCTCGCGCGGCTGCCGGGGAATCCGCTGATCTCGTCGTTGACGTAGATGAGGTCGTTGGAAAGGCTCGAGGTTCTCGTCCCGGGGAAGTCGTCTCCGTTCACGTCCCCCATGTACACATACGAGTAGGGCACGCCCGACTGACCCACATACAGCAGGCTGACCTCCGTACCCCCGAATTGGGGCAGGATCCGGGCGTGGGCGCTCGCCACCCACTTTTCCGGCCGGTCGAACCGCGACGCCTGCCGCACCGGGAGGTTGGGGTGCACGTTGACGGGGGTGGACGCGAAGTTCGACGTGATGTCGATCGAGGTGAGGTTCTGCAGGTCGGCGGACCGGGTCAGCGAGTAGCCCAGCCGCAGCCCGAGCGTCTCGCCGAAATCCTTCCGGAGCTCGAAGGTGGCCGCGTAGGTGAAGTTGTCGCCCCGGTTGGTGACCCGGAGCACGGGGCCGAACAGGTCGGTGCGCCTGCCGCCCTCCCAGAGCACCTCGTTGCCCCGGAAGTGTCCCGGCGACGGATTGCCGAATACCTGGCGGTGCCGGAGGCCGAAGCCGAGCGAGTATCCATCGTCCTCCTCCCCCACGATGCGGTTCGCCACGAGGTTGTCGTTCTCGATGAAGACCTGCTTGAGCGCGTTGTTGTGGATCAGGCTGCCCGAGAAGACCAGGCCTCCGGGCAGCCGCTGGTCCAGCGCGACCATCGTCCGCATGTCCTGCGGAAAGAGGAAATCGGGATCGAAATAGTTGATAACCGGTGCCGACTGCCCCGGTCGCGGCCGGCCCGCGCACTCGGTGGGTGCCGGTGCATTGGGGTCGAAGGCAGGCGTCGCGTCGCCTCTGCACACCAGCGTCCGTGCGGCTACGCCGTTGTTCTGGAAGGCGTTCGCGAGCCACGCGAATGCGGGGCGGCCCGTGAAAACCCCGGAGCCGACGCGGACCTGTGTGCCGTCGAACGGCCGCCAGTTGAGTCCCGCCCGGAGCGACAGCGTTGCGTTTCCCCCGGGAAGGCGGGAGGTGTCGATGCCGAGTATCGAGTCGAGTTCCGGATTGGCGGCCGGGGCTCCCCGGAAGGTCGGAAGATCCACGCGGGCACCGGCGCGCAGAGTGAAGCGTTCGAGGGCGGCGAATTCGTCCTGCACGTAGACGGAGAGCTCCTGAACCCCGAAGGTCGGATTCGAGCCGTCGTCGGTGAGAGGGATCGTGACCTCGTAACGGTTCGGCTGGTTCAGGGCCAGACCCTCCAGGCTCTCGAACCGGTAGCTGCCGAGTGCGCCGGGGATGTACCGGCGGTCGAAGTCGAACCAGGTGCCGGACGCCCCGAGGAGCAGCGAATGGCGACCGACGTCGTAGCTGAGGTTGTTGGCCGCCTGGATCACACGCTGCCGCAGCCCGTTGCTGTGCGAGAAATAGCTTGCGCCCGAGCGGACGTCGCGCCGCACCAGCAGGTCGTCGACCGTGCCTTCGAGGGCAACCTCGACCTGGGGGAGTCGGCTGCGCGCCGTCTCGGTGTCGTCCAGGTACTGAAGGTTCAGGGCGAACTCGTTCGCAAACCCGGCCGGAAGCGAAGAGAACAGTTGAAAGACTGCCGAATGGCTGCGGGAACGGATCTCGCTGCCGCTCGACGAAAACTCGTAGAGGTCGCCAGGGAGGCGGTTCGGGTCCGGGTCGTCGTCGGCCGAGGCGAAGCTGTAGCGCAGCATGGCGTCGTGGTGCTCGCCCATCTCCCAGTCGAAGCGCGCGAACAGGTTGGCGATCGTGTTCTCCAGGGTGTGCGACGACGCGGTGCCCGGGTCGGCTCCGAAGCTCTCCAGCAGCGACTGCATGCGAGCGACCGAGTCCGGGACCAGCCCCAGCCGAAACGCGTCGGACTCACCCACGTGGAACCCGTTCGGTGGCTCGCGGACCCGCTCCCACTCGGCGGCCACGAAGAAGTGCGCGCGGTCGCGGCGGACGGGACCGCCCACCGTGAACCCCCCGTGCGCGGTGGAGAGCGCGGGCTCGGTGGCGACATCGTTGATTACCAGCGCGCCCACCAGAGCCTCGTTGCGGTAGAATCCGAAGGCCGAGGTCTCGAATTCGTTGGTCCCCGACCGGGTGACCGCGTTCAGGGCACCGCCTGTGAAGCCGGACTGGCGCACGTCGAAGGGGGCGACCAGCACCTGGAACTGTTCGACCGCCTCTAGCGGGATGACGCGCCCGCCCGCTCTCCCGCCCGCGATGTTCTCGGTCGAGAGCCCGAACGCGTCCTGGTTGAGTGCGCCGTCCACGTTGAGCGTGTTGAAGCGGTAGTTGGTGCCCGCGACCGACACGCCCTCCTCCGAAGTCCGCACGAGCGGCGAGAGCGCGGCGAACTCGACAAAGTTGCGGGTCACGGTGGGGAGGGCCTCGATGATCTCGGCGGTGACGAGGGTGGAGATGCCGATGCGGCCCGGGTCGAACTCGATGTCCTGCCGGGCCGCCACCTCGATCCCCTCGATCTGTACGGCCTCGAAGAGGAGCATGACGTCCAGGTTGACGAAGCGGCCGAGCAGCAGTTCGAGGCCTTCGCGCGTGTGATCCCCGAAGCCGATGCGCGTGACGGTGACGGTGTAGGGCCCACCGGGGCGCTGGCCGCGCAGGGAATACCGGCCGTCGGCAGAGGTGATCGCCGTGCCGGTGGCGCCGGTCCCGGTGTGCTCCAGCGTGATCAGCGCGCCCTCGACCGCGTTGCCGGAGGGGTCCAGCACACGGCCGCGCAGTCCGGCGGTGGAGATGCCCTGTGCGCCGAGAGGGGCGGCAACGGCGAGGATGCCCAGGAAAGCTGGTACGGTGGCCGCGGTGGTCAGACAGCCGCGGAAGGCGGCGAACGGCGTCAATTCCCGCTCCTTTACCGGTCGAACGGCCAAGACGGGGCATCTCGATTAATACCATCGTGAACATGGAGATGTTCCCCACCCGGTCAGGCGTCTGTCAATGCATCGGACCGAAGACGCCTACTGCACGCCCCTGCGAATCCGGTACCCCTCCACCCTTTCAATCCCCAGTTCGTCACGCCGGACCGCCAGCAGGAAGTCCCGGTCGATCCAGCAGGGACCCAGGAACCGGTGACAGAACATCAAATCCGGCAACGCCGAAATCACGCCCAGCCAGCGTCCGTCCGGACCGAACACGCTCCACTGGTCCGGCACCCCCGCTTCCGACGCCGACCATTCCCGGACCCACAGAAAGCCCTCCGCATCCACGACCAGGCCGGCCACCGGTGGAAACGCGTCCCTCAGCGGCATTCCGGCAAAGAACCGCTCCGCGGACATGCCGAGTTCCTCCTCCAGATCCCCCCACGGGCTCCAGAACGCGACGAAGGCCGACTTCCACGCCTCCTGCGCCGCGTCGGTGACCCGCACCGGATCACCCGTGCGGCGGATGATCCGGATCAGGTCCCCGTTGAGGGAGAACTGGCGGATCTCGTCCCTGTCCCCGTTGCTGACGTAGACCGAGCGCGGATCGCCTCCGGCCGCCAGGTGGGAGTCGACCATGAGGGTGGGCAGGCCGGGCACGCCGCCGGGGTCTTGCGGGACCCGGACCTCGAGGCCCTCCCACGACCCCAGAGAACGCGGGGAGTAGTTGTGGTCGATCCTGATGAACTCGGTCGGTGGCCCGCGCACAAAGCTCTCCGGGGAAGTCTCCGACGGAAACGGGTTTCCCGCCACGACGATCAGAGAGCCGTCGGGAAGCGGGAACATTGTCGATTCGGCGTTCGAACCGGGGACAGCCTCCATCATTCGCGCAAGGTCGATCGACCTCTCGGCCAGCACTCCTCCGTCGGTGTCGAAGTAGGTGGTCGGCGCGAACCAGTAGTCCCACACGACCAGCGTATCCGGGGGCAGGTACTGCAGTTGCTGCGGCCTTACGAACTCGCCCGGGCCCTCGCCGCGGCCCCCGATCACCCTCGACAGCTCCCCGGACGGCTCGAAGAGGAGCACCCGGTGGTTCCCCATTGAGAGGACCGCGATGCGGCCGTCGTGAAGCCGCGCCGATCCCCGGACCTGCCAGATCAGTTGCGCGGAGTCCGGAGCTGCGTCACCGGGTGCGCCATCGGCAGCCCCCGTCCGGCTTCCACCCAGCATGATCTCGGGCTCGGACGCGATCGACCAGAACGCGCCCGCGGCGTGTTCCGGCGCATGGTTCTCCACGATCTCGATCCCGGCGGAATCCCACACCGTGACGCCGGTTTCGCCTATGATTCGGGCCCGCGTCCGCCGGCTGTCCGTCGCATCCCGCGCTCGCCGCCAACGCCAGTGCGGCGCAGGAAACCACGGATCCGGCGCCCGCGAACGACCGAAATGTCATAAGAACATTACAAAATGTCATGTTCACTTTACAATTCTTGATTCGCAAGGCATCGTACCCCGTTCCGTCACGCCCTCACGGCCCCCCGTCACCCCTGCGAATCCGGTACCCCTCCACCCGCTCCACGCCCAGCTCGTCCAGCCTGATCGTGAGGAGGATATCCCTGTCGATCCAGCACGGAACCACGTGCCATCGGCACGCGAAGTAGTCCGGCACTCCCCGCACGACGCCAAGCCAGCGCCCGTCGGGGCCGAAGATGCTCCACTGGTCCGGGATTCCTCCAACAGCCTCCGCCGACCATTCCCGCACCCACAGATAGCCCTCGGTGTCCGCGAAGAGGCCGGCCACGGGCGGATAGGACTCCCTCCGGGGGACTTCGGCGAAGAACTCCTCCCAGGTCTTCCCGGGGTGGGGCTCGATGTCCCCGGACAGTATCTGCCGGCTCAGGAACCCCTGCCACGCCCGGTGGGCCTCCGGGGTAACGGGCACCGGCGCGACCGTGCGCCTGATGATCCGCACCAGCTCGCCGTCCAGCGAGAACTGACGGATCTCGTAGCGCTCGGCGTCCGCCATGTAGATGGAAAGGGGACTGCCCCCGACCGCGAAGGATGTGTTGACCATCAGGGTGGGGAAGCCCCCGAACTCCCATTCCTCCTCGGGATACCACTGCTCCCAGCCCTCCCAATGCCCCAGCGACCGCACGGACCAGGTGCTGTCGACCCGCATGTAGTGCGCCGCGGGGTCCCTGACGAGACTGCCTCGACGGGGCTCGCCGGGTGGGGGGCGGTCCACCACCATGAACGAACCGTCCGGAAGCGGGTGGAACCCGGACTCGTCGTTTGCGCCGGGGACCTGGTCCATCAGCTCCTGGATGTAGAACCTGCGCTCCTCGAGAAGCTCGCCGCCGGTGTCGAAATAGCTCGTTGCGGTATACCAGTGGTCCCAAACCACCAGCGTATCCGGAGCGAGGTAGTGCAGGGCTTCCGGTTGGGTGAATTCGCCGGGCCCCTCGCCGCGCCGCCCGATGGTGCTGGACAGCTCTCCCGGCAGAGCACCTGAAGCCCAAATCACGGCAGGAAGTCACGTAAAGTCAATCAGGACTGCACGATCTGCGTTTCCTGCCGTTGTACTGGACCCTGCTGGACCGTGCCGCGAAAGCGGGAAAAACGGACTTGAATGGCGGGACTCCCGCGCCCGCGTCACCTCCTTTCTGAACATCCCCGAAACCGACTTCCCGCCCCCCTCGTTCGGGGAGCCATTTCGTCCGAGTGTTCTGCGCTACCCCCCATCCGAGTGGTTCTCTGATTTGGCGGGGGGTGGGGAGGTTCAATTCAATTCAACCCTCCGGGCGTTGGATCGGGCGTACTTCCACCGTTTGGACGTCAAGCGCGTCCGTCGCAATCCCGGCGGCATGTGTCTCGCTAACCCAAAGGAGTTGGAAGCGTTCCGGCACATCTAGCGTAGCCGTCAAGGTGCCATCGGGTGCGAATACCTTCCACTTTGCGGTCTGTCCGAGGTACGGAGCCGCGAACCCCTCAACCCAAACAAAGCCGTCAGGCAGCGCCACGATTTTTGTATAGGCGGGAAACAGGGTGGGGTACGGGTACTCCTCCCAGTACCGCCGCGTCGGCTCGGTGGGCCTCCCAGCATCTTCGGACCTCTGGACTCGCCGCTGTATGTACGCGGCTCGATCAGATTCGGATACAGCAACACGATTCTCGGCCAGCCTCAGCGTATCCACCGCTTCCCCCCCGCCAGCCAGGTTGTAACGCAGCAGGGACCAATCTTCATTGGTTCCCAGAACGAATCCCCACTCCGCCGCTCCGAGGACCGGGTGTCTGCCCCATAGCAGGGGCAAATCGTTGTACCGGTCGGGGAGGGCACCGGGGCTACGGTATCGCTCGCCGCCGGGGAAGGGGCCTATTGCGTGCCGAATGGCCCCCTCCTGATCGAAAAGAGCGACTTCGAACATCGAACGGTATGTCTCGCCGATGGTGGGCATAGGTGCGCTGCTAGTCAACTCGGAATCTGCCAGCTGAGAGATCGCTAACAGACCTGAGCCAGCACACTGAATACCCGTAACAAGACGCTCTGCGCTAGGTTCGAGGCGGAATGTGCGCAGATGATCCAGTGACCACGAGTACACGGATACGCGATACAACACGTTGTCCGAGGCGAAAATGCTGTCGCCTCCACAATCGCCGATCCATGCCAAGCCCCGAAACTCGCCCGGACCCTCACCGAATCTTCCCGTGCTCGCTAGGTGTTCGCCTGTTCCCATGTCGAATGCATGAATCTCCGCGAGTCCAGCATCAGCAACATAGATATGGTCGTCACGAGCGGCCACGCCCACGACGTTCACGAACGATACGCCCGTTGCTTCGCCAAGCACTAGTCCCAAAACAAGCGAGTAGGCCACAGGGGCAGTTTTCCATGGTGTAAACCGGTACAAGGCGGACTCGCAGGC
>JAJEBR010000102.1 GCA_022822445.1 Gemmatimonadota bacterium | reverse complement strand
CTTGCACATGAGCCCTGCGTCCGGTATGATGATGTCGCACCGTCTGGGTGCCTCCGATTCGGGTCGTTTTTTCGTCGAAACTCCCCGTAATCTAAGGCCCCAGGCGGTGCAAACCTATCCTCGCAACGCAGGATCCGGGATTACGTTTTCCTCCATCACGGGATGGCCAGGAGAGTACATCTGTGCTGAGGGCCAATACAAGGATAAGAACCGCTCACGGCGCGCGGGGATAATGATCGGCCCCGAGTTCGGCACCGTCTCCCGCCCCGACCTGACGGCTGCGGCCAGAGAGGCGGCCGACTTCCGTTTCGACACCCTCGTCTCCTGCGCCTTCAGCTACGATGCCGGGTGCTCAGACTTCGATAGGCTTGGTCGGATGCGCGTTCTGAAGGCCCGCATGAATGCTGACCTTCACATGGCGACCGATCTCAAGAAGACGGACGCCGGGAATCTCTTCGTGGTCTTCGGCGAGCCCGACATTCGCATCCACGACGCCCCCGACGATCAGATCTCGGTCGAAATCAGAGGCGTTGATGTCTTCGATCCCGCCAAGGGCGAGGTTCGCAGCGACGAGACGGACGGAATCGCCTGCTGGTTCATCGACACCGACTACGACGAGGAGAGCTTCTTCGTTCGCCATGCGTACTTTCTGGGCGCGAGGGATCCCTACAAGAGCCTGAAGACCTCTCTCAAGGCCGAGATCGACAAAGAGGCGTGGGCGTCGCTTCAGAGCGACCGATCGCGACCCTTCCCCAAGCCCCAGACCGGGAGAATCGCGGTCAAGGTCATCAATCACCTTGGGGATGAGGCGATGAAGGTGTTTCGGGTGTTACGAGCCACGTAGCAATGGGAAGGACGCCTTGAGCCTGGTCACCAAGAGAGACATCATATCATGCCACAAAGCGAACAATTCATCGTCGCTCAGCGTCCAAGCGGATCGGTGTTCATGAGGTGTATAGGCATGGCGGCCATCGAACCCGACACTGTCTCGGCAATCCAACAGGAGCTGGAGAAATTCGTCGACGAATGTCACTCGGTCTTTATTTGCCACGTCAGTGCTGTAAAGAGCATGGAAGCCAACCGCGACGTCCTCGATAGGGTATTTGAGGCAAATGAACCGGTTAGCATTGCGACCGCCCTTCCTGACGGCTCAACTCGTGTGACGCGGACGAGCGTTCTCGGCGCGGAGGCTGCTGAGTTGTTCTCAAGTGAAGGAAGGTTCGAACTGCTACAAGCCAAATCCCTGGTGATATCCATATTCGCACATTGGGACTCTGTAACCCGACCGAGGATCGCGTCCCTCCTGGACGTCGGAAAGACGGAAGACGTAGAGTCTGAACTCATGGGGGCTTGGAGACTTCTGAGAAACTGGTTGGTACACCGGGACGGAAACGCCGAGAAACAGTTTTTCCGTAGAGCCCGGCCCATGGCTCAGCTCCTGAATTCACGGCCAGGGACACCCGAGATCACGACTCAGGGAGTACTACTTATAATGGAGCGCTTGCAGTCACTGGCGGTGATTGTAAACCCAAACAAAGTCGAGCCGTTTGTCAAGTTCCCCGACCTCACCGCTGAACAACGGGCTAAGTTGCTCCAGGGAAGGAAGCCCAATGAGAAAATCGTGGCTCTGTGGCATCAAGGGCTGTGAGGATAGAAGCCAAGATTCCGACCTTGCCACAGCGCTCATTGATCTCCTCAGCAACTGCGATCGCGGCCTCGGTCGAGTCCACGGCTTCGCAAACGTATCACGCGGAATCGTTCAGATAGTCCCTGCCGCGGCGTCTGGTGCCCTGCCCAACAATCAAACGTCCGGCAGGTAGGCGCTCGGCGTCCCCCAGCTGAATACGTACAGAGCCCTTCGGGCCCGGGTCGCCGCCACGTACAGCAGCGACCTCTCGATCATCTCCTGTTCTTTCCGGGACTCCGGATCGGCGCATTTCTCCAGGGATCTCGACGAAGGCACGATTCCGTCGTTCACGTCCACCATCACGACCGTGTCGAACTCCATTCCCTTGATGCGATGCATGGTTGCCAGCCGCACTCCGTGGCTGCCGCCAACCGCGTCCCTCCCCATGATCACCGATGGAATCCCGGCGTCCGAGAGCACTTTTCCTATCCGCCCACGGATGGACTGGTGCCGGGCCACAATGCACACACCCTCCAGAGGCTGGCGATCGGCGCGAATGCTCCGAACGAGCCGAACGACCTGGTCATCGTGTTGCCGCCGATTAGGCAGGTGGCGCACGACCGGTGGGGCACCGACAACAACCGCCGAGCAGCCGATCTCCAGTTCGGATACTGTCCCGTCGTCAAGGCCGTAGATGGGCTGGCCGTCCATGATGCTCGCGGCCCACCGCCGGATGGCCTCCGAAGTGCGGTAGCAGGTCGCAAGCTTGGCCGACCGCCGCCCGGGAACCTTGATCCCGCACTGCTTCATGACGACCCTCGGACCCGAATAGAGCCGCTGATGGCCGTCGCCCACGATCATCAGGTCGTTCTTGCCCTTTGGCATCATGGCCCGGATCATCCGCAGAGCCTGGTAGCCCAGGTCCTGCGCCTCGTCGACCACAACCGACGCGTAGCCGGGCCCGTCGCTTGCCCGCTTGAGTTCTTCCGTGGCGACCCGGTAGGCCGTCGACCACTCAATCCGCCTGTTTCGCCACAGCTCCCGCCAATAGGCCGCGAACACCGGAAAAATCGCGTTCCTCATGGAGACCTGTAGCGCGGTGCCCCGCTCCTTTCGCTGCACTCTCTGATAGTTCTTGAGCGACCGGCTCATCGCCTCGGCCGACGGCTTTCTACTCACCGCCAATCCGCGTTCCATCACCATGACCTCCTGGGCCTGGATGACGTGGAGCCACTCCTCCCAGTAGAAATCCTCCGACAGACCAGACGATGCAGGACGCTTGTTCATTGCGCGCCGCCAAAGGCCGTTTTCGCGCCCAATCACCGTCTCGAATCGGTGGCCATTGCGTCCAAAGAGCCGATTCCCACGCGATACTCTGGATCCCGCCAGGAATCCCCACACCCAGCGATCGACGTTCTTGACCTCGATCTCCCGACGTTCCTCCCTCGTGCAGACCGAGCCCAGGTACCCCTCCAACTCGAACGCGAGATTCCGGTTGTAGGTCAAGAGGAGCACCTTGCGGCCGGACGCGAACATGTCGCGTGAATCAAGGTTGTTGCGAGCCAGCCACCGGCTCCGGTGGATCGCGACCACCGTCTTTCCGGTACCGGCACCACCCAGAACCCGCACGGGCCCATTCCAGTCCCTCTCCACGGGTCGACGCTGGGCGGGGTGGAGAAAAACGCGCCAGGTGTCGAGCGGCGCGTCCAGCAGGCTTGCCACTTCCGTCTCGGTCAGGTCAACGGCAAACTGACGCTTCGACTCGTTCGTATCCAGCCCGTCAAGGATGCCCCCGGATCCGATGGCTCTGCGGTTGACGTCCAGTCTGGCGACGATCTTCTTGTACGCCACTCCCAGGGAAAGATCGAACAGCGACTCGTAGGCTTCGGACGGGATCATGAGGTGGAGTTGCTCCAGCGAGCTGGCTTCGCCGTTATCCATTACGAGCCTTACAAAGTCGATCTGGTCCGGGGGAACCCCGAGCCGCCTCACCTCACGGTCAGTCAAGTCTCGGAGAGGCCCACCGTTGGTTTCGGCGTGCCCGTCCTCTCCCTCAAGCATGTCGGGATCAATCCGGCGATAGACCTGGCTCGACCCGGTATCGGGGTGGATGGCGCACACGTGGCTTCGGGCCCATTCCGCGGCAGCCTGCGGCGCCCCGACCCAGTGCAGGACCAGACCCGTGCCGGAAGGCTGGACCACGGCCCAGCAGTCCAGAGTGATCCGAATCGCCCGCATTTCGTCGGCGCCGTCCAGCGTCGCCAAGTCATAGTTCCAGAGCGAAGGGTCCCTCTGCAATGCACTCATCACCGGTCGGACCGCTTCCCTGTGGGACGGGCTGAGCCGACTGTAGGCCTGCACGAAGTCGACCGAGATTGCGACGCGGCTGAGGTCACTCATCAGTGGCTGGAGGGGGTTCGTCGGTCAGAGTCCGCATGGGCCGTTGAGGAGGCGGACGGGCAAGGATCCGAGGAGTCCCCGGCCACCGAGGGTTCAAATTCAATTCAATAGAGTCACGTTCATGATTCATGATTCATAATCATGACGTCCTCTCTACCGGAACCGCTCGGGCGCGACGGAGCGTGGATGCATCGCCGGCCGAACGCAGTGGGGACCTATTCCACGGGCTCCCAGCGCGCCATTTCGATCCACGCCACCGATTCGACGTCGAACTCGCCCCTGTGGCTGCCCCAGATGCGGTCGTCGGTGAACCGCAAAGGCGAGAAGCTCTCGGGGAAGACGATGCGCCGAATCGCTCCGTCCGGGCCGATGCGAAGCCACTCGGCCCCGTCCCCGACCGACCTCCCCCTGCTCTGCACGTCAAAGAGCTGGAGCCAGACCGTTTCGCCGGATCCACCGCACTCCAGATGCTTGTACTCCGGGAGCAGATCGGTTTCGAGGATATTCTCGCCGGCCACACTCTTGAACATCTCGAAGAGCGCCGCGCTGTCGGTCGGAAATCCCCCGGTTTGCGGACCGTCCGGTCTGTCCATCGCCGCCATCGTCGGTCGATAGACCAGGGCCCAGGCACGTTCGAGCGTCACGTTGAGCGAGCGTTCCGGGGGGAGCGTGTGGGAGCCGGTCTCCCTTCCACCGCGGTCCAGCCGCCGGACCGAGTTGGCCAGAGGGTCGTAGAGGATCATGCTTCCGTCCGCGCAGGAGGCCCAGACCGGCACGGGATGGATGTCTCCCAGCTCCCCGTAGCGGGTGACCGGATCTCCAAGGAGACCGCCGCTCGAAAAAACCGTGGTGGCGGAGGAATCCAGAGCGAGATGCACAACGTCGAAATTCCACATTTGCCGCAACTCTCCGCCCTGCACTCTGGAATGCGCGAAGAGGAAACCATCCGGGCTTCCGCCGATCCACCGGCGGCTCAACTCTCCCCCCCAGGTGTCGTCCCACGAGATCATTGTCACCCCACGAAGACCGGAATCCAGTTGGAGGAAGAGCTCCTCGGTCTCCTCCTCCGGTCCGTCGACGCGCACGAGCTTCCGGGCTCGGGAATCGAAGGCCCAGACCTGGCTCGGCTGCCCCGCCAGGAGGAGGTCGCTCGGACCGCCCAACTCTCCCGGCCCGTCCCCTCGTTGCCCTCGGTAGTCGAGGACCTCTCCTTCTGGAGACATGGCCACGAAGAAGGGCTCGGTCGTGTTCAGCACCCACACCGTCCCGTCGGCGCCGAAGGCAATATCGGAGATCTGGGCGATCTGGTCGGAGGGTTCGGTGACGTTAACCGCCTCGGCGGGGATGACGGCAGTTTGGACCGGGCCGCCAGAGCCGGACTCCGGCGGCACATCGGCGGAACAGGCGAAGGCGGGAAGGATGAGGAGAAGCAGGAGGGCCGGAGAGATCGGATTCCTGGACGGATTCCGGGTCGCCACGAGCGCGCTGCGGATCGTGAGCGAGAGCGCCGCCACACAGGCCGGTACCAGGATCAGTATTGGGATCATCATCTCTGGATTCACTGTCATCCTCCCTGCGAGTGCATTGCGTGTACCTCTATCCGTTCCTGGTACGAGCCGGATGGAGGCCAGGTTTCCGGAGCGGGAAGAGGGCCGCTGTCCTCCCTCCGCGGGCCACGCCTTGCGCTTGGTGATGTTTCCTACTGGTCGGCGGGGCGAGATCATCAGTGGCTGCCCACCAACCCGAACGGCTCCCGCGCGAATACCCGGCGCACCATCGGCTCGAAGAACTCCAGCGGCAGCGATTCGTAGTCGGGATCGAAGGCGCACTGGTCCCAGCGGTGGCAGAAGTCGACGGCGTCCCGGTACCAGGGGTGGTCGCGGAACCGGTCGCGAGCGTTGCGGTCGCCGCCGACGTGGTGGCCGTAGTAGTAGTACTGGAAGAGGCCGTGGTGCTTGACGATCCAGTGCGTTCGCTCGGTCACGAAGGGGCGCAGCAGGAGGGCGGCCAGCTCGCCGTGGCTGTGCGGGGCCAGCAGGTCGTCGATGTCGTGCAGGAGCGCGGCCACCACCAGCTCCTCGTCCGCGCCGTCGCGCCATGCGCGGGTCGCGGTCTGCAGGGAATGCTCCAGCCGGTCGACCTGGTAGCCGGCCAGCGAACCGGAGAGCTCGCGGAGGTGCGCCAGGACCCGGTCGGCGGTGCCGGCGGCGAACTCCTCCTCCAGGCGGTCGAGCAGCTCGTAGTCTTCGCGGGTGCCGTCCGCCATGCTGGTGAAGCTCACGGTTCGCGCGGTCGGCTCTGGCGTATCGTCCATGTCTGTCACTCCGGCAAGTGAGGGGTCCCCGTCACGCAGCGTGCGGCGAAGCGGGAAGCGGTGTCAAGGCGGACTGGCGCCGGAACCGGCATCACACGAACATCACCCATGACCTTCGACATCGTATTCGTGCTCGGGCTGACCCTGGCGGCTCTGGTCCTCTTCGCCCTCGACCGGCTGCGGCTGGACCAGGTTGCCATGGCGGTCCCGGTCGTGCTTCTCCTCAGCGGCATCCTCACGCCGGCCGAAGCGGTTTCGGGGCTGTCGAGCCGCGCGACGGTGACGGTCGGCTCGATGCTCGTGCTCGGACTGGGGCTCCGCAAGACCGGTCTCGTGGCCGCCATCGGGGCCTGGGCGCGCACCGCTCCGCTCGGCGGCAAGTACACGCGCCTGTTCGCGCTCTGCCTCGTCTGCGCGTTTCTGTCGCCGTTTCTCATGACCACCGCCGTGGTGATGGTGTTCATTCCGGTCTTCATCGCGCTTGCCGATCAGGCCGGGGAGCCGGCATCGAGGTATCTCATGCCGCTCTCCTTCGTCTCGATCCTCGGGGGCACCGTCACCCTGATGGGGACCTCCACCAACCTGGTCGTGCACGGCGAAGCGGTGAGCCGGGGCTATGACGAACTCGGCATGTTCTCGATCACCCCGCTGGGGCTGATCTGTCTCGCCGTGGGGCTGCTGTATCTCTTCACCGCCGGCCGGGCACTCCTGCCGCGGCGCATCCGGCCGCCGGACCTGTCGGCCAAGTACGACGTCCGCCGCTTCGTCACGGAATTGCACGTCCCGGACGATTCGCCGGCGTGCGGCCGCTCGCTGGCCGAGCTGGGATGGGGCGAGCGCTTCGACGTCACCGTGCTGGACATCGAACGGGATGAACAGGACATCACCGCGCCGCACGGCGACCGGCACATCCGCCCGGGCGACATCCTGTACGTGCAGGGATCCGCCGAGCGACTCCTCGAACTCGCCCGCCGACAGCGGCTCAGCACGCCGAGCGAACGGGAGAAGAGTGACCTGGACCTGACGGCCGGCCGCGGGCGCCTGGTCGAGGTTCTGGTGGCACCGGGGGCGAATCTCGTGGGCCGGACGCTGCGCGATTCGGATTTCGGGCAACGCTACGATGCGACGGTGCTCGCAATCCAGCAGCACGGCGTCACCGTGACGGAAAGGCTGGCGGAGCTCTCGCTGCGCGTCGGCGACCTGCTCCTGGTACACGGAACGACGAGCGCGCTAGAGCGCCTCGCCGACGATCCCGGATTCGTCCCCATGGCCGAAGTGAAGACGCCGGCCGGCGGCAGGCCAAGGGCGGGCGTTGCCGCGGCGATCATGGCGGGCGTCGTGCTCAGCGCCAGCCTCGGTGTCCTCGACATCATGACGGCGGCGCTCACCGGGGTCGGCCTGATGGTCTTCACGCGCTGTGTGCATGTGGAGGAGATCTACTCGGAGGTGGAGTGGCTGGTCATCTTCGTGCTGGCGGGGCTGATTCCGCTCGGGGTGGCGCTCGAGACCACCGGGGCGGCGGAACTGCTCGCGGGATGGGTGGTGACGCTCACGGCACCGCTGGGACAGGCCGGACTCATCGCGGCCTTCTACCTGGTGACCGCCATCATGACCGCCATCGTGTCCAATGCGGCGACCGCCGTGATGCTGACCCCCGTCGCGATCTTCGCGGCCACACAAGCCGGCGTGAACCCGTACGCGCTGCTCGTCGCCGTCATGTTCGGGGCATCGGCCTCCTTCGTCACGCCCTTCGGCTATCAGACCAACGTCATGATCTACGGGCCGGGCGGCTACCGCTTCTCGGACTACGTGAAGGTGGGCGGTCTGCTGAACCTCATCCTCCTCATCACGGCGAGCATCTTCATCCCCCTGTTCTGGCCCAGCTGATGCCCGTTCCCACCCCTCGGATGCCCGGAACTCCTTCGACAGCGCCCGTTCCGGTCACAACGGACTGAGAGGATCGATCATGCCCGACGCAATCAGCAGCCTCACCCGCAATGCCGACGCCCTGTCCGCCGTCTGGCGCAGCGGCGAACGGACCTCCCTCCCCTACCTCTGGCTGCGCGACAACTGCGGTTGCAGCGAGTGCCGCGTCGTGCAGACTTCGGAGAAGCGATTCCACCTCTTCCGGGTCCCCGGCAACCTCACACCGCAACAGGTCGGCCTCGAGCACGCCGGATCCGGGGACGAGGCGATCTCCATCGACTGGCCGGACGGACACCGCACGCGTTACCGGTCGAGCGAGATCCGCGGCTTTCTGAGCCTGCCCCGTCTCGAACTGCACTACTGGGACGGCCGGTTTCAGCCGCGGCGATTCGACTATCGGCGGTTCCTGGAGAATGACCACTCGGCGGCGGAGCTGATCGAGGAGTTTCTGCGAACCGGGGTCTGCGTCCTCGTCGACGCCCCCACCGAACCGGAGTCCTGCGAAGCGCTCGCGGCCCGCCTCGGCCCGATCCGCGAGGTGCTCTTCGAGCGCATCCACAACGTGAAGGTCGATCCCAGGGGATACAACATCGCGCACACGGGCCTGGCGGTCGCGCCGCACAACGACTTCACCAGCTACAGCTGGCCGCCGAACGTGCAGGCGCTGCACATGCTGGTGAACGAGTGCGAAGGCGGCGAGTCCGTTGTCGTGGACGGCTTTGGTCTGCTGAACGAGCTGCGCGCCGATCACCCCGACATGTTCGACGTGCTGTGCGCGGTGCCGGTGCCGTTCCGCATCTTCAGCGAGGAGCATGAATGCTACGCGGTCAAGCCGATGGTCGGGCTGGACATCGGCGGGGAGGTCAGGATGGTGCGCTTCAATACCGCGCAGATGCAGGCCGTTCCCCTGTCGGAGCCCCGGCTGGGAGACTTCTACGCCGCCTACCACGAACTGTCCAGGCGCGTCAATTCCCCCGGCGCCCAGGTCACCTTCCGGCTGGAGGGCGGACAGATTCTGCTTTGCGACGGACACCGGGTCCTGCACGGTCGCACCGCGCTGCGCTCCGATGGCCGGCGTCACCTGCAGGACGCCTACTTCGAGCACGACAACGTGCGCAACCACCTGAGGTGGCTGCGGCTCAGCGGCCGGATCTGAGGGCTGTCGACGGGTGGACCTGTGGGGCCGCCGCGGGAGCTGTCCCCACGGCGACCCCCTCCGTCCTCAGCGCCGCCAGGCGACCAGGCGCGGCAGCCCGTCGCTGACCCTGATTTCGAGCCCCGGCTCGGGGGCAAGCGCATCCAGGGCGCCGGGGGCCATGGCGTCGGCAGTCAGATCACGCAGGATGGCCCGCACCTCCCCCGTCACGGGGTCGCGCATGATCGCCATCGGCGGTGCGCTGCCCTCCCGCATCTCGACCGACCCGTCCGGCCCGACCAGCACCAGGCTCGCCAGCTCCACCTCCCACTCGTCCTGCACGGGAAGCGCGAAGGTGAAGCCTGAACGCCCGTCGCCGTCCCAGACCTGCTGCATCTCGAAGTCCAGCGAGAACAGCTCGCTCCCGTCCGCGCGCCGGCCGGTCAGCCGGTAGGGCCCGCCCACCAGCGGGACGATCGGCGATGTCTCGACGAGGAAGGTGGGATCCAGGTGGAGCGCGCCGTCGGCGGAAGCACCGCCGGAAACGATGAGCGTCCGCGCGTCCGAGGAAGTCCTGACCTCGGTCGTGTCGGCCAGCCGAAAGCGCAGCGCGTTCGTAAAGTAGTAGTCGCTGACCCAGGTCGGATCGCAGTAGCTCATGAAGTCCGCCCGGTCCGGTGGCACCAGCGACCCCCCGTCGCGTGGATCATACCCCCACACCCCCGTCCGTGCATTGTCGTACGGGAATGTCCAGTCTATCCCCGCCGGATCCCCGCAGTTGTTATGGCGCAGGTTCAGGTTGTGTCCGAGTTCGTGGGCGATCGTCTCCGCGTTCAGTCGCGACATGCTGATCTTGCCTCGCCCGGGGCGAGGGTTGGCCCCGAAGTATGCGACACCGCCAGCGCCGGCGGCGGTTGCGTTGAGGCCCATCCAGTGCCCCGTCCCCTGCTCGATAGCGCGGATTCGCTCCACCTCGGCCAGCATATCAAAGATGCTGTTCGAATCGATCCTTACGCTTGAGTGTTTCCTGACATCGAAGACCCCCACCGGGAGCAGTGTCCTGGTCTGGAAGAAGATCTCGTGGTCCGGTGTGGCGTTGGCCACCAGCGTTACCGCTTCCTGGTTGTTGTCAGGAGATATGAACGGGATCAGGGTCAGGTGCAGCGGGGGCACCTCCCTAACCTCCACCGCCATCCGCCCTTCCGCCGGCATCCGCTTCGCCACGCCGAGCGACGCATCGACGGTGGCGTTCGGGTCCACCTCCACCACCATCTCGAGGCCGGGCTGAATCACCTCGGCCGGGATATCGGCGTTGGCCGACAGGTCCAGTACGCCCACCTGC
Source organism: Gemmatimonadota bacterium (assembly GCA_022822445.1). GTDB lineage: Bacteria > Gemmatimonadota > Gemmatimonadetes > Longimicrobiales > Gaopeijiaceae > Bin94. Next base: position 4,905 of record JAJEBR010000102.1, on the reverse strand, counting down.
ATTTCCGTTGGAATCGCGAGCGTCCCGGCGGGTATGTCCAGCGAATGCACCTCGGTGCCGCCCACGAAGAACGTCGCCCGCACCGGGGGAATGAACTCGGTGGTCTCCGTCACGGAGGTGACGAATACCCGCAGCACCGCGCTCCGGCCGGCCACCAGCGGGACCGGGTATTCGGTCGACTGAGTCGATTGAATCAGGAAGGCGCCTGTCTGAGCCTCCGCACCGCAGGACGGGACGCGCCACTTGGTGACCACATCGTTCAGCCACGTTCGGACTTCCGGGTCGGTCGGTGCGCACAGCCCGGTCTCGTAGGCGATCAGTTCCTCGAGATTCTCTAGCGAGGTCAACCCCGCCGGCAGCGGACCGGAGAGGTCGGGGTTGTTCTGGAGGTGCAGCCAGATCAGAGCCTGCATGCCGCCCAACTCCGGCGCCAGCGGACCGGAGAGCAGGTTTTCCTCCGCCGCGATCCACTCGAGGCTGTCGAGTTGGCCGAGTTCGGCGGGCAGGGGCCCGTCGATCATGTTGTCGGCGAGGTGGAAGATCCGCAGGTCACCGAGTTGGCCGAGCTCCGCAGGGAGCGGTCCCGTTATGCCGTTACCACTCACGTCGAGCACCCGCAGACTGTCCATACCGCCGAGCTCCCCCGGCAGGGGTCCGGAGAGCCGGTTGCCAGGCAGGTCGAGGACCCTGAGCTTCTCCAGCGCTCCCAGCGTCGCCGGGATCGGGCCATCGATCCGGGTGTTCTCGATCCTCAATACACGGAGCTCGGTCAGCCCGCCAAACTCCTCCGGGATCGAGCCGTCGAACGGCGCATCGTACAGATGAAGATCCTCCAGACTCGCGAGGTATCCCAACTCGGGCGGTATGGGGCCGCTCATGCCGTTCCCGCCCATCCAGAGCTCTTCGAGGTTCACCAGGTTTCCGAACTCGGGTGGGATCGAGCCCGTGAACTCGTTGCCATCGATGTCCATCCGCCGCAGTTCGGTGAGAAGGCTGATTTCCACCGGCACCTCACCTTCGAGGTCGTTGTAGTCCAGGCGCAGCAGTCGCAGGTGGGGGAAATACTGGATTTCGGGAGGGATCGTTCCCGAGAGGTCGTTCCGGTTCAAGTCTATCTCCGTGACCCGCCCCGTCGCCGGATCGACCTCGATGCCGTACCAACTCCCGAGCGGGGCATTCGACCCCCAGCCCCCCGAATTCACCCAGTCTTCCCCACCCATGGCCTCGTAGAGCTTCATGAGGTCAGAACGCTCCTCGTTGCAGGCGATGAAATCGCCGTCACGCGTCGGAATCGCGTTCAGCCACGCCCGAAAGCCCTCATCGCGCACCGTGCACAGCATCGTGCCGCCGTACTGAAGCTGCTCCAGATTCAGCCCGGAGAGTGAATTCGGGATGGGGCCCGCAAGCTCCTCGTTGCCGTCCACATGGAGTTCGGTCAGGAAGATCATCTCCCCGAGGTTTTCCGGGAGATGGCCGTTCAGCTCGTTGTCGCTCAGGCGCAACGCCGTCACGCGGGCGTCCGCGTTCGCCTCCACGCCGTACCAGGTCGCCACCGGTTCGTTGGACTCCCAGTTCTCCTCGTTGGTCCAGTTCCCTCCGTCGGCCGAGTAGTAGATGTCCATCAGGATGGGACGGTCCTGGCTGTGGATCGTTCCGTCGGCCGTAGCGCTGATCGCGGCGGTGGTGACGGTGAAGGTGTAATGGAACGTGATAACCCAATGTTATGACATAACTTACAGGATTTGCGTTCGCGCGGTTACCTCATTGCATCCCTCTTCCCGAACGGGAATCCAATCGACCGCACGGGATGCCATAGGAACTCACTGATCTCCTTCCGTGGGTAGACACAGCACACTTTCCGAAGCCCCCGTGCAGTTCCGCTACGGGCAGATCGGACCACCACGATGGTCCTCGATTGTCGTCAGCCACGCCTGGAACGCGCCGTCGCTTGGAGCGCAAAGCCCCGTGTTCACCCAGTAAAACAATCTGAGCCGCAGGTTTGTCAATTCCATGGGAAGCGGACCGGTGAGTCCGGGGTTCCAGCCTACCGAGAGGCGGGTCAGCTCGGAAAGCTGGCCGATTTCGGGGGGCACGGATCCACTCAGATCGTTGCCTTGAACGAGCAATTCCTCAAGACTGGTGAGGTTCCCCAGTTCGGGAGGTATCGAACCGGACAGGGAGTTTATGTAAAGCGCGAGGACGGTGAGACTCTTGAGCCTTCCGAGCTCCGGCGGGATGGAGCCGGACAGCCGGTTTTCGTCGAGCCTCAGCCGTTGAAGGTCCGTCAGGTTGCCCAAGGACGCTGGGATGGGGCCGGTCAAGGCGTTGTCAGCCAGAATGAGTTCGGTGAGCTTGGTCAGGTTGCCAAGTTCGCGAGGGATCCGCCCGCTGAGGTTGTTTTCCCAAGCGCGAAAGATTTCGAGTTGGGTCAGTTTCCCGAGTTCGGCCGGTATGGGACCACTCAACTGATTCTCTTCGAGACTCAGGCGAGTCAGCGTGGTCAGGTTGCCAAGCTCAGGCGGGATCGGTCCGTTGAAGTTGTTTTCGTAAACATAAAGGTGCTCCAAGCTGGCCAGTTCCCCGAGGCGGGGCGGGATGGGGCCACTAAGTTGATTCTGGTCGAGAACCAAATGCTTGAGGTCGGCGAGGTTGCGCCATCCGAGGAAGGGAAGTCCCCCCGTCAGGCGGTTTCCGCTCAGACGGAGTCTCTCCAGCTTCGTCATTTGGAGCACCGAAGCCGGAAATCGACCTTGGAGGTTGTTGTCACTGAGCTGCAGGAAGAGAGCCTGCTGGTTACCGACTCCCCAAGGATGCACGCCGTACCAGTGCCCAACCGGTTCGTCGGACAGCCATCTGTCCGACCGATGCCATTCTGCGCCCTTCGTGTCACGGTAGAGCAGTTCAAGGTTGTGACGATCATTGCTCAGACTCAGCACGACACGTCGGCCTTGGTGAACCTCTGTTGGCTGCTCACAGGCGACCAAGAGCATGAATGCGGACGGTACGAGGACGGCGAGGCGGCGTTTCATAAGGCCAAACGTGCGCGACATGGCGTCCCTATTCCCAAACGGGATGCCGTGCGACGACGCCAGACGTTGGCGGACCTCGCGGATGTCCTTACCCCTCCGGTTCCAAGGCAATCAGACGTACCACGCGGACGGTCGGCACATCCAACTCGTCGCGCTCGATGTAGGCCATGAGCCCACCGGGACCGAAGGCGTCCGGCGTCCTCAGCCCCTCCGGCGGCAGGGTCCCGATGTAGTCCCCATCGGGCGTCACGATGTCGGTCGGGCCATCGTCGTCGCCCGTCGGCCCCCAGCGTTCCAGCCAGATGCGGTCGTCCCAGTCCACGTCCAAGGCATACAATACCGGCAGCTCCGCAGCGAAGGTGCGTCCCTCCGCGCCCTCCCGCTCGACCTGTACGTTGACTCCCCCCGAGCTCACGACCTCCGATGCCTCGCGCTCGCGGTAGCGCTCGCGCTCCGCCTCCATGATCGCATCGTCGACCCGAAGTGGCGCAATCGGCCGCTCGATGGTTCCGGTAACAGTTCCGTCGAGTCCAATGAGCTTGACGCGGTATCCGATCGAGTCGATCAGCGCCAGGCGGCCATCTGTCAGGAGGTCGTATTGGAGGCGGGGCTCGAAGGCACGACCCGCCGCCCGGTACATGCGCACTGCACCCGACGCTGACGACTCGAACGTGCTTTCGTCTTCGCCCTCCGGGGGCAGCTCCCAAGCAGTGTATAGGACTTCCGGCTCGGCACCGTCCAGCGGGAAGACATGGATGGGGCGGCCTGCCTCGTAATGGTCGTCCTGAGCTCCGAAGCGCTGGAGCGCGGATGTGACCAGGCGGCCGTCGGGAAGCGCCATCGAGGCGAAGATCAATCCCGTCGTCATCGGATCCATGGTGACGCGCCGCACGAACTCGCCGTCGGGGTGGAGGAGATCGATCGTCGTGAATCCCAACACGGTGTAGGAGCCGTCGCGCCCAACGATGACCGACAGGACGTTGTTGAACTCGCCGGGCCCCTCCCCTCGGCCACCGACGGTACGGACCAGCGAACCGTCCGGCCCGACCACGAGGATGTGATCGAGTTGGCTATCGAGGATGTGAAGGTTGGACTGCGCATCGAAGTGCACCGAGCGAACGCTGCCGAACGTGTCCCAGGTGTCGCCAACAACCGACCCGACGGTGAAGACCTCCTCGGTGACGGCGTTCACGGTCACGTCCGGGCCAGCGAGCGTTCCGGCAGCGCCGTTGGCCGATCCGTCCCCGGGACCGCCGCAGGCCACCAAGAGCGCGAGAGGAAGGAGCGGCGAAAGGTATCGCGGTCGTATTGTTGTCGTGTTCGTCCTTTTCGGCCTCGGCATCTCGATCCGTTCCTGTCATCGGGTACATGGGAGTCGTTCACGGGCTCACGGAAGCCATTGGAGGCAGGCGGTCGGCCCTCCGCACCGATGCGACCGCCCGGCACCACGGCGTTCGTCGCATTCAATATACGCCAGAAGCCCGTCGAGAACGACGTTTGTATCGCGGTTTCCGTGGCGAGAACGCACGGCAGGTGCGACCATTGGGATACGGCGGGCGGCGCGAGGCAGCCCGCCGGTGGCACCGATGGAGAGAATGGAGTCGGACGATGTACGAACGAGCGCTTCTCGCCGTGGCATGGGTGGCGTTGGCCGGTTGCGGTGACCCGGAATCCCGGAGCGACTGGACCACGCAGCGGGACACCCTACCTTCCGGCACGGTCCGCGTCACCAACGTCCCGGTGGCGGCCGTGTCCCCCACTTGGACGTTGGTGGAGGAACTCCGCGTCGGCTCTCTCGACGGCACCGGACCGGACGCGTTCGGCTATCTGAAGGGCCTCGTGGCGCTGGAGGACGGGGGCTTCGCCGTCCTCGACT
>JAJEBR010000089.1 GCA_022822445.1 Gemmatimonadota bacterium | reverse complement strand
ATCCAGCCGAAGATCCGCCGCACCCCCCGGCGCTCCAGCAGCGGCAGGTCGTCCATCACCCCGCCGCCGTAGAGCAGCAGCACGATCCACGCCTCGGTCATCAGGGACGGTCGGAAGAACCCCTTCTCCCCCTTCGCCCGGCAGTCGAGCCAGCCCGCCAGGGCGAACCGGTCGAACAGCTTGCGGACCAGCACCAGGCCACCCCCATCCGTGAGGTTGCGTGCGCTGTGCCGGACGCGCAGCGCCCGTCCCGATCCTTGCACATGAGCCCTGCGTCCGGTATGATGATGTCGCACCGTCTGGGTGCCTCCGATTCGGGTCGTTTTTTCGTCGAAACTCCCCGTAATCTAAGGCCCCAGGCGGTGCAAACCTATCCTCGCAACGCAGGATCCGGGTTAAAGTCCTTGATCGGAAGGGCATCGTAGGTGGGGTGAAACAGCTCATGGTCCTCCTCCTGTTCGGCCATCCGCTCGGTGATCCCGAGGATGGCGGAGTCCGGATCCTCTTCCCAGAGGAAAGGAATCACGGTCAGGTCGAACGGGGGCATGATCGCCACGTCCAGTGCCAGGCGGCCCTCTTTCGGGATGCGCCGGGCAACGCCCAGCTCCCCTTTGAGTGTGCCCTCGGGATCCACTTCGATGACCAGTTGCAGGCCGGGCTGCACGAACTCGGGCGGGATACGCGCATTCGACGAGTTGGCCAGCGAGCTCTCGTCTATGCTCGTCGGAATGGCCGTCGACCCGGCCGGGATGGTGACGGTGTAGCTCTCGGTTCCGTTCAGATAGAAGCGTGCCCGCACTGGTGGGATTGGCTGAGCGGTCGCTTTGGAGCCAGTCACAAAGACCCGAAGCAACGCCTCCTTTCCCGCGACCAGCGGCACCGGATAGTCACGGGATTGCACCGACTGAATCAGATACGCTGCGGAAGGCATCTCGCCGCAGTTCTTCACCCGTCGATTGGGAATGCCCTCCAACCACGCCCGAAAGTCGGAATCGGCTGGAGTGCAGAGCGCCGTTCCATCAGCCATAATCAGGCGTAAATCGGTCAAGGCCGTAAAGGACAGCGGCAGCGGCCCATCCAACGCCGTATTTCCCGCCAGGTGCAGCTCTTCGAGCGCTTCCAGTCCGGAGAGATCCACCGGGAGGGCACCGGATAGCTCGTTGTCGGTGAGTTGAAGGATACGGAGTTGCGACAGGTCTCCGAGTTCGGCAGGGATTGTGCCGCGGAGCCGGTTGTTCTCAAGGTGAAGGGAACCAAGACTGGAGAGGCCGCCGATTTCCGGCGGAATGACTCCGGTCAGTTCGTTTCCACCAAGCCGAAGGTGCGTCAGAGCGGAGAGTTCTCCCAGTTCAGCCGGGATGTTGCCGGTGAACCCGGAACGACTCAGGTTGAGCCACTCAAGGGCGGAGAGCTCGCCGAGTTGAGGGGGGATGGCGCCGGAGAACCCGGAATAACTCAAGTCGAGAAAATCAAGGGCGGAGAGCTCGCCAATCTCCGCCGGGATGGCACCAAGTATCCTGGTCCAGCTCAGGTTAAGGTACCGAAGAGCCTTGAGATTGGCGATTCCCGGGGGGAGAACACCAGTTATCCTGGTCCTGCCCAGGTTGAGATGCTTGAGATTCTTGAGGTTTACGAAGAGGGAGGAGAAATCGCCCGTCAAGCCGGTCCCGAACAGGCTGAGGCGTTCAAGAGAGGTGAGCTCGCCGATTTCAGGGGGGATCGGTCCGAAATCGAGTCCGTAGCTGTTTGAGATCACAAGCACCCTCAACTCGGTTAGGTCGCCGATCCGGGCCGGAATCCGGCCAATCAGGTTGTTTCGTGCCAGGAAAAGGGAGACTACGTTGCCATGCTTGTCGGTCCGCACCCCATACCAATCTTCCAGAGGGGCGTCCGTCAGCCAGTTATCGTTTCGCCACCACCGCGGCCCTCCCGCAGAGTCATAGAGGGCAACAAGGGCACCTCGTTGCGAAGTCGCCACCGATACCAAGACCGTCTGTTCCGCAGAGAGACCCTCGGTGTCCGTTGCCGTGAGCGTGACTGCCGCCCGTCCCCTTCTCACCCCTGTCATGCGTAGGACGTCATCCGACAAGCTGACCGTCACAACACCCTCATCGGACGACGCGGCCGTGTAGGTCAGGGAGTCCCCCAGGTCGAAGAAGTAGCGGGAAACCTCGAGAGTCACTATGTCGCCGACCTCCGGCTCGGCCGCCGGAATCGTTCCAACGGGCTCGGGGGCGCGGTTCAGGATCGTCACCTCAAAGCGCTGCTCCGCCGACAGACCCTCGGTATCCGTTGCCGTGACCGTGACCGTCGCTTCCCCCCTGCCCCCACCTTCCATTCGCATCCCGGCACCCGATATGCTGGCGGCCACAATCCGCACGTCCGAGGACGTGGCCACAAAGGTGAGGGAGTCCCCGTCCGGGTCGCTGAAGTAGCTGGAAACGTCGAAAGCCAAGTCCGTGTGGACGCGCATCTCTCTCGCCGGCATAGTGCCAACGGGCTCGGGGGCGCGGTTCAGGATCGTCACCCCAAAGCGCTGCTCCGCCGACAGACCCTCGGTATCCGTTGCCGTGACCGTGACCGTCGCCCCCTCCTTCCCCACCGGGATCACCCAAAGGGTGTCGCCCGACACGCCGACCGCCACATTGCCCTCGTCGGAGGTCGCGGCCGCGTAGGTGAGAGAGTCCCCGTCCGGGTCGCTGAAGTAGCCGGAAAGCCGGACAGTCAGGCTGTCGCGGACATGCGTCTCGACCGACGGAATCGTGTCAACGGGCGCGGGGGCGCGGTTCAGGATCGTCACCTCGAAGCGCTGCTCCGCCGACAGACCCTCGGTATCCGTTGCCGTGACCGTGACCGTCGCCCCCTCCTTCCCCACCGGGATCACCCAAAGGGTGTCGCCCGACACGCCGACTGCCACATTGCCCTCGTCGGACGTCGCGGCCGCGTAGGTGAGAGAGTCCCCGTCCGGGTCGCTGAAGTAGCCGGAAAGGACCACTGAGGTCGTATCCTCGAAAAACAGGCTGAGACCCGGGATGCTCCCGAAGGGAACCGGCCCCCGGTTTGCTGAGGGTTTGGTCGCACTATCGTCACACCCCGCCAAGAAGGGGGCCGCAAGAAGTGTGAGCCACGGAACGACGCGAGCACAACTGGTCCTCGTCACTACGGCCGCCTATCTGTTGGCTGTATCCCTCGCAGCACTATTGGACCCAGGGGTTTGCAAATGTCACCATACAGACAGGCGGAAGTCCTGCGCAAGGTGGAGTAGCACGGCCGATTCAATCGAATTGAAGTGGTGGCGATGCTGGAATCGGTCCAATACAGCAGACTTGTTCGGGAACCGGTGTACTGGGGTTACGTCATCCTGCACGGTCCCGTCGATCAGGCGTCGGATCCCGTGTAGAACGCCGTTGTCCGCGCCGCCCGCCCGCGCGCCGTCACCGGATCCGTTCCGCCAGCGATGGCTGCTTCTCCCCAGGCCTCGCTGCTGCCCACAAGCAATGCCCGGCCGTCCGCCGATGCGGCGAATTCGGCCGGGTCCGGCTTCGGCGCGGTCGGATCTGCGAGGTGAAGCGCCAGTCCCACAAGACCCATCTCCCACCCGACTCCGGTCGCACCCGCGCCGTACTGCGTCCAGTGGTCCGAGGCGTGCTGGATGTGCGTGAGTGTGAGCCGCGCCCGCCCGGTCCCATCTTCCGAGACACCCACCTCCACCCAGCTGACGAATTCGCCGAACTCCCAGGTGAGCTCGAGATTCGACGGCGGGTCGCACGCCGTGATCTCGCCGCCCGCGTTGCCTTCGAACTGAAAGCGGCCCCCAGGCTCGAGTTCGCCGCTGATCGGGAGGAACCAGCGCGGAATGCGCTCCGGGTTGGTCAGCGCGTCCCAGAGGTCCCCGGCCGTCGTCGGATAGTTGCGAACCAGGGTGATCGCCCGGGCGGCCCGGCCATCGCGCTCAAGGGACGCGACCGAGCGATTCACCGCGCCAAGGTGTTTCTTCACGTCGAAACGCATGGCTGTTCCTCCCCATTGGCCGGCGACGCCGCAGAACGGCGAAACAGCCACGCCGAGCACATGAAGAGCGCCACGAAGAACGCGTTCGAGTACACGATCTCCAGCGGTCCGCTCCACGGCCGGCCCAACCCGCCGAAGAGCGCGATCGCGGCGACGATGGTCTGCCCGACCGCCATCGCGACCAGCGTGCGGGCCATCCCGCGAGGCTGACGGCGTGCGGCCAGGGCGCCGATTCCCCCGATGGCGATCACGCCGAAGTACATCACGTTCACGGGGTCGCCGTCCGCCCCGATGAGTCCGACGCTCATGCTCACCCAGATCAGCATGAACGACGCCCCGGCCGCGAGGGCGAGGGCGAAACGGTAGGTGGTGTTTTTTTTCTTCATTCCGCAAGTCAGTGTATGAATTCGCCTGTCTGCTCCGCCTCTCCGATCACCCACCTGCCACCTTCGAGCCGCGCCTCCACGGAGAACAGGAATCCGCCCCACTCGGTATTGTAGATCCTGGCCGACACCAGGTCATGCAGGTCCGACCGGAAGGAGGCAGTAAACCAGAGCACGGTCAGCGAGTCGGGGGCGATCCGCGCGGAGCGCTCGACGACGATGTCCGTGGTCGTCGCGTAGTCACGCATTGCCACCACCAGCCGCGAGTTCGGAATGGCGGTCCACGTACCCTCCGCGATCCTGACCGGAAGGTCTCTCCCGGTCTTGGTCTCGTATGCGTTCGCCAGCGCCGTAGCCACCGCTCTGGCGGCGTTGAAATCCGGCCCGGACGCGGTCGCGGCCTTCCGGTGCCCCTGGCAAGCCAAAGTCAAGACCAGGGTTGCAAGGAGCACCCGGCGACAAGCGGGCGGGGAAAGGGGGCCGAGCAGGAATCGCATCTTGCCTCGGGATGGCATCCTCCCCGCCCTACTCCCCACCCGGCATCAGTTGAGGCGCTTCGCCCTGCTTGATGTACAGTTCCCGCTTCGGATAGGGGATCTCCACTCCCTCGCGCGCAAAACCGCCCAGCGCGATCCCGGTGATCTCGTCCGCGATCCGGCGGCGGTTCCGCGCCTCCAGGATCCACACGCGGAGCTGCAGGTTCACCTCGGACGGCCCGAATCCCCGCACGATCACGATCGGGGCCGGGTCCGGCTTGACGCCCTGCACCTCGAGCGCGGCCTGGATCAGAAGCACCTTGGCGCGCTCGATGTCCGACTCGTAGGCCACCGAGAAGGGGATGCGCAGGCGGATGTCCTCGCCCGACATGGTGTAGTTGATGATGTCGCGCTGCATGATCTCGTTGTTGGGCACGACCACCACCAGGTTGTCCGGATTGCGGATCTTGGTGGCGCGGATCCCGATCTCGATCACGTCGCCCCAGGTGCCGGTCTCGTTGGGCGCGCTCCAGAGCTCGATCCGGTCGCCGACCTGGAAGGGGCGGTCCATGATCAGGAGCACGCCGGCAATCAGGTTCGACAGGGTGTCCTTGGCGGCCAGCGAGAACGCCAGGCCGACGACGCCGGCACCTGCGAGCAGCGGTCCGATCTCGAGACCGAGGTAGCCCATCGCCAGCATCACACCGATGGTGATCACCAGGACGCGTACGAACCTGTTGACCATCGGGAGTGCGGTCTCGTCGAGAGCGGTGTCGGAGCGGGCCATGATCCTGGACTCCATCACCCTGAGCAGCTGTCCGACGAAGTTGCTGAACGGGATGAAGATCAGAACCATCCACACGCCCCACACCCACTTCTGGGGCGGGATCACCAGGACATCCGGATCCGTGGTGATTCCCGTATCGCGTACGGGGATCCACTCTCCCAGGAGCTGTGACACGGCCCAGGCCACGACGGTCAGCCGGATGCCCTTGCGCAACGACCGCACCAACTGGTCGTCGATGTCGGTCTTGGTGCGCCCGGCGAGCCGCTTCTCTACCCTGCGCAACACCCACCCCGCGACCAGGTACAGGAGCCCCGTCAACACGATGAGGCCCAGGCTCGGCAGCAAACGGGGGCCAACGTACTCGACCACTCCGTCCCACCATTGCTGCAGGACACTCAGGTCGATTCCAAGGAATTCCATGTGCAAATCCTTCCGTCAGCGGGGCAGGATGTCAACTGTCTACGAGCGGGGCTGTCTACGAGCGTGGCACCCCAACGCCGCCGCCCGGTTCCGGCGCCGGTATGCCCATGTCAGCCGCCCACCGCTTCATTACGCCTCAGTTCGGCGATCTCATCGCGGCTGAAACCGTACTCCTCCAGCACCTCGCCGGTGTGCTGTCCCTGGGCCGGCGCACCGAGCGCCACGGAGGCGGGCGTCGCCGACAGCTTGATGGGCGTGCCCAGCGTCTCGACCGGGTCGCCGTCCTGGGGCACCGTGACCACCATCTCCCGCGCGACCGTCTGCGGGTGGCGCAGCGCTTCAATCATGCTGGAAACCGGTCCGGCCGGCACGTTGGCGGCTTCGAGGCGCTCCAGCCAGGTCCCGGCTGTAGCGGTCCGGAGGCGCCGCGACAGAATCGCCCGCAGTTCCTCCAGGTTCTTCATGCGATCGGCATTGGTCTCGAAGCGGGGGTCGGCCGCCAGCTCGCCGAGCCCCAGCACCTCCAGAAGGCGCAGCCAGTTGACCTGGTTCCAGCCCCCGACGGTGATCCAGCCGTCGGCGGTGGGGAGCGCCTCGTAGGGAGCAGCCAGCGGATGGGCCGAGCCGAGCGGGCCGGGCGACTCACCGGTCGCGAGCGCCACGGCGGACTGCCAGAAGGTCTGGATGAGGCCAGCCTCGTAGAGGGAGGTGTCGACGCGTTGGCCCTTCCCCGTGAATTCGCGCGCGTAGAGGGCGGTGGCGACACCCATCGCACCGAGGATACCGGCGGTGATGTCGGTCAGGGGCGGGCCGCACTTGACGGGAGGCCGCCCCGGGCCCTCGCCGGTGACGCTCAGCAGGCCGGTCATCCCCTGGGCGATGAGATCGAAGCCGCGATGGTCCGCCAGCGGCCCGGTGCGGCCGAATCCGGTGATCTGGCAGTAGACGAGGCCGGGGTTCGCCTCGCGGAGGGATTCGTAACCGAGCCCGAGGTCCTCCATCACGCCGTTGCGGAAGTTCTCGATGACGACGTCGCAGCGCGCGAGGATGCGCCGGGCCGCGCCCCGCCCCGCCTCCGTCTTGAGGTCGATCACGATGCCGCGCTTGTTGCGGTTCATCATGACGAAGGCGGCGGCGGTCCCCCTGGCTTCCGGCGGCGCGAAGGCCCGCGTGGGGTCGCCTGCCCCCGGGGGCTCGACCTTGACGACGTCGGCCCCCATGTCCGCGAGCATGCGGCCGCAGACCGGCCCCGCCATGACGTGGGCCAGCTCGATGACGCGAATGCCGGAGAGCGCTCCGCCCGGACCCCCGTCCCCCACCCCTACTCCCCCTCGAAGCGGGGCGTCCGCTTCTCCATGAACGCCGCGATCCCCTCCCGGTAGTCCCGCGTCCGGAACGCCTCATACGCCTCGGCGCGCTCTTCATCGCTGAGCGGCCGCTCCTCCCCCGACCGTCGCACGAACTTCTTGTGCCACCGATTCACCCGCGGCGCCCCGGCGGCGATCCTGCGCGCGATCTCCCTCGCCCCCTCCCCCACCTCCCCATCCGGCACGATCCTGTTCACGATCCCCATCTCCCGGGCGCGGCGCGCGTCCACCAGATCGCCCGTCAGGAGGATCTCCAGCACGGCCCCCGCGCCGGCCGCAGCCAGGAGCGGCGCCATCTCCTCATAGGCCATGGTGGCCCCCAACCGGTTCACGGGAGCGCCGAAACGGCTGGACTCGCCGCACACACGCACGTCGCAGCACGCGGCGATGATCAGCCCCCCGCCCACGCACAGCCCCTCCACCGCCGCCACGGTCGGGTGCGGGCAGTCCCACACGCCCTCGATCCCCCGCCTCAGCGCGGCCGCGTACCGCGCCACCTGCGCGGGCGTGCTCCTGTGCGCCGCGAACCCCGAGATGTCCGACCCGGCGGAGAACGCCGCCTCCCCCGCCCCCTCGACGATCACGCACCGCACCGAATCGTCGCCCGCCAGCCCCTCGAAGACCTCGCCCAGCGTCTCCCACCCGGTGCGGTCCAGCACGTTCATCCTGCGCGGGTGGTCGAGCGTCACCGTCACGATGCCGCCATCGCGGGTGGCGTTCACACGCGGGGACGCTCCCCCGGCCAGGCCTCCAGCCGACCCGCTCATCGCCCCTCCCGCGCCCCGGCGCACGCCCCCCTCACCGGTAGAACAGCTCCACGAGCGCGAGCGAGAATGCGGGCACGTAAGTCACGAGCAGAAGGATGGCGAGCAGCACGCCGATGAACCAGAGGTTGGCCTTGGTCACCTTCCAGATGTCCGCCTTGGCGACCGAGCACGCGGTCACCAGCACCGAGGCCACCGGCGGCGTCTGCTGCCCGATTCCGAGGTTCAGCGTGACGATGAGGCCGAAGTGCACCGGATCGATCCCCATCGCCAGCACCAGCGGCATCACGATCGGGACGACGAGGATGATCGCCGCGGCCGAATGCAGGAAGAGCCCGATCACCAGGAGGAAGACGTTCAGCAGCGCCAGGATCGCGATCTTCGAGTCGGTCATGGCGGTGATCCCGGCGGCCACCTGTTGCGGGACGCGCGATTCGGTGAGGAAGTCCCCGAGGAGCGCCGACGCCGCCACCAGCAACATCACCACCGCGGTCTGGTGCCCGCACTCCAGCATCGCCTCCCGGAGCCGCTTCAGGTTCAGCTCCCGGTACACGAGCCCGCCGATCACGAGCGCCGCGACCACCGCCAGCCCGGCCCCCTCGGTGGCCGTCACCCAGCCGCTGAAGATTCCGCCCAGGATGATCAGAGGCAGCAGCAGCGACCAGCCCGCCTCGCGGAAAGTCCGCCACACCCGCCCGAGCTGGAACGCCTCCTCCATCGGGAGGTTGTTGCGGCGCGCCCACAGGTAGGCCACGAACATCATCAGGACTCCGCCGACGACCCCGGGGATGATCCCGGCCACGAAGAGCTCCACCACCGAGCTCCCCGACATCACCCCGTAGAGGATCATGGGGATGGACGGGGGAATGATCACGGCCAGCGTCGCCGACGACGAGGTCACCGCCGCCGCGAAGCTGCGCGAGTAGCCCCGTTTCCGCATCGCCGGAATGAGGATGGATCCCAGCGCCGCCACGTCCGCCACCGCGCTCCCCGAGATCTCCGCGAAGAACATCGAGGCCGAGATGCTCACCATCGAGAGGCCGCCCCGGATGAACCCGAAGACGGCCGAAGCGAAGGCGACGAGCCGCCGCGAGATCCCCGACCGGTTCATGATCGCGCCCGCCAGGATGAAGAGCGGGATCGCGATCAGCGGGAACTTCGTGGCCCCGGAGAACATGAGAAGGCCCGCGTTGGGTAGCGCTTCGAAACCGCCGGAGGCCAGGATGGCGATCACCGTCATCAGCCCCAGCGCCACCGCGATGGGAACGTTGATGAGGACGAGGAGGAGGAGAAGCGCGAGGAGAACGAGGGTCATGGGGCGCCGTACCCCGCGTCGGATCCCGCGGCGGCGTCGGTCCCGGCCCCGTCACCAACCCTCAGCACCTCCGGCAGGCTCAGCAGCTGCGCGACGATGAACAGCACCGCCCCGATCGGGATCACCGACTGGGCGAGGGCGGCCGGGACTGTCGGGAGACTCACCAGCGAAGCCCCCGAGAGCGCACCCTGCACCTGCCAGCCCGCCCAGGCCAGCACGAGGAAGAAGACCACGACCGCGACTTCGGCCACGATCACGACGGCGGCGCGCGCCCCCCCCCGCAGGTGCTCGACGAGCATCGGCACCCCGATGTGGCCCCGGGTCAGCGCCACCAGTGCGGCACCGTAATAGGTCAGCCACGCCAGCAGGATCGCGGCCACCTCGTCGTACCAGACCAGTGCGCTGCCCGCCTGACGGTACCCCACGCCGAGCACCACCACCACCGCGAGCGCGGCAACCAGCGCCGCGACCACCCCCTCCATCAAGCGCTGAAAGACCCGCCTCGCGGTCTCCACTGCTAGTCGCCTCTCCAGGCGCCTCGCCGACGCGGTGCTTCCCCGCTCCCGGTACTCACGCGGGCTTGTCCACGGGCCCTATTGCAGCAGACCCAGCACCCGGTCGATCAGCTCCCGCCCACCCGGCACCTCCGCCGCGAATTCGTCGTAGACCGCCTGGGCTTCCCGCTGGAACGCGGACTTGTCCGCCCAGTTGACCTGGATTTCGGTTTCGGCCAGCGCGAGGAGCAGCTCGCGGTCCAGCCGCTTGGCGGTCTCGTACACGAACCCCTGCAGTTCGCGCGCCTCCTCCGCGATCACCGTGCGGACTTCCTCGGGCAACTCCATCCAGTGTTCGCTGGAGGCGGTAACGTACGCGGGCGTGTAAACGTGCTCGGTCATGGAGAGGTACTGCTGCACCTCGTTCAGCCTGGAGGCGTGGATCTGCGCGAGCGGGTTCTCCTGCCCGTCCACATTCCCCGTGCGCAGCGCCAGGAGCACCTCCGAGAGGGCCATGGGTACGGGGTTGGCGCCGAAGTGCTGGAAGAGCTTGACCCGCCAAGTGCCCCGGGGTGTCCGAAGCTTGAGGCCGTCGAGGTCGGAGGGCACGCGGACTTCGCGGACGTTGTTGGTCACGTGGCGAAACCCGTTCTCCCAGACGGCGAGGATTCGGAACCCCTCGGCCTCGGCGAGCGGGACCAGCTGCGGCCACACCACCGCTTCCTGGATCCTGGCCATGTGCACCCGGTCGTTGACGATGTACGGCATCTCGAAGAGCCCGAACTCGGGAATCCGCGACGACATGATCGACGACGGGAGTGCCAGGTCCACCGTGCCGAGCTTGAGCTTCTGAAGGAGGACCTCGTCTCCGCCGAGCTGGCTCGAGCCGTAGACGACGACCTCGGCGCGCCCTTCCAGACGGGCGTTCACCCTGGCCGCGAACTCCTCGGAACTGACGGCGAAGAGCGATCCGGGCGCGCCGACGTGGCCGAAGCTGATCTCGAGGATGCCGTCGGCGTCGGGGCCGGCGCAGGCGGCAGCGAAGAGGGTCGCCAGGGCTGTTGGAAGGAGGCCGCGATACGCCATCCGCCGGGGTCTGCGAGTTGCCTGCCGGGCGGAACCCGTTGCCGTGCGCCCCGTGCACCGCGACGGCGCCATGCCCCCGCGTCCCGCTCCGTGAACCGTTGCCCGCCCTGGCCGCATCCGTGCCTCCTTCGAGGGTTGCTGGTGGTGTGCGCCGACGTCCCTGGCGCGGCGCGCCGTTGTGACTCCTCAACATAGTCGGCAGTTTGCGAAATGTCTTTACTCTCCGGCGATGGAACGCGGGCGGGACGCGGGGCAGGCAGCGCGCGCGGGAGTCGCGGCGGCGGTCGCCTGCGGGGCGGGCGCATCGCGGATTCGCGCCTGGCGGCACGGCTCCGCGCGCAGGTCGAGGGGCCGGTCCGATTCGATGCCCTGACGCGCGGCCTGTACGCCACCGACGCCTCCATCTACCAGATCACGCCGCTCGGGGTCGTGCTGCCCCGCACCCTGGACGATGTGGACGCGGTGATGGCCATCGCGCGCGAGGAGGGGGTGCCGGTGCTCCCGCGCGGCGCGGGGACCTCCCAGTGCGGTCAGACCATCGGTCGCGCGGTCGTCATCGACACTTCGCGGTACCTGAACCAGGTGCTGGAGGTCGACCGCGAGGCGCGCACGGCCTGGGTGGAACCGGGGGTCGTCCTCGACCAGCTCAACCGCCGCCTCGCCCCCACCGGGCTCTTCTTCCCGGTCGACGTGGCGACCGCGAGCCGCGCCACCATCGGCGGGATGGCGGGCAACAACAGCGGCGGCGCGCGCTCGATCCGCTACGGGATCATGGCCGACAACGTGCTGGAGATAGAGGCCGCGCTGGCGGATGGGGGGGTGGCGGGGTTTGGGGGCGGTGGGGCGGGGTTCGGGGGCGATGGGGCGGCGGGCGCGGGCCTGACGGCGAGGGGTGACGCGACGGCATCGGCGACCGCGCAGGCGGAGGCGCTTCCCCCGGGCGACCTGTTCCGGAGAGTCCTCGGGATCGCGGAGCGCGAGGCCGCGGAGCTGGAGGCGCGGGTGCCGAAGGTGCTCCGCCACGTTGCCGGCTACAACCTGCACCGGTTGCTCCGGCCGGACGCCTCGATGGCCGAGCTGCTGGTGGGCTCCGAGGGGACGCTGGCCTTCTTCCGGCGCCTGAAGCTGAAGCTGTCGCCGCACCCGGCGCGCCGGGTGCTCGGAGTCTGCTGCTTCCCGTCGCTGCTCGACGCGCTGGACGCCGTGCAGCACATCGTGACGCTGGAGCCGCACGCGGTGGAATTGATGGACGACTCGCTGACGCGGCTGGCGCGGGAGTACCCGGACTTCGGCGTCACGGTCGAGGCGCTGATTCCGCCGGGCGCACACACGGTGCTGCTGGTGGAGTTCGCGGGGGAGGACGACGCCGCGCATGCGGGGAAGCTGTCCCGGCTTGAGGAGGTGGTGCGCGCGACGGGGCCGGGTGCGGAGGGGGGACGGGGGGTGCGGCCGGGCGGGGGGGTGGGGGGCGCGACGGGGCCGGGTCGCCAGGTCGTGCGCGCCGAGGACCCTGCCGCGCAGGCGGCGATCTGGGCCGTGCGGAGGGCGGCGCTGAGCGTGGTGATGTCCATGAAGGGCGATCGCAAGCCGGTCTCGATCGTGGAGGACTGTGCGATACCGCTCCCCGCGCTGGCGGAGTTCGGTGCGGCCGTCGCGGAGATCTTCGCGCGGCACGGGACCAGCGCCACCTGGTACGCGCACGC
Organism: Gemmatimonadota bacterium; assembly: GCA_022822445.1. Lineage (GTDB taxonomy): Bacteria > Gemmatimonadota > Gemmatimonadetes > Longimicrobiales > Gaopeijiaceae > Bin94. The sequence continues at coordinate 7,072 of JAJEBR010000089.1, read as the reverse complement.
GTCGGTCGGGTGCCTGCACGTGCGCCCGGCGCTCAACCTGAAGGACCCGGCGGATGTGGCCGCCTTCCGCACGGTGGCCGAGGAGGTGCTGAGCGAAGCCGTGCGTCTGGGCGGCTCCTGGTCGGGAGAGCACGGCGACGGGATCCTGCGCTCCGAGTTCATCGAGCCCCTCCTGGGCGGACGGCTGGCACGCGCCTTCGCCGAGGTCAAGGAAGCCTTCGACCCCGCCGGGATGATGAACCCGGGGAAGATCGTGGCCGCGCCCCGGATGGACGACCGCGACCTCTTCCGCTACGGGCCGCGCTACGGGGAGACGCCCCTACCGGTGGCGATGGACTGGTCCGGGCGGGGCGGATTCACGCGCGCCGTCGAGGCCTGCAACAACAACGGCGCCTGCCGCAAGATGGACCCGGATGTGATGTGCCCGTCCTACCGCGTGACCCGGGAGGAGGCGGACACGACCCGGGGCCGCGCCAACGTGCTCCGTCTGGCCCTGAGCGGGCAGCTGGGGCCGGAGGGATTGCTGGGAGACGAGGTCGCCGATGCCCTCGAACTCTGCGTGGGCTGCAAGGCCTGCAAGCGCGAGTGCCCGGCGGGGGTGGACATGGCCGCGATGAAGGCCGAAGTCCTCCATCACCGGAACCGCCAGCGCGGCGCCCCTCTGCGGGAGCGGGTCTTCGCCTCGCTGCCCAGGGTCGCCCCCCTCGCTTCGCGCGCTACGTGGCTGCTCAATCTTCGCAACCGGAGCCGGGCGCTGGCGTGGCTGGGCGAACGCGCGCTGGGGATCGCCGCCGCGCAGCCGCTGCCCGAGTGGGATGCGAATCCGTTCCGGGACGAGGAACTGGGAGCACCGCCGGGGGACGGGCAGCGAGGAGAGCCGGGTCCTCCGGCGGCTTCCTCGACGGGGGCCACAGACAGCCCCCCGCCGCGTCCGGAGGGAACCAGCAGCAAGGTTGTCCGGCATCCTGTGACAGATTCTTTGACAGATTCACCCCATAATCTGTCACAATATCAATCAAGTGAGGGAGGCGAGTCGCCTGACACGTACCCTGTAGTCCTGTTTATTGACACATTCACCAGGTATTTTGACACAACAGTACCTCGCGCGGCTGTGGATGTCCTGCAGCGACTCGGCTTCCATCCCGTCGCCCCCCGCCCCCACCCCACCCGCGGCCGACCCCTCTGCTGCGGCCGCACCTACATCAGCGCGGGCCTCCTCGACCACGCCCGCGCCGAACTCCGGCGCACCATCGCCGCGCTCGCCCCCCTCGCCCGGCAGGGGCTGCCCATCGTGGGCCTCGAACCCTCCTGCCTCCTCACCCTGCGCGACGAAGCCCTCACCCTCTGCCCCGGCGACGACGCCCGCGCCATCGCCGAGCGTGCGTTTCTTGTCGACGAGTTCCTGGCCGCGCGAGGGCGCAGATCCGGCACGGACAGCGCCCCGGTCGCCAGTCGGCGCGACCCCTCCCCCGCGCGAGCCGCCAGTTCGGGCACGACGCCCGCCGCGTCCCCCGCACAGGCCACCCCCTCCGGCGCGCCCGCGGCCACGCCCCCCACCACCCTCATCCACGGCCACTGCCACCAGAAGGCGGCCGGCACCGACTCGGCCACCGCCGACGCCCTGGATTCCCTCACCGGCGCCCCCGCGTCCCTGATCGAATCAAGCTGCTGCGGCATGGCCGGCTCCTTCGGCTACACGGCCAGGCACCTGCGCACCTCCCGAGCCATGGGCGAACTCGGCCTCTTCCCCTCCCTGCGCGCCGCCGCCCCGGATGATTCCGTAATTGCGAACGGCTTCAGTTGCCGCGCACAGATCCGGGCGGGGACGGGCCGGCGGGCAAGGCATCTCGTGCAAGTGCTGGCGGAGCTGCTCGACAGGCCCTGAAGGAGTGCAGGGGCTTCATCGTACGCCCTCCTGGCGGCCATGACTTGAATCGCCAGCCGAAGCGCCACAAAGGAGTCCAATGAGATGAGTCGATCGGAATTGCTCGAATCCGGCTGCCCGCTCGGGGTTGCCCTTGCCGCACTGGTCCTCGCCGGCGGGTCCGCAACCGCCCAGAAGGTCGTCGAAATCCCCGTGCAGGACCATCATCTGACCGCTGCCTTCCCCGAGGTCTACCGCATCGGGGACGGCGTGCGCGATTGGGAACTGCTGACCCGGGTTACGTCCATCGGGTTCGACGCGCAGGGCAACCTGCACGTCGGAGACTGGTCCGGCGGCGATCTGTCGGTGCTGGTGGTCGACGCGCACGGCGAGCTCGTGGTGCGGTTCGGCCAGCCCGGCGACGGCCCGGGGGACTTTCGCAATGCGACCCACGCGCTCGCCCTCCCCGACGGAGGCACGGTCGTGGCGGACAACGGGCACCTGGCGTATCAGCTGTTCGACCGGAAGGGAGTTCTCGAAAGATGGGCCCGCTATCCGGGAGTCGTCCGGGGGGAAACGCCGCCTCTGTTTTACGTCAGGAGCGCGGATCCGAGGTTGCGCAAGGTGGACCGGTGGGAGGGCGGACTTCTGGCCCGGGTGGTCATTGCGCGCAGTTTCGTGGTCGACTCCACCACGTCTCCGCCGCGAGGCAGCATCAAGGCGGGACCGGGGCCGCGTACCGTCCTCAGGGTGTCTCTGGAGGGGGACGAGGCACGCGAGGAAGAAGTGGCGCGAGCATCGAGGCCGGGGGCCGAGGGCGAGTTCTTCTTCGGACCGCTTCCCGGGGGCAGGGTCGCCTTCTCCGACACGGCGACCTACGCGGTCAGGATCGCGGAGCCCGGTGGCCACGTCGGCACCGTCCTGATTCGCCCGCTCCCCGCGCGTGAATGGGACGCCAGCACCGTCAGAGCTCTCAAGGCATACCTGACCGAGAACCTGGAGGCGGATGTCGCCGAAGGGGGCGACCGCGCCGAAGTGGTGGGGATGTTCGGGGGGCTCGAGGCCTGGCGGCGGCGAATCGAGGAGGCGGAATACGAGGGCCCGATCCCGCTGATCTCGGGGATGGAAACGACCTGGGAGGGGAACATCTGGGTCCTTCGCACCCCCGCCCGTGGTTTCACCGACATCGATCCGGTGGGCATGGGCCTGGCCGCGCTGGTCTCGGATCCGACCGGCCTGACGGCAGTGGGGCCCGGACCCATCGACGTGATCACGCCCGACGGCGAGTACCTCGGCACGATTCCGGACTCGCGGATGCCGAACGCCTTCGGCCCCGACGGGCTGGTGGCCTACGTCCAACTGGATGAGTTCGAGGTTCCGACGGTGGTGGTGCGGCGGTTGCCGGAGGGAATACGGTAGTTTCGGGTCCCGGGGGACCCTTCAGCCCCCAAACGACTCCCGCACCGCCAGACCAACCCGAAACCGCCGCTCGACCATTCCCTGCCAGCCCCCCGGGCGCGCATCGAAGAGGTTGTCGACGCCTGCCGTCATCGCGAGGCCGCGCCACAGGTCGACCCTGGCCTGCAGGTCCAACGCCGCGAAGCGTTCCTGAGTGGCCACCCGGGTGAGCGCACCATCGCTCCCGCGGCCGAGGATCGGCGCCTCTCCGGTCAGGTGAGCGGTGAGGTCGAGCCGGAACCCGGTGGGCTCGCTCGCGACCCAGGATCCGCGCACCCGGGCGGAGTGGGCGGGGCGCCGGTCGAGCGGCGTGTCCGAATCCGGTGAGCGCGCGTCCAGGTATGCGTAGCCGGCAACGACTTCACCGCGGTGCGACACGGCGCGCAGCCCGAGTTCGAAGCCGCGGGTGGTCACCTCGGCCACGTTACGCGGCGAATAGATGAGGAGCCCGGACGGGGTGTTGCCCACGAACCCGGGCTCGATGAGGTTCTCCACCCGGTTGGAGAACAGCTCGGCGTCGATCCGGAAACCGGGACGCGGGGTCCACTCCACGCCTCCGGAAGCGTTCCACGAGCGTTCGGGCGACAGTTCAGGAAACCCCTGGAGCACGTAGCCTCCGCCCAGATTGACGAAGTTCCAGGTCAGTTCCTTGAACGACGGGGCCCGGAATCCGCCGGCCACGGCTGCCCGGAGCAGCACGCCTTTCCCGGCCGAACCGCTGACGCCCAGCGTCGGCGACAGGTTGGATCCCCAGCGATCGTTCCACTCGAGGCGCGCCCCGCCGGTGAGGGTCGCGCGGCCCACCGGCCAGGCGTCCTGCGCGAAGAGGGCCGCCTGGCTGTCGCCAACGCGCTCCTCGATCAGCTTGTCCGGCGACCGGATCATCCGGCGGGACGCCTCCAACCCCGCGTCGAACCGGTGCGCCCCCAGCACAGCCGAATACGATGCCCCAAGCCGGGCCTCGCGCTCCCATTGGGGCTCGTCGTTCGGTCCGGCGATGGGCGCGTCCCCGCGCGCGCTCCGGTAGAGGTGGTCGTAGTCCTGGACGAACAGGGTGCCGGTCCATTCCCCCGGACCGGCGAGCCGCCGCCCCTCGAGCCAGCCGGAGACGCCACGGTTGTCGTTGAACCCGGAGAAGCCGCCCCCCACCGGCCACCGCTGCCGCTCTCTCAGGTAGTTGACGCCGCCGCCGACGTTCCACACCGCGGACGCGTCGAAGTCGATCTCCGAACGCAGGTCCCAGACCCGCGCGAAGCCGTCCGTCCCCTGCGTGATCACCCGGGGCATCCGGTCCTCCTGGCGCCAGGCCCCGGTGGCCCTGTAGCGCAGGCGTCCTCCGCCGCTCGCCGTCAGGTCGGCCTCTTTGCGCCCGGCGCCGCCGGAGAGCGCCCGACCATCGATCCTAAGCCCGCTGGCCGGGGGGGCTGTAATGACATTCACCACTCCTCCGAGGGCGTCGGAGCCGTAGAGCGACGAGAGCGGCCCCTTCACGACCTCGACCCGTTCGGCGCCCGCCAGCGACATGCGGCTCAGGTCGCGCTTTTCGATCAGGGAACCCGGCACGGGCCTTCCGTCCAGGAGCACCAGCACCCGGGCCCCGCCGATCCCCCGGATCCGCAGGTTCGAACCCGCGGGTGTGCCCGCCGTGACCTGCACCCCGGGCAACTCCGCCAGCAGGCGGTCGACGGACGGGGATCCCGAAGCCTGGATCTCGGCCAGACGGACGGTCTGCAAGGGGACCGCCACTTCAGAGCGGCGCCGTGACCGCCCACCGGCCGTGACGACGATCTCGTCAAGGGCGAGGGGATCGCGGTCGAGGGCGATCCGCCACCCCGCCTCCACGGCTTCAGCCCAGGCGAGGATGCGTTCGTGGTAACCGACCGTCCGGACCCGGATCGCGCCGCCGGGGCCCCACGACGCCGGGATCCGGAAGGCGCCGCGCTCGTCGGTCAGTACAATTGGCCGACCGCTGCCTCGGGCGGCCAGGTCGAGTGTCCGACCGGCAGCGCGCCGGGTGGTGTCGCGACGCGCCTCCTCCGCCGTCCCGAACCAGGCGATCCGGGCCCCGGCGACCGCGGCGTTCGTTTCGCGGTCCTGGACGCGGCCCTGGGGCTGGGCGGTGGCGGAGGCGGACCACATTGCGGCGACACACGCAAGCAGTCCGATAAACCCGCGTGAGCGCGCCGCCCGAATGCTGCGGGGGTCTGGTCGACCGACTGTGAGCGCGGCGGCGAACCGCTGCGGAGCGGAGCGGCTCAGCACGGGGGTGGCGCGTCGAACCACGGCGCGGTTGCGCGGTTCAGCACGGTCCGGGGCGTCGCGGCACCGTCATCTCAGCCGCTGGAACCTCACTGTCGGATGGCCCGACATGCCCGAGGCGTCGTAGTAGCTCGTGATCTGTACCTTGTAGATCCGCTCATCCGCCCGCACCAGGAAGACGTTGTAGGTCGGCCACATCCGGCTGTTCTCCTGGATATTGTACCAGAAAACCCCGCTCGCGTCGTCCACGGTGGCCGGGAAGGCTCCGCTGATCGCCGACAGGAATCCTCCGTACTCCGGCGCGTCGTCCGCCCGCTGCAGCGCGTTGAAGTCCTGCGCCGGGTCCAGCGGGAAGGTGCCGGCTCCGCAATCCGCGTTGAGTTCGATGGACAGGTCCGGGGTGACCCCGATGTCCCAGCCGCATCCGGCCGGGCTGGCCGGCGCCCCGGTCGCCAGGCCGAGGAAGACCGGCCCGCGCGTCAGGTCGCCGTCGATCGTGGCCGCTGCGCCGAGCGTCCCGTTCGGATCGTGGCGGCGGAATTCGATGGTCAGCCCCACGGGTCTCTGTCCCTCCATCTCCAGCGCCGTGACGCGGAAGATGGCGAACCCGCGCCCGGAGGACTCCCGCGTCTTCCAGGCGGCCTGGGGATTGGCGACGAGCGTGCCGATCCGCGGTTCGAACCGGAACCAGGACGCGCCGGGATCGGGGGCCAGGCCGTCTTCCACGAAGGAGGAGGCGGCGGGGATGTCGGCATCGGCGATGGCCTGGAAGGCGGCCTCGCCATCCTGCTCCGTGAGCGCAACGACCTGGTCGGCGGTGGCGTTCATGTTGTTGCCGAGGTTGACCGCCGCGACCGATCCCGGGCCCGCAACGCCGCCGTTCAGGGTGACGAGGAAGCGGCGGAATCCCATGTGCCACTCGGTGGAGCTGGCCGGGTCCGGCGGCATCATGACCGCCCCTTCGTCCGCCAGACTGAGGTACGTGAAGCCCAGCGGGGCGGTGGCATCGACGGTGATCCGTCCTTCCTCGAAGACCTCGGGGGGTACCGTGGTGTCCGACTCGCAGCCGGCGAGGGCGGCGAGGGTGGCGAGGGACGCGCGGAGCGTGCGGCGGGTTCCTGGGGTCATTTTGAACTTGAATGCCTGGTTGGGAGTGTACGCGCTATCTGGAGCGGCCGGAAGGCACTGCGTCGCACGGACCGCGTGGAGAAATCTACACCAGCCGCGCAAAAGGTCTCGGTCACCCTGGCGGCGACCCAATCGGAAACGAGCGGATGGGGGAGCAACCCCTCGGCGTTTTTGCGATTGAGAATCATTTTCAACAGAGCGGACCGGAAGGTGTCGCCTGCGGACGGGAATGTCAATCAGTCCGCTCGAGTGCAGCGCGGGTATTGTCAACGGGCTCGGGCAGTGTTTTCCAACCCGGACATGATCATGAGGGAGCCGGGGGAAGGGGCCGAGGGGGGTGTGATGGTGAGGGGTAGTGGAGGT